>PBNW01000053.1 GCA_002723255.1 Pelagibacterium sp. | reverse complement strand
GCAATGACCTGACATCATTTGCTTAGAAAATGGTGTGAAGGTTTTACAGTTCATTTATCAGCAAAAAACTGTCTGCTGGCGTACTATAGCGCGCTATGCCAACGTAGCCTGAGGTTTGAAATGAGCGATTTACCTAATTGTCCGAAGTGTGATTCCGAATATGTCTATCAAGATGATCATATTCTGATTTGTCCGGAATGCTCTTATGAATGGTCAGCAGATACGGCAACTGACAAGGTCGAAACATCAGATGAGATCCTGGATGCCAATGGCAATGTGTTACAGGATGGCGATAGCGTGACTGTCATCAAGGATCTGAAAGTGAAAGGTTCTTCGCTGGTGGTAAAAGTCGGCACAAAGGTCAAAAACATCCGTCTGGTCGACGGCGATCACGATATTGATTGCAAGATTGATGGCATCGGTGCGATGAAACTTAAATCGCAGTTTGTGAAAAAAGTCTGACGCTTCGACAGCATCTTTGTGTCTTGTCCTGAAATAAGTTGACACTTATTTCGATTAAAACGCCCGATGCACCGCATCGGGCGTTTTGTATTGTAGGGCCATGTGCGGCCGCCTCTGATTATATAGCTGGATGGACTGTTTAACCATCATCGCCGCCTCGTTAAGATCTTTGGGTATTTGTAGAAGATATTCATTCTTCAAAATACCATTAACCTCTCTGCTAGGGCATTCTGATAGCAGTCGTATCCATCTGTCATCGAACAGGTGACGCTGTACTTCTGATGAATCGCCTGATAGTGCCCTGAGCAGTACTGGATACCTCTATCAGAGTGATGAATGAGAGGCTTGTCCGCGCATTGCCTTTGCTTCAAGGCCAAGACATACGCCTGTGACACCGCATCAGCGCGCAATGTGTCATGCACGTGATACCCGAGAATTTTTCGCGAGAACGCATCGGTGACAAGACTGAGGTAGGCTTCACCCTGGCGCACCGGCAAATAGGTTATATCCGCTACCCATAACTGTTCAGGGCGCTGCACAAGCGTCTGATCTGCGCCGGGTTTGGTCAAGTTAGGATGGCAACGAAAGCGATGATGACTTTGCGTGGTTTTATGGTAAGCCCGTTTTACCGGGACTAACAGCCGGTGTTCGCGAAGCAGGGCAAACAATCTGTCCCGCCCCGGGATGTAGTCGATTCCAGCCTGTTTCATCAAATGATGCAGTTTGCGTCCACCTAGGCGAGGCTGAAGCATCCGCTCTTCACTCACAAATGAGAGAATTGCCACATTGCGCTCAGCTACCTGTGCTGCACGGCTCCAGTAACGGTAATAGGCTTGGCGAGTGATCCCTAAAAATTGGCAGGCATGCGCAACCTTTAATTGGGCGACGATTTTTTGTTGGATGACCTGCCGAGCGGCTTTTTTACCACTTTCACTCCATAGTCTTTCTTCAAGACATCCACAACTGCTTCAAAAAATTGTGCTTTTTGCTGGCTAACTGCCAGCTCTCGTTCAAGCTCTTTAATCCGCTGCTCTGGTGTCAAAGTAGTTTTTTTATCAGACATAAGTACTCCTTGCCTTGCCTGATGGTTGGGAGTTCCGCCTGACCAATCTAACCGACCATGCTTACGAAGCCAAACTAAAACCGTACATTTGCCCTGGATGCCATAGCGAGTCTGAGCTTGTTTATAGGTCATCTCCCCCTTTTCGATCTGGTCAACAACGGCCAATTTAAAGGCTAGGGAGTAATCACGCTGGGTACGCTTTTTATCAGGATTCATAACACTCTCCAATTGTCTTTATTGAAAAGTGTCAACCTTATTTAGGACGGGTCATTGCAGCAATTTAAGGGCTCGATTAGAGCCCTTTTTTGTGGAGATTATTGATCGGCTAGTTTTTTCATATTTTCATTAATTTTGAATAATACGATCAACAGCTCACACCAGATGCGCGCACCAACAGCTCCCGCCAGCATGGTAAAGATTCCCATAAGAAAACTGCCAAAACCACCCGTAAACATCATACCTAAACCAGAAACCAGCGCGGCGCCTAATAACAACCAGTAAACCAGAGTAATGATTTTAGGCGTTAGCATTGAATCTAAAAACAGGATATCTCTCACTTAGTTTTCTCCTTAACATTTAATAATAAGTGGATGATCAACCAACATCCCTTTCAGTTTTTGTTTTACTCCAGAGCCTGAGGTGAGATACATGGATGTATCACAAACAGCTGTCATACTGCTTTAGTTGACGTCTTTTCAGCTCTTAACCGGCGAAGATAAAAGATCAACAAGCCCTGGTTTGGCAATAAATGAACATCATTTTCAATTCCGTGTCATACCAAATAGGATTGGAATTAACCTCTCTCTACTGATGCCCAACATATCTATTGCCAACGCGTATAATGCCAGTTCTCTGCTTACATTTCTTGGTCGACGTCACGGAAAAATGAATTGAAACAACCCGCAACTGTCGAAAACATGCCTGATGATATTGCTCCCTATTCACCGGAAAGCCGTGTTTCATTAAGAAGAATGCGTGCCTGTCATGAGTGTGATTGGGTGGTGGTATTACCTGCATTACGTCCTGGTGAGCATGCCACCTGTCCTCGTTGCGAACATATATTGGTACGTCGACATTTTCGACCAGCTCAGCGCAGTATGGCTTATGCCATCAGTGCATTAATTGCATTGATTCTGGCAATCTCGTTTCCTTTTGTGAGTTTTGAAGCCAGAGGCATAAGCAACAATATTGAGCTTACTCAAACCGCCACCAGTATGATTGGTTTCCATCAACCCCTGGTCGCACTCATTGTGGCACTAACGATCATTGTATTGCCGGCAGTTTACCTATCAGGGGTGATTTGGTTGCAATTTGGTTTGCTCCGGGGAGATCCATTTCCATTTAGTCGTGGTATTGCCCGTTCACTAGCACATATGCATCCCTGGATGATGGCGGATGTATTTATCATTGCCGCCCTAGTCAGTTTGATAAAAATCGCTGGGATGGCACAGATTGAATTAGGAATTTCATTCTGGGCATTTTGTGCCTTTGCAATTTTACTGTTAATGACCACGCGCTCTATTGATGCCGACTGGATGTGGTTTTCACTTGCGGGTGAACCTCAGGCCCCAAAAGGTATTCGCACAGGCGAAACGGCAGCTTCACAAGGTTTGGCAGGTTGCTCAACCTGTGATTTGATAAATGAACTGTCCGAGTCCGGTCATGGACATTGCCGCCGCTGTGGCGAACCGCTGCATCTCCGTTTACCACATAGCCTGCAACGTACCTGGGCGCTTTTGGCGGCAGCAATTGTGATGTACATTCCTGCAAATGCCTATCCTATTATGACAACAACGGTGCTGGGCCAGACCCAACCGGCAACCATTATTGGTGGCATTATTGATTTGTGGCAAAAGGGCTCCTGGCCAATTGCAGCAGTAATCTTTTTTGCCAGTATTCTGGTTCCTGTCGGCAAGATGCTGGCGTTGATCTGGCTGTCATTTGTGGTACGTAAAAGTAGTGAACTCAGCGCTAATAGCCGAACCAATTTATATCGTATTACCGAATTTATTGGTCGCTGGTCCATGGTAGATTTATTTGTAGTCGCTATACTGGTGGCATTGATTCGGGCAGGAAACTTAATGTCTATAACCCCAGGTCCGGCAGCACTAGCATTTGGCGCTGTCGTTATTTTAACCATGTTAGCAGCGATGACATTTGATCCACGCCTGATATGGGATACACCTACTACAAGCAAAAAAAACAGCACTCCAAGGAAACCGTGAATGAGTGATTCCCCTGTCTCTAATGAAGACAATCTGACTGACCAGCATCGAGCAAAATCAGGCAGACAGTCTCGTCTTTCCCCCATCTGGATTGTGCCGATTGTCGCAGTCATGATTGGTTTATGGCTGATATATGACAACTACAGTCGTATAGGGCCCAGAATTACCTTAACGATGTCAAATGCAGAGGGGATAGAAGCTGGCAAAACCATGATCAAAACGCGCAATGTGGATATTGGTCAGGTTGAACAGGTGCGTCTATCAGAAGATTTAACCCATACATTAATCATTGCGCGTATTAATCCAGAGGCCGAACCGATGCTGGTCGATGACTCCCGCTTCTGGGTCGTAAAACCGCGTATAGGTCGAGAAGGGATCAGTGGCCTTAATACAGTTCTATCTGGCGCTTATATTCAATTACAACCCGGTGAAAGTAAGATCGAACAACGTGAATTTGAGGTGCTTGAACAACCGCCTATTTCAACTCTCGGTGTGCAAGGTTTACGCATTAATCTGATCAGTCAGCTGGGCAACTCACTACGAGTAGGTGACCCCGTGACTTATCAGGGGTTTAATGTGGGCAGGGTTGAAAGCGCTGAGTTTGATAGCGAAAAGCGTGAAATGCGCCACCAGTTATTTATTGAAAGCCCTTACGATGTTCTGGTCACCGAAGGAACCCGTTTCTGGTCTGCCAGTGGCGTGGATTTAAAACTGGATTCCGAAGGTTTCAAAATCAATATTGCCTCATTGGAAGCATTATTAGGCGGTGGCGTGACATTTGGAGTCCTTGAGGATTTACCAGTCGGTTCTCCTGCCCCACCCGATAGTATTTTTACCCTTTACGGTGATGAGGAGAGTGCACGTCAGGAAGCTTATACTCAATACCTTGAATATGTACTGTTAATCGAAGATACCGTCCGCGGCCTTTCCAAAGGGGCGCCGGTTGAATTTCGTGGCATTCGTATTGGTACCGTTTCGAGTGTACCCTGGAAATTCACCTCACCCGAACGCAATGCGCAGAGCGGCTTTGCTATTCCGGTGTTAATCCGTCTGGAACCTCAACGCTTAGGCGGTAGTGAAAAAGTTGATATCAAAGACTGGGCAGCTCGCTTCGACCGCATGTTGAATGCCGGATTAAGAGCCACACTCAAATCAGGTAATCTGTTGACCGGATCATTATTCGTTGATCTTAACTTCCAGCGTGATGATACCTATGAGTTTGTTGCCAGAACGTTTGAAGGGCATCAGGTTCTGCCAACCAGTTCAACAGGCTTGGCGCAAATCGAACTGAAAGTGTCGAATTTGCTGGATAAACTCAATCAACTGGAAGTTGAACCGATTCTAACCGGCATGGATCGTAATCTGGAAAGCTCCGAAACCATGCTGAACGAAATCAGAGAGTTAACCGCCAGCATTCAAACCTTGGTCAATGCTTCTGAAACGCAACAGATCCCTGAAAATATTAATCAGACACTTACAGAAATTCGAGCCACTTTGCAGGGGCTTTCGCCTGATTCCTCCGCTTATCAAGAGATGACAGGCACCTTGCAACGGTTGGAAAAACTGCTGCGTGATCTTCAGCCCATCGCACGGACTTTGGGCGAACAACCCAATGCACTAATTTTTGATCGTCGTGACAGCGACGACCCACTACCACGAGCGCCAAAATAATCGGGATTATTTATGTTGATAACAATCAATAAATTGTTTTTTAGCTTATTGCTGGTAATGAGTTTAATGGCTTGTGCCAATCAAGCAGTTAATACACAACGATATACCCTGCCAGAAACCTTTCAATCCTCTGAGCAGGCTTCAACACCTGAGGCACAAGTCCTTGTAATAGGCTCTATTAGCCTGGCTGAATTTCTTGACAGCGAACGCATTGCATTGCAAATGGATGACATTACTCTGCATCAAGCCAATGAGCATCTTTGGGCAGAAAACCTGGGCCAACAAATTCGCCGTGGATTGCGTAGCCGATTGAGCAAACAACTCCCAGAGTTGCTGGTGCTGTCAGATAGTCGGGGATTAAAACAAACGGCGTGGAATTTACAGTTGGATATTGAGCAGTTTCATGGGCACTTTACTGGCAAAGCGGTGACCAGCGGACAATGGCGTTTGCGCGATCACACAGGTGAATTGATTGTCATCTCACCCTTTCATATTGAAACAACTCTGGCAGCAGATGGTTATCCGGCTTTAGTGCGGGCATTGGGTAGCAACTTGGATAAATTAGCTGAAAAACTAGCTACTGAAATCACAAAATATTGATTTAAATTGGGTGAGATCATTATGATCTCACCCTCTAAACCTGATTGAAATTACTTAATCCACACCTGTTTGGCGTTCACAAACTCATGGATTCCGTGTGGCCCGAGCTCTCGACCAAAACCGGATCCCTTGATTCCACCGCTTGGTAATCGAGGATCGGTTTTCACAATGCCGTTTATTGCAACCTGACCAGATTGAAGCTGCATGGCCAGATGCGAAGCCAATTCGGCATTTTTAGTCCAGATGCTTGCGCCTAAACCGTATTCCGTGTCATTGGCCATTTCCAGTGCGTGTTCGTGATCTTCTGCTTTAATCACCGCCATAATTGGCCCAAAGGTTTCCTCACGAAACGCACACATTGTGGGAGTCACTTCGGTCAGCAAGGTGACCGGGTAGAAAAAACCATCGGTATCCGGTAATTCGCCTCCTAATAAACATTTCGCACCTGCCGCAACGGTATCTTCCACCTGACGATGCAGATTCAGTTGCAAATCCTTGCGAGCAATCGGCCCGATATCGGTACTAGGTTGTAATGGATCGCCCATTTGCAATTTTTTGAGTCGATTTAATAGTAGTTCGACAAAATGGTCGTAGATTTCAGCCTCGACAATAATTCGTTTTGCGGCAATACAGGACTGTCCTGCATTAATGATTCGTGACAGAGTCACCACATCCGCGGCCGTTTCCAGATCAGCATCAGCCAGAATAATACTGGGATCCGAACCACCCAGTTCCAGAACACAGGGTTTGATTTCACTGCCTGCAATTTCAGCTACTTTCCGGCCTGCACCACCAGAACCGGTAAACGAAACAGCCATTATGCGTGGATCCCGAATCGCTAATTCTACTTCTGGGGTTTCCAGGGGCAAATTCACCATAATATTTTCCGGTGCGCCAGCTTTAACAAAGGCATTTGCGATTGCCTGGGCTGTTTGCGGCACATGGGGATCGTGTTTCATCACACAAGTATTGCCTGCCATCAGCGCGGGTGCCAGATAGCGGAATGCCAGCCATAATGGTGCATTCCAGGGCAGAATGCCCAGCAATGTGCCCAAAGGTTGATAACAGACATAACTAAGTGATGCATCCGATTCGATAGTGTCTCTGGCCAGAAACTTTTCGGCATTATCGGCATAGAATTCTGCACAAAAGGCTGCTTTTTCAACCTCTGGTACCCCTTCTCTTATTGGCTTACCCATTTCCAAAGCCATCAGTTGTGCCAGATCATGTTTTTCTGCGCGTAACTGTCTGGCGACTGAACGTAAAACCTCTCCACGCTCTTCAAAACTTCGATCACTCCAGTCAGCAAAAGCTGCGCTGGCCTCACCGATTCGGGCATACATTTCATGTTTAGTGAGACAGGGGAAACTATCGATTTTTTTTCCGCTATACGGATTTGTTGCTGTTAGCATGTGAACCTCTTTAATTAGCTAGCGGATTTCTGAGAACGCTCAATTTGTTTGTCAGCTTTCGCTTCGCTTTTTGGGCTTTTATCAACCGAGATGAGCTTTTGTTTGCCCTGATCGGCTTTCACCACAAAATCCCGATCCATGGTGAAAAAGGACTCGCAGCCATCTTCGGTAATATGAATGGTGTCAGAGATACCGCAGGTTTTATCCCCATCGATGCCCCACATCCACGGGATAATGTGAAACGTCATGCCAGGTTTCAGCACAGCAGATTCACCTTGTTTGAGACTAACGATATACCCTTCATCCCAGCTGGGTGGAAAGGCGATACCAATTGAATAACCCGACCGGGTCACCAGCCGTGCACCAATATCATTTTTAGTAATGATATTACGAATCATATTGTCGGCATCGGATACGGTCATGCCAGGCTGAAAATTCTTATGTACTGCGTCCAGCGCCATTTTCATAATTTCCTGGGCTTTATACATTGATGGGCTTAATGCACCCAGAACAATTGTGCGCATCATTGCGGTGTGATACCGGCGATAACATCCCCCCACCTCAAGAAAAACATGTTCATTTGGTTGAACAATACGGCCTTCCCAAGTGGCATGACCAATCATGGTGCGTGGTCCGGAAGTCACATACGGCATCACCGCAGGTGGTTCACCTCCTGCTCTAAACATTGCTGCGCTGATTGCCGCACCAATTTCATTTTCAGTAACGCCTTCCTGCACAGCGTCAATACCGGCTTGCATACCTGCTTCAGTGGCTCTGGCAGCATTCTGCATCAAGGCAATTTCCATAGCTGATTTGCATACCCGCCCTTCCTCTACGATGCCAAAGCAATCCAGTAGTTTGCCATCGGTCAAAGTGGTATGAATGCAGTCCTGATGATAGGCAGGGAAAAAGTAGCTGTTACGTTCATATCCAATGCGTTTTTTATCCAGTCCAAACTCACGCAGTGCATCGACCAGCATCTGAATGGCATCGCCAGTATCAGGATACGGCCGGGTAATCTCTACCCAGGTCCGATGGATTACATTAGATTCTTCCAGTTTACGGGTAATCATGAACGGTTCATCTTCCAACGGCACTACCAATGCCTGAAAAAATGAATAGCCAGTCGTCTGATAATCCGTCAGATACATAATATTTTCAGGATCGGAAATGACCACAGCATCCATATGCCGTTCGGCAATACGTTCTCTTAACTCGCGTAGTCGTCGCTCGTATTCTTCAAACGGAAAAGTCATATCATCACGCTGTCTCATGCGGCTTCCTCCATTTGCATGACTCTGTCTGTTACTTCAACCAGAATATCCAGTCCCGTCTTTAAGTCAGATTGGGGCGTGGTTAATGGGGGGATCAATTTGACAACACGGCCACCGGTACCACAGCTGGCAATCAGTAACCCGGCATCAAAACACTGATTCACAATCGCTTTGGCTCTATCTCCATTGCCGACGTCCAATCCCAGAATCATGCCTTTACCAGTCACATTCACTTCCGGATACCGCTGCGTCAATGGTGCCAGTGCTTCAGCCATTTGCTGGCCGTTGGTTTTGACTTCTTTCATCAACTCATCATTGTCAAAATAAGTCAGTGCCTGATCACCAGCGACAAAGGAAATATCCTGGCCTCTGAAAGTGCCAGTATGTTCACCGGGCGACCAGTGTTCATCAAGTTCCGGCTTCACCAGATTCATCGCCATCGGTGTGCCCATGCCACCAATACCTTTGGCCAGGCAGATAATGTCAGGGTCAATACCCAGATCATCAAAACTGAAAAACGAACCGGTTCGGCCAACGCCCACCTGAATATCGTCGACGATTAATAATGCCCCGACTTCTTTGGCCAATTTTGCCAGGGCCTGCAACCATTCTTTTGATGCTACCTTCACACCGCCTTCTGCCTGTATCGTTTCAAGTAAAAATGCTGCGGGCGGAGCAATACCGCTGGAGCTGTCTTTATAGATTGCTGTTAACTGATCAATACTTTGCATTCCACAACCCAGTTCACAGCCCGGACAAACCTCTTCACAGCCAAAGGCAAAATGTTTCACATGGTTCAGCGGCACACCGGCTGCATTACGGAAGTACTGATTTGCCGTGGCGCTCAGTGCCCCCAGTGTCATGCCATGAAAGCCATGACTGAAAGCCACGACATCCTGACGACCGGTAACTCTTCTTGCCAGTTTCATTGCGGCTTCCACCGCATTGGTTCCGGTAGGCCCCATAAATTGCATTTTATGCGGCATATTGCGAGGTTTCAGAATGGTATCGGTGAAGTGCTGCATAAACTGTCGTTTAGCAGTGGTGTGCATATCAAGGCTGTGCGTCACGCCATTTGATTGAATGTAATCGACTACCGCTTTGGTCATACGCTGATTGTTATGACCGAAATTTAACACACCGGCACCCGCAAAAAAATCAATATATTCCTTGCCGCTTTCATCAGTCTGGCGGGCATTAACCGCTTTATCGAATACCACCGGATATACTCGGCAATAAGCGCGGATCGCAGACTCTCTTTCTTCAAAAATACTCATTTAAATCTCCTCTTGAACACGTCACTGGGACGATTTAGGGCAGTTCCTCCGGAACAGGTACGCCAACTCCGACCAGGCGCGAAAACAATCGTGTGACCGCCGGTATCAGGCGATCGTTAAAGTCGTAATAAGGGCTGTGACATGGCACCTGGTGATCGGGGCCATCATCACTGCCAATCAACGCAAATGCGCCGGGAATATGCTGCAGGTAATAACTGAAATCTTCGGAGGCCATAATCGGTGTCGACGTAACAAAATCCAGTGAATCAGCACCGTTAATGTCCTGCCATAACCGCCGCATGTTTGTAGCCTGTACCGAATGATTAATGGTTGCGTCATAGCGGGGAAAATTTTCCACTTCAGCCACCACACCATAACTCGCGGCAGTTTGCTGGCTGATCTCAGTGATAAACCGATAGATTTCATCACGGGTTTTTCTGTCTGGGACCCGGATGCTGCCGCCGAGAACAGCATTTTGCGGAATCACGGTAGGCGCACTTGACGCTTCGATTGAAGTGACACTGATCACCGCAGCCTGCTGAGGCGCTAGCCGACGACTGATAATCTGTTGCAGGTTAAGGGTAATCGCACTGGCCGCTAACACTGGGTCACGGCACAGTTCCGGCTGGCTGGCATGGCCGCCTTGCCCGTGCAGCGTGATTTTAAATGTGCCATTTCCACACATCACCAAACTATCGGGACAAAGCATTTGACCAAATGAAATAGCCGGCCAGTTGTGCCAGCCATAAATTTCGTCAACCCCCTCAAGCGCGCCATCGTTGATCATTTCTCTGGCACCATGTCCCCCCTCTTCGGCGGGCTGAAAAATCAGGCTGACCGGTCCATTCAGTTGCGCTTCGTGATACTTAAGCCATTTTGCTGTCGCTAATAAGGTTGCAGTGTGACCATCATGACCACAGGCATGCATACACCCCTCATTCATTGAGCTCCAGGCTTTTAAAGTGGCTTCGTGAATAGGTAATGCATCCATATCACCGCGCAAGGCAATGTGCGGCCCAGCCGTTCCATTAGGATTCAGTACACCGACCGTGCCAGTGCCTGCACAGCTACGCCAGCTAATATTCAGTGAGCTGAGAATTTCGCGTACACGCTCAGCGGTGCGATGTTCCTGCCAGCCCATTTCCGGATGAGCATGGAGTTCGCGGCGGATTGTTTCAGCTGTGGTGATAGTGTCTTGCCAGACATCTGACATGAGCCCTCCCCTGTTTTGGACCGAGCAACAAAATTGTCGGGTGATCCGTTATAAAACCTTGTCTGTTAACAATGTGACTTTTTAGTGCAATTTGCAATGCAATATTATGGTTCTGCTGCAAAGCCAGCATTTTTTAAATGAAAGGCAATTGCTATGCCACTAGTGACTGGTTGAATAATATTTGGTTCAACTAACGTGTATTCTGGATCAATTGAATCTCACAACCACTTCATTTTACTACCAATACTTTTCTATGCTGATATGACCTGGTTCGCGTCGGCTATGCTTTGTGAGCCCGCGTTTTAACAGCACATTCATCGTATCCTGCACCATATCCGGGTTACCACAAAGCATGACATGACTCTCATTATCGATACGTCCGCCAGCACGTAACTCAAGTTTGGAGTCCATTATCGCTGCAGGAATCCGCCCCGGAATAGCGTAGTCACATGCCTCTCGACTGACCATTGGAATATAACTGAATTGATGGGTATGCTTTTCGGCGATGTTGCGGATCAGTTGTTGATAGGTCAACTCTTCCATATAGCGCACAGCATGGACCAGCGTTATCCGTTCAAATTGTTGCCACACCTCGGGTGTTTTAATAATGGATAAAAAAGGACCAATGCCGGTACCGGTCGCCAGTAAAAATAACTTTTTGGCTGGCGGCAGTTGTTTAAGGGTTAATAACCCTGTGGCCTTGGTAGCAACCTTGATGCTATCTCCAGGATTAAGCTTTGCCAGCTTTGTTGAGAATATTCCGCCTGGGACTTCAATAAAATAAAAATCCAGCGGTTGTTCGCCAGGTGCATTCACCAGCGAAAATGGTCGACTGACCTCTTCACCGTCAATGTCCAGTGCCAGTCGGGTAAATTGTCCGGCTTCAAACGATGCCAGGGGGGCCTCAACCCTCAGAGAATGTATAGTGGAGGTCCATTGTTTATTTTCTACCACCCGACCTTCTTGCCACTTTGACATGGATATCTCCTGATTAGCGTTTATTGAATGACCATATCAACTTCTACTAGGTTGCTGCAAAACAGAATCATTAATTTATTCATCGATTCAATTGCGTCGCAATTATCTTGATTCACTATTACCATTGCTAGTGAATAAAATAACGGATGTATTCCACTTCAGTAACCAGATTGTATGGCTATTTTGTACTATCATATGTAGTAATTACCTTTACATGCATTAATGAGAAATCCTATGAATTCAGTACTGGATATGCAGGCCTTAAAAGCTGCAACAGTTAACACCGTACCTTTCCCTTTTTTCAAGGTGGAGCGATCGATCCGTCAGGATGTGCTGGAGCGTGTGATTGGTGATTTCCCTGACATCGGTGACGGGGGCAGTTTCAACGTTGATGATGTGTCAGTAAATCCTGATTTCAAAGCGTTCCTTGACTCCATCGACAGTCCAGAATTCAGACAAGTTATCTGTGAAAAGTTTGATGTCAAAGTGATGGATCTACCGATGATGATGACCTTAAGAGGCTATTCACGACAAAAAGACGGGCGCATTCACACAGACTCCAAAACCAAGCTGGTCACCATTTTAATTTATCTGAATGAAAGCTGGGATGCTGCCACGGGACGCTTACGAATTTTAAATAATGCACAGGATATGCAAGATTATGTCGATGAAATTATTCCCGGTCCTGGCTCATTAGTCGCGTTTAAAGTGACTGATAACTGCTGGCATGGCTATCCTAGTTTTGAAGGTACACGCCGCTCTATCCAGATAAACTTTCTGACCAGCGAAGCCGCTGGCAACAAACATCGTTTTTTTCACAAATTAAGCGCCAAGCTTAAAAACTGGTTGAGAAAACGCAAAGTAAAGGCGGTTTAATCAATGTCCTATCTTCAGGATCCGCGGGTTTTATTCGCTGCAGAGCGCACATTACTCGCCTGGAATCGCACTGGATTGACGTTTATCATGTTCGGTTTTTTGATTGAACGTTCAGGTTTGTTGATTGAAGTATTAGCAAATGGTCAGGAACACTTGAACACCACCATGACCTTTGTCATCGGCCTGGCGTTTATTCTACTTGGCAGTGTGACCACCTTGTATGCTGCCAGACAATTTCAGCGTGTGTTAAAAACACTTGGGGAATCTGAATTTCCCGAAGGGTATCGGACGCAATGGGGCGTCATTGTTAGTTTAATTGTTGCATTGCTGGGTAGTCTGTTGGCTATCAGCCTGTTCCTCACCTACAATTGAGTCCCATGATATGTCTAAATGGTTATTACTAAGTATTGCTATTATTGCCGAGGTCTTCGGAACCAGCTTTCTCAAAGCTTCTGAGGGGTTTACCCGATTCTGGCCATCTGTAGCTGTTATCGTAGGTTACATCGTCGCTTTTTACTTTTTAGCTTTATCATTAAAAGTCATTCCTGTCGGTATCGCCTACGCGATCTGGGCAGGTATCGGAGTGGTATTAATCGCTTTAATAGGTTGGATTGTGTTTAGTCAGAAGCTGGACACCCCTGCCATCATTGGCATTTCAATGATTTTAGGCGGCGTAGTGGTGTTAAATGTCTTTTCCAGTAGCTTGACGCATTAAACTCTTCAAGTCAGCCTTATTTCAGGAGATAGTTTCCAGCAGGATTCGGGGTATATCCGCCCTACTGCGTTAGAAATGACTTATGTAGAATACCAACACCTCACGCCCACTTGGACAAAATAAGCTTCCAGCAGTGATAGCTATGACACAAACCCAAGCATGATGTATTTCTGCTTTAAAAAGCCCAATGCAGGGCATAACTTTTCGGATTTTTTATGAGCTCGTCAGACCCATCGCAAAACAAAATTGAAAACGGCCCATTAATGGATGCAAATTCATTGGGTCATGCATTACGTTACGTATTTGCTGGCCGGCTGGCGTTGCCTGATGGACATTTACCAGAAGCCCAACATATCGTCCCGAACGATTTTGTTGGTGTGGGCGTCACCACCTCCGAGGATCCCGCTGTCGATGATTATATTCTGCAGCAACTTGCTGAGCTGCAGATTAAACAGGTCCGCCTCGATTACACATATGGTGATGAAGGTGGCCCGGTAACACGGTTACTGGAACGGTTACTGGCGACCGATATCAAAGTGCTATTACATCTGGTTCAGCCCTTTACTGAAGCGCAACAAATGAAAACCGGCAGCGCACAACTGCGCTGGCGTGAATTTGTGCAAACCGCCGCCAGCCGGTTTGGGTCACGAGTCACAGCGATTGAAGTGGGCTCAACCAGTAACCGTCGTCGCTGGGCGGGTTATGACACCGAAAGTTTTTTTAATGCCTGGCGGATTGCCTATGAAGAAATAAAATCCCGTCATATCAAGATTGCCGGACCGAATATTTCTGATTTTGAACCGTTGCATAACATTGCTGTATTAACCCGCTTACGTCGTGATAATCAATTACCCGATATCCACACCAATAATCTGTTCAGTGAGCGGGTGACCGAACCGGAACGCTTTGACCATCGTATTTTTGGCACTAAGCTCGCCATGCGTTTAAAAGTGAATCTGGTCAAAAAAGCTCGGATTCTGAAAAAGATCAGCAATGATTTTGGGGTAACTGAATTTATATCGCCAGCAGCTTTCTGGACATTACCGAGGATTCGGCGGGTTTTGGTCAATGGCGAAGAAAAACAAGCAGATTATTTAAGTCGTTACCTCACTTTACTCGCTGCTTCCGGTGCAATGCAGCAGGCTTATTGGGGACCATTCATTTGTCATCGAGAAGGACTAATTGATGACGGTTATGAGGTTTACCCTGAGCTGGAACGCATTACGCATTACCGCTCAGTACTGGGAAAACGCGAGGATTTCCGTCTGCGTCCGTCATTTTATGCGATGCAGAATTTTATTCGATTGATCCCTGGCAGTTTGTATGAAGGGCCATTAGCGACGGCCGAAGCCATTGAAGTTCATGCATTTCGAAACAACGATAAATTAATCCATGTGTTATGGACCGCAAATGGTCAGGCAATGCCAATGCATGCCTTATATGCTCCTGCACAACTGGAGGATGTTGAGATTATTTCCCGTGATGGAACGACTGTCAGTGAAAAACCCGAGTTTGTCACCGAAACTCCCGTATTCCTCTGCTGGTCATCTGATACAAAAATTCAGTTAAAAGCAAGTCCTAAGGCCCGGGAACGCATATCATTATATCGTCATGCCCCTGGTAAAAATTTGTACGGATTTGAGCAGGATGGCTGGAAAGGTGTACTGATTGCTGAAAATGCTTCACAGGCGGAAGAGCTGAAACTGAAGCTACACCCGGCCTATCTTCCCAAAGCAACCGAAGCAAATACCTTACGCAAAGCCCGAAATATTATCTGGCGTATCGATAATCTGCTGGATCAGACCGTTGTCGCAAAAAAACCATTACGTATGCCAGCACATAAACGGCTGCTTGATAAATTTAAACCGTGTAAGTCCAGACGCAGCTGGAATGCCGCAGCCGAATTATTACGCCGAGGAATTCCCACAGCTCTGCCTATCGCCTACTTTGAACAGGCAGATGATAAAACACTGACTGAAAACTATTATCTGTGCGACATGGTTGATCATGACTTTTCCGCCAGGGATATTTTGACGGCATTTAATGAAGGTGCAACCGAATACCAGGGTGTCAGAGAAGACGATTTATACGAGCAACTCAGTCAATTCCTGTTGGATTTGCATGGGCGTGGGGTGTTTTTCCGGGATTTGGCTGGCGGGAATATCCTGATAAAAAAACAAGCCGGGGATAAACTGGGCTTTACGCTTATCGATATCAACAGGGCGCGTTTTTTCAACCGTAATGCGACATTATCCGAGCGTTTGTCGGATCTCACGCGGATTTGCAACAAACTACACTGGTCAGGGCGGGAAAAACTGGTTGGACATTATCTTCAACATACCAAGTATAAATTGCTGTTTAACTTCCGTTGCCGTTTACCGTTTTACCTTTATGATTTTAAAGTTAAATTCAAACGTCGCTATGGACGCAAGGCTATTAAACGCCTGTTCACTAAACTGCGTGGCAACCATTAAAAGCCGGTGACTTTTATTCAGTAACAACTCGGCGTAGATTGAGGTCTGTTGATCATTAACGATAAATAGATCCTAGGGCTTGTTGAACTTTCATAGCCGCCTCTGTTGTGACTCTGAAAGATCAACAAGCCCTAGAGTTCTGCTAATTAAGGAGAACCTGCAATGACGCTGGAAAATGTTACTTTTGTTCTCGGCTGGACCACATTTCTAAACTATCTGGCATTGATATTCTGGTTTACGTTTTATGCTGTAGGCAGTGACAGAATTTACCGGTTACATAGTCGTTGGTTCGTCATGACTCGAGAGCAATTTTCACAACTGCATTATCTAGGCATGATGATTTATAAATTAGCCATTTTTTTGTTTTTGCTGGCACCTTATATTAGCTTGAAATTTGTGCCATCATAAGCTCGCCTGTTACGGGCTGTTGATGGTTCAACTTCAACAGCGGTGGTGACTCTGCAAGAGCAACAGGCCCAGATAACCAATTATTTTCCCCAACTTCATCTCAACTGATGCCGTCAAAACATGCCGGTAGCTTTTGTGCGTGAATAAACTTGTTTAATGGAGTTTATTGTGAATTCACAACCTGACATTATTATTTCTGAACTTGATTACAGCCGTATCGACAATTTATTGCGGGCTACACCAGGCATTGCGACAAATATCAAATCAGCATTGTTAACCGAACTCGAGCGTGCTGAGCTGGTTGCTCCAGAACAGATTCCGGCAAATGTGGTGACAATGAATTCTCAGGTAAAATTTTCAGTTATCTCTACCGGGGTAACTTTTACGCTGAAATTGGTCTATCCAAAAGATATGGATGACTCTGGTAACACCATCTCAATTTTAGCGCCGGTCGGCAGTGCCATGCTGGGATTGAAAGAAGGCGATGAAATTGACTGGCAGGATGGTCAGGGTGGAATGTTACAAGTCAGAATTGAAACCATAGAATATCAACCAGAGCGTGCAGGTGAATATCACCGATAACTCTGATCAAATGCATCTGGAGTTTACTATGTTTAAAAAGTGGCTGGCCCTGCTGTTGATTTTGTTTTTCAGTGCTTGCAGTACTGAAGAAGCTGATGAACGTCACGTGATTATTGACGATTTTCCGGCCAGCTACAGCGGCACTTTGCCCTGTGCTGATTGCCCGGGTATTGATTATCGTCTCAATTTATTCGCAGATAAAAGCTATTATCTGCAAATGCATTATCAGGATTCAGGCGAAAATTCGACCTTTTATCAACTGGGGCAATGGCAGCAAAATTCGGATCAGTTGAGGCTGCTTTCGGACGATCCACAGCAAACAGCTTTCCAGATTGAAAAAGATGGCAACATTCGTCTTATGGATCAGGAGTATGTTTTGATTAACAGCCCTTTGAATTATGAACTTCAACGGGACAATGACTTTTACGCGGTCTATCCGAACATGCAGTTTCACGGTATGTACAACTATATGGCGGATAGCGGAGTCTTTAAGGAATGCCTTACCGGTCAGCGTTGGTTTGTCGCCCAGGAAGCGGATAACGCAGCACTTGAATCGCTGTATCTGGAATATATCGAAGCGCCTAATCAACCAATATTAGTTGAAGCAACCGGTCACCTTGAACCAAGAGCCAACAGCAATACTGGAATATTGCAGCCAACGTTGATTGTCACAAAGGCCGATGATATATGGCCTGGAGAAACCTGCGGTCAATTAGGCTTCAATGAAAGTTTGCTGAATACATACTGGAAACTGACCCGATTGAATGATGAGCCCGTTGACGTTTATCAAGATCAGCATGAACCCTCGCTTATTTTAGCCACTGAAGATAATCGTCTATCGGGATCGGATGGCTGTAATCGAATCATGGGGACTTATCAACTTCGTGAAGACAAGCTGAAATTCAGTCGTATTGCCAGCACGATGATGGCGTGCCCTCAAGGTATGGAAACGGCTCAGGAAGTTCATTTTATGCTCGAAAAAGTGCGTTATTGGCAAATTGAAGGACAACATCTTGAGCTGGCTGATGTGGAAGGTAATGTGATGGCCCGATTTGAAGCAGTACATCTGCAATAACCATGAAGTTAATCTTTCGCGGATCTAATATTCTAGAAGCCCATATTGTTGCAGGCTTGCTGGATGCGCATGGCATAGAATCACATGTTGCAGGACATTATCTGCAAGGCGCTGTAGGCGACTTACCTGCCACTGATTTCGCCCATGTATTGGTAAATAATGACGATGTCGAAGCAGCAGAAAAACTGATTCGGGATTATGACGCCGGTAAATTTGCCAGTGGTGAAGACGATGGATCTTAATTCTTAATTAGGCTGAAAAAAGTTTTTAGCCTGCGCAGAATCGATATGGATCTGTTCAATCAGCTGTTCCAAACTGGCAAATTTCTGTTCTTCACGCAGTTTTTTCAGAAAATAAACCTGTACGTGCTCACCATAAATATCACGTTTAAAATCAAAGAGATGTACTTCAAGTAGTGCCTTATCGCTACCTGAAATAGTGGGTCTGACACCAATATTGGCCACACCATTTACCGGCTCTTCATCAATGCCATAAAGTTGTACCGCATAAACACCGTTTAACGGTACTTTTGCTCGATGCAAATGAATATTGGCTGTCGGATACCCCATTTTACGGCCACGTTTATCACCATGCGCGACTCTGCCACTCATCCGGTAAGGACGACCTAATAACTTCTCAGCCACTGCCAAGTCACCGTCCTGCAACGCTTCGCGAATTCTTGTACTACTAACTCTCATGTCATCAATGGCGAAAGTATGCATGTTAACAACCTGAAAACCATGCTGTTTCCCTACTTGTTGCAATAAGGCAAAGTCACCCTGTCGATCTTTACCAAAACGAAAATCATCACCAACAACCAGGTAACGAACATTCAGGCCTTCAACCAATAATTTCTGGATAAAGGTTTCGGCCTGCATTTCAGCTAATTGACGATTAAACCGCAACACACAAAGTTTCTGGATTGAGTAAGCTCGTAGCGCCTCAACCTTTTCACGAAACCGCGATAATCTGGCCGGTGCTTTTTCCGGCACAAAATATTCAAACGGTTGCGGTTCAAAGGTGATGACCACCGCGGGCAAATTAAGCATATCCGCTTTCATTGCCAATTGCGTCAGTACAGCCTGGTGCCCCAGATGTACACCATCAAAGTTACCAATCGTCGCCACGCATCCTTGTGCAGGATCGGGCAAATTGTATAAGCCGCGGATGATTTTCGGCATGAATAGTTCAGTGTAAAAGGAAAACACAACAGACTAACGGGAAATTAGCAAACATTCCAGCGGGCATGTAAGCTTCGATTAACTTATAATGTGTCGTTAACGCGAGATTTGTACAGAGGCCAATATGGTGGCAAAACGCAAAAAACTTGAATATGAAGCGGCAGTCAGTGAGCTTGAATCACTGGTAGAACGCTTGGAAAAAGGCGATATCAGCCTTGAAGAATCATTAAAACTTTATGAACGCGGTGTATTACTTACCCGTGATTGTCAGGAAGCATTACAAGCTGCCGAGCAAAAAGTACAAATGTTATTACAGCAATCCGGCCAGTCTGCTTTAGTGGATTTTGATCCAGACTCCGAGGCATCGTGACAAAAACGTTTTCGCTTTCTGACTGGATGTCTTCGCACCAGCAACGTATCAGCCTGGCTTTGCAACAACGATTACCCAATCAAAACGTTATAGCCGCTGCACGGTTATCAGAAGCCATGCACTATGCAACGTTGAACGGAGGGAAACGTTTGCGGGCCATGTTGGTTTATGCAACAGGTGAGGCATTTAATGCCAATACTGATGCCCTGGACTCAGCGGCCTGCGCCGTTGAGATGATTCATGCCTATTCCCTGGTTCATGATGATATGCCAATGATGGATGATGATGATTTGCGCCGAGGTAAACCCACTTGCCATAAAGCCTATGATGAAGCAACTGCTTTATTAGTGGGTGATGCATTGCAAAGTCTGGCGTTTGAATGTCTGACCGAAAACGATTTGCCGGCAGATCAGCAAATCGCTATGGTTAAATGCCTGGCACAGGCTTCCGGTGTTATGGGAATGGCCGGTGGCCAAGCCATCGATCTGGCTTCAGTGGGTAAACAACTTAACCAAACAGATCTGGAAGCCATGCATTTATTGAAAACCGGCGCTTTGATCCAAGCCAGTGTTTTGCTGGGAGCTTACTGTGGTAAAAATTACAGTTCGATGGATTTAAAATATCTCAACAATTATGCCACAGCTATTGGCCTGGCATTTCAGGTGCAAGACGATGTATTGGATGTGATCGCGGATACTGCTACCTTGGGGAAACAACAAGGTGCAGATATTGCTCGAAACAAACCTACCTACCCCGCTTTAATGGGACTTGAAGCCGCCCAGCAAAAGGCGCAGATGCTGGTGAAAGAGGCATTGACAGCATTGAATAATCTCGGAAATGAATGTTTAGCTCTGCGGGCACTGGCAACGTTTGTCGTGCAACGAACCTTTTAATCACATTGATTTAACATGACAAGTTTACTTGCACAAATCGACTCCCCTGCCCAATTACGTCAATTAGAACGTAAACAATTGGATCAATTAGCGATCGAAATCCGCGAATTAATAATTGATCAGATTCAGCAAACGGGTGGACATATTTCGTCAAATTTGGGGGTTGTCGAGCTAACATTGGCTCTGCACTATGTGTTTAACACCCCTGAAGACCATTTGGTCTGGGATGTTGGTCACCAGAGTTATGCTCATAAAATCCTGACAGGACGTCGAGACCAACTGCATACCATGCGTCAACCCGGAGGACTTTCCGGTTTTCCCAAGCGCAGTGAAAGTGACTATGACAGCTTTGGTGTCGGTCATTCCAGTACATCAATCAGCGCCGCTTTAGGCATGGCGATTGCCGCTCGGGCCAGCGGCTTACCAAGTCGTTCTGTGGCCATTATCGGTGATGGTGCACTGACAGCAGGTCAGGCATACGAGGCGTTGGCTCATGCCGGTGATCTGAATGCTGACATGCTGGTCGTACTCAATGACAATGAAATGTCGATATCCAAAAATGTGGGTGGCATGGCTAATTATTTAGCCCGACTACTTTCTGGTCGTTTTTATCGCTCTGCCCGCGAAAGCAGCAAGAAAATGCTGGAAAAAATTCCGCCTGCGTGGGAGTTCGCAAGACGTACCGAAGAACACGTCAAAGGCATGATGGTGCCAGGTACGTTATTTGAAGAAATGGGGTTCAATTATATTGGCCCGATTGATGGCCATGATCTTGACACCTTGATTACCACGTTAAGCAATCTGCGCAACAGCAAAGGTGCTCAGTTCCTGCATATTGTGACCAAAAAAGGTAAAGGCTTCGAACCTGCTGAGCAGCAACCCTGTAAATATCATGGTGTAAGCCCTGCCAATAGCAATAAAAAATCCGGTCCAACCTTTACCCAAGTATTCAGTCAATGGCTGTGTGATATGGGAGCAGCTTCTGAAGATCTGATTGCGATTACACCCGCTATGTGTGAAGGCTCCGGTCTGAATGCTTTTGCTGAACGGTTTCCAGAAAGATATTTTGATGTCGGCATTGCAGAGCAACATGCCGTTACGTTAGCGGCAGGCATTGCTTGTGAAGGCAAAAAACCGGTAGTTGCCATTTATTCAACCTTTCTGCAGCGCGCTTATGATCAATTGATTCATGATGTGGCTCTGCAAAACCTGCCGGTGTTATTTGCTATTGATAGGGCGGGATTGGTAGGCGCTGATGGGCCAACACACGCCGGAAGTTTTGATTTAAGTTATCTGCGTTGTATTCCGAATATGCTGATAATGACACCCAGCGATGAGAACGAATGTCGGCAAATGTTAACCACCGGATATCATCATAATGGCCCTGCCGCAGTGCGGTATCCTCGCGGTTGTGGCAACGGTACGGCGATAGAACCACAACTGAATAGCTTGCCCATCTGTAAAGCACAAACCCGTCGGACAGGCAAAAAGACCGCCATTCTGGCTTTTGGCACCTTATTGCATACAGCACTTGACGCTGCAGAGCAAATTGATGCCACAGTGGTGAATATGCGTTTTGTTAAACCATTGGATACCACGCTACTGGATGAAATTGCTGCCAGTCATGAATTGATTATCACTATTGAAGAAAATGCACTGATGGGCGGAGCTGGTAGCGCGGTAAATGAATATTTTCAACAGCAGGGTATTGAGACACATTTGCGGATGATGGGCTTGCCTGACCACTTCATTGAGCATGGTGATCATGACCAGATGCTCAGTGCCTGTGGGTTGGATGCAAGTGGCATTATCGATACCATCAATCGTTATTTTGCGTAATAATAGCCTGTTCGATAGGTTAATTCCCGAGTATAATAGTCAACATTATGAGCGCCACCTATACCTTAAAAATTCTGGCTGATTTTGCCTCTGCACATACCCTTAGGGACTACCCTGGGGATTGTCGTCGCATGCATGGCCATAATTGGAAACTTGAAGTCGAAGTCACTGCCAATGCACTTAACCAGCATGGTATGGGCATGGATTTTAAAACCATTAAAACGGCGACTCGTGAGTTAGCAAAAACACTGGATCACCGTTATCTGAATGATATTCCCCCGTTTGATGAGATTAATCCTACGGCAGAAAATATCGCCCAGTTTTTTTACCAGCGCCTTAGCGATACGCTAAACACCGACACAGCCAGAGTCTCTGGTGTCACGGTATGGGAAACCGACCGTGCCTGTGTCAAATATAGTGAGGATTAACCCGAATCATGACCGATCAAAACAAGCCAATAGCTGCAGCAGAAATCGAAGACGTTCAGAATATCAAAGATAAACGTCACATTGCGATTGATAAAGTTGGCATAAAAGATATTCGCCATCCTGTTGTGGTCAGTGATCGCACTACCGGTGAACAGCACACTGTTGCCAATTTTAATATGTATGTGAATCTGCCACATCAGTTTAAAGGCACACATATGTCACGTTTTGTTGAGATTCTTAATCAACATGAACGTGAAATTACCGTTAAGTCATTTCATACCATGTTGGGCGAAATGACTGAACGTCTGGATGCTGAATCCGGCTACATTGAAATGAGCTTCCCCTATTTTGTAAATAAAGAAGCACCGATTTCAAAAGTCCGCAGTCTGATGGATTATCAAGTAAGTTTTATTGGTGAAATTGTTGCCAAGAAAACCAGCATGACTGTCAAAGTCATTGTGCCGGTTACCAGCTTGTGCCCATGTTCAAAAAATATTTCGGATTACGGTGCACATAATCAGCGTTCACATGTCACATTGACCGTGAAAACAGATAGCTTTATCTGGATTGAAGACTTGATTGATCTGGTAGAAGACGAAGCGTCATGCCAAATCTATGGTTTGTTGAAGCGTCCGGATGAAAAATATGTCACCGAGCATGCTTACGACAATCCGAAATTTGTTGAAGATATGGTTCGCGACGTTGCAGCGCGTTTAAATGCCGATAGCCGTATCAAAGCATATACAGTCGAATCAGAAAACTTTGAATCGATTCATAATCATTCAGCCTATGCGTTGATCACTCAGGGTTTTGATTGATTTACTGAAGATGCCTTTTACTAATTAAGCCAGTTGCACCCGCAACTGGCTTTTTTATTTGACTAGAATTTTTGGCGTAAATCCAGCCGTTCGCCTTTGCGTTCCATATCAAACGCATTTAGAAAACTCATTCCCAATAAAGCCCGTTGTGGTTCTGGACCATCAATCACGACAGCCGCAACATTTTCCAGTGAAATATCACCTAGTTGCACAGATTCCAGTTCGATACTGTAAGCAAGTTCAACACCAGAAGCGGTTCTGACACCAATCTGGTTCGCGTTAAGATAATCTAAGCCTAACCGTTTTGCAGTCTCACCATTTATAGCAATGACTGATGCTCCAGTATCCACCATAAAATCTACTGTATATCCATTAACTGAACCACTGGTCAAATACATCCCATTGGTCGGCCATATACTCACTACAGGCATTTCAACAGGGGCCGAATACATAGCACCAACCCGATTATTCAGTTCAAATACACCCTGCCTGCCTGCAATATCCAATATTGCCTGATTGCTGTTTGCGCTGATTAAGGTCACGCCTTCCGGAGTTCGCTGTCCAACAGATAAAAAATGTTGCTGCTGATTAATTTCCAACACGGCATGGTCGCGATATAGCCCCATGACCAGAATCTGCAAATCCTGTGACCATACGTTCTGTGGAATACACAGTATAATGAACATTGATATTGTTAATTTATGCATTGTACCCACTCAACAAAAAGCCATTAACTGCAAACAGCATGACTGAATCAACTTACCCTACCGTGACCGGCATCATTCTCGCCGG
Organism: Pelagibacterium sp.; assembly: GCA_002723255.1. GTDB lineage: Bacteria > Pseudomonadota > Alphaproteobacteria > Rhizobiales > Devosiaceae > Pelagibacterium > Pelagibacterium nitratireducens. The sequence continues at coordinate 6,524 of PBNW01000053.1, read as the reverse complement.
TGGCGAAGCACGCCGTATGGGCGGTAATGACAAGGGCCTGATACCTTACGTAAATCAGCCGTTGATTGCGCATGTCATTCATCATCTTGCACCTCAGGTTGAGCAGTTGCTCATCAACGCTAATCGTAATATAGAGCGTTATCAACAATTTGGCTATCCTGTCATCAGCGATTCGCTTTCCGGCTTTCAAGGACCATTGGCTGGCATGCTGGCCGGAATGCAAATGGCAACCACCGATTATATTCTGACGGCTCCCTGTGACAGCCCCTCTCCCAGTCCGAAGTTACGACAACGCATGCTGGAGAGTTTATTATGCTCAGGTAAAAAAATCGCTGTCGCCACCGATGGCAAGCGTATTCAACCAGTATTTTCATTATTACACTGTGAACTGGCAGAGGATTTACAGAAATATCTCGCTTCTGGGGAAAGAAAGATTGATCGCTGGTTTAAGCAACAGGGAATGATTGAAGTAGATTTTTCTGACCAACCTGAGAGTTTCACCAATTTCAATCATCCGGAAGACCTGCAATCACCTGCCTTGTCCTGTTCAGTACCTATATTGGGAATTGCCGCATTTAGTGGCACTGGCAAAACCACCTTACTCACCCAGTTGATTCCTAAACTTCGCTCTGCCGGAATACGCTTAGCGGTTATAAAACATGCGCATCATCTATTTGATATCGATCAGCCCGGTAAAGACAGTTACCGAATTCGTGAAGCAGGTGCCAGTCAGGTACTAGTGGCCTCCCGAAAACTGCTGGCACTGATGCAAACCAATGAAAATGGACAACAAGAACCACTTTTATCCGACTGTCTGGCGCGTCTGGATTTAGAGAATTTGGATTTGATTCTGGTCGAAGGCTTTAAACAGGAAGCAATACCGAAGCTGGAATTACATCGCGCAAGCATTGGTAAACCTCTGTTGTTTCCGGAGGATCCCAATATTATTGCCATTGCCACTGACTCCGAATTGACAATTGAACCTCAAATACCCGTATTGAATTTAAACGATTTGGACGCCATCCTGAACTTTATAAACAACTATATTCGGCAATACCACCATGACTGACTTTACGCCCCAACCAAGCTGCGCCACTCCTGAACCCGTTAACACTCTGAGAGTGGAAGACGCCAGAGAGAAAATTCTGCAGCAGATATCAGCAATCAGCTGCTGGCGAAAAGTCGCATTGCGCGATGCGCTGGGACAGGTATTACATGAAGATGTGATTTCACCGCTATCCGTCCCTCCGCATGCTAATTCGGCAATGGATGGTTATGCGGTACGTGGCGAAGATTTGAAGCATCAATTAATCTCATTAAAACGGGTGGGCAGTGCCTTTGCTGGCAAACCTTTCGACAAAACCGTTCATACCGGTGAATGTGTAAGAATCATGACGGGTGCAATGATGCCCAAGGGTTGTGACACGGTCATCATGCAAGAACAAGCTGAAGTTAATAATGATCTGATAACGCTGCACGGAGAACATCATAGCGGCGAAAATGTGCGACTCGCCGGAGAAGATATTCAGACCGGCGCTGTGGTGCTTACTGCAGGACGTCGAATTACCTCAGCCGATTTAGGCTTACTGGCGTCATTGGGATTTGCAGAACTAAAGGTTCGTCGTCGAATTCGGGTGGCATTTTTTTCTACTGGTGATGAACTACGTTCGCTTGGCGAAACTTTGAACCCCGGCGATATTTATGACAGTAACCGTTATACCTTGTATGCCATGCTGACACGTCTGGATGCTGAGATCATCGATATGGGAGTCGTTACCGATAATCCCGACACATTACGTGAAGCTTTGCTGCAGGCCGCCAAGGAAGCCGATGTGGTGATTACCTCTGGTGGTGTGTCAGTGGGTGAAGCCGATTATGTTAAGCAATTGCTGGATGAACTCGGCGAAGTGCATTTCTGGAAAATCGCAATGAAACCCGGCAGGCCGCTTGCTTACGGCAAAATTGCAGATGCTCATTTTTTCGGTCTGCCCGGTAATCCGGTTTCGGTGATGGTAACTTTCTATCAGTTTGTACAACCTGCTTTACACAAGTTGGCGGGTGCTATTTATCACGCGCCAATGGTATTACAGGCGATTGCAGCTGAGAATATTCGTAAGCGTCCCGGACGTTTCGAATTTCAACGGGGATTATTACGCAGCAATTCTGCCAATCAATTGGAAGTTACGATGACCGGCGAACAAGGCTCCGGCATTCTGCATTCCATGAGTCATGCCAACTGTTTTATTTTACTGGATGAAGATTGTGACGGTGTGGCTGCCGGTCAATCTGTCACCGTGCAACCCTTCGCAGGTCTGATCTAATGTCTGAAAATCAATTGAAACAACAACACGAATTCAACAAATTACATAAACGGCTACGCCGCCAGGTCGGCCAGGCAATTGCTGATTACGACATGATTCAGGATGGCGATAAAGTCATGGTATGCCTGTCAGGTGGTAAAGACAGCTACACCATGCTCGATATTTTGCTGAATTTACGCGATCACGCACCAATTGATTTTGAGTTGATTGCGGTCAATCTTGATCAAAAGCAACCCGGATTTCCAGAGCATGTATTGCCAGAATATCTCAGTAAAATTGGTGTGCCATTTCATATTATCGAAAAAGATACCTACAGCATTGTTAAGGAAGTGGTTCCTGAAGGCAAAACCACCTGTGGTATTTGTTCGAGACTACGTCGTGGATCGTTATACGGTTATGCGCGTCAGCATGGCATCACAAAAATCGCCTTAGGCCATCATCGTGACGATATTATTGAAACGCTTTTTTTAAATATGTTTTATGGCGGCAAGACCAAAGCCATGCCGCCCAAACTGCTGAGTGATGATAAAACCAATATTGTTATCCGACCACTCTGTTATGCCAAAGAGTCGGATATCACCCGCTATGCTGAAGCGAGAGCCTTCCCAATCATTCCATGTAATTTATGTGGCTCTCAGGAAAATCTGCAACGTCAGGTGATTAAGGAAATGCTGCAAACCTGGGAGAAACAGCATCCCGGTCGTGTTGAGAATATTTTCCGTAGCATCCAGAATGTGGCCCCCTCACAATTGGCAGATCAGCAATTATTTGATTTTAAGGGACTTGAGCAATTTCGCCTCGAACCAACAGGTGATGAAGATTCGGCCTTTGATGAGCAGATCATTCCTGCATTAGCACGAGTGTAATTTCTTAATACCAGCATAGTAAGTTATGCACTTTCCGATGGATTGTTACAGTGCTCTTACAACATACTTTGCTAAGTCATTGAATGTACACAAAACAACCATATGTTATTGATTTTAAATGAATTTTAAATATGGTTATTTTTTAACCATTTAGTGCAGCTCTGTTAAAGAATAATGACTTAGCGATTTTCAACAATGTTAACCACAGACTTATCCACAGAAATTGTGAGTAAGTCGCTAAGCCATTGATCATCACTTTTAACTAATTGACTAGCAGGCTATTACAACAACAAAAATGAATATTTCAAATATTAAACACTGAAAGAATCAAATAGCAGGATGATTTAAAGTTAGCTGTGTGAAAAGCAAAAATAAATTTTATGGCACAATCTTTGATTTTTAATGCTGCCAATCGCAGTAAGTTATTCACTTTTTCCTAAATTGTTACAGTGCTGTTACAACAAGTTTTGCTAAGTTGTTGAATATACAAAATTGTTACGTAACAATTTGATTTTATTACTATTTTGCAAATGGTTAAATTTTAACCATTTTGAACAGCACTTTTATAGATTAACGACTTAGCGTTTTTCACCATTGTTACACACAGACTTATCCACAGAAATTGTGAGTAAGTCGCTAAGCCATTGATTGTTTCTTTTAAATGCCTGAGTTACTTAACGGGCGGAGTAAAATCTTCTGCAAATTCCAGTGCATTTCCATCTGGATCACGGCAGAAAAAAGCAGCCCGACCGGACTTGCTGCGTGAAAATTCTACACCTGCCTGTTCCAGCCGTTCGGCAAGTGCCTCAAGATCTTCGACAAGCAATGCGACATGACGATCCCGCCCTCCATGTTCCGGACGACCATCTGTCGAGTCAGGATTGGGTAATACCATCAAATGTAATTGTTGTTTGTTATCCAAATCCAGCCATGCGCCGTCATAGGCAAATTTAGGGCGATTCGAATTGAGAGGGATTTGCAAGACATCACAGTAAAACTTCAGCGACGTAGCTAAATCAGCCACCAGAAAACTGGCATGCGCTATAGACTTAATCATAAACAATTCCTGCAAATTAAAATAAAAACCAAGGGCTATTGCTCTTTTAGAGTCTCCTCTGAGCAGAGTCGTTTCTTTCAACCAGGCCTATTGGCGTGGTGTAACCATTCTACATAAGTCATTTCCAACACAATAGCGCGGAAAACAGTCCAAGACTGAAAGGGTGAAACAAAGTGGTTAATCAAAATAAATTGGCCGCAGGCTTAGCGATTGGCTTTTTCTACCTGAGCAATTCCGAATGCAGCAACAAAAATAAATGCCCCACCCAGCCATTCCTGAACGGTCATCATTTCTGTAGTGAGTAAAGCTGAGGAAATCGCGGCAACAATCAATTCAAACAACATGATAACTGCTGCCAGATAGACCGGCATTCTGGCCAGACCATATAGAACTGTCATTGTCATGGCGATGATAATTCCGCCCCCCACCAAAACAGCACTTAGCCATACAGATAGACCCACTGAGGGTAAGGAAGCCTGCTGTAATAGCAAAACGACTATTGATACCGCGACCACTCCCCATAAAATGATGGTAGTTTTTAAAGCCATTGGCACTGCCGCCAGCTTTCGACTCAACACATTGTTCACCGCAAAACACAGACTGGCAAACAAGGCCAGCCAATCTGCTAGCCCATGTGGCCATGGAAATCCCACTTCGGGTCGCCATAACATTAAGACCGTGCCCCCCATCGCCAGCACAAACATAATAATGGCTGCCAGAGACAACTTTTCACCTAGCCACCAGCGACCTAATATCACAGACCATAACGGCGATAAGTAAAACAACAACATCACCCGCATTACCTGACCTTCATTCAACGCGACTAAAAAAGCAAGATTGGTCATACCTGCCGCCAGGGCCAGCCAAAGCAGATCGGCAGGAATATGTTTCCAGCGATAACGGTTTTTGATAAAAATCGGCAGACTGGCGATGCCTGCTGTGAGGTACATAATCAACGTCACCCAGACCACCGACATGCCAGCCTGTTCGAACAGGCGCATCGGATACCAGATAATGCCCCACATTGTGGCAGCAAATAACAGACTAAGGATTGCAAGCTTGGATTCTATTGGATTAATAGTGTTCATAATGATGCTTATAACACGACAGTCAGTTGAAGCGTTATAATGGCCGAATTTTTGTTATCCGGCGATATGTATTAATGAATCCAGATCTGGCCCTATTACACCCTTATCCTTTTGAGAAATTAGCCGAACTGCAGCAAGGTTGCCAACCGCCGAGTGATCTGCCGCATATTTCGTTATCCATTGGTGAGCCAAAGCATCCTACTCCCGGTTTTATTACTGAAGCGGTCATTAGTCATTTGCATGGCTTATCGGCCTATCCAACAACGGCAGGTAGTATCGAATTACGCCATACCATTGCAAACTGGCTGGATCAACGATTTCAGTTAGCAGGACATATCGACCCTTTATCGCAGGTTCTGCCGGTTAATGGCACCCGAGAAGCATTATTTGCCTTTGCTCAGGCGATTATTGATCGTCGTAAAGATCCACTGATTGTCATGCCCAACCCGTTTTATCAGATCTATGAGGGTGCGGCATTTCTGGCAGGAGCAGAACCCTATCTGCTTAACTGCACTGAAGAAACCAGCTTTGTACCCGATTTTGATGCTGTTCCCGCAAGTGTCTGGTCTCGCTGTCAGTTGTTATATTTATGCAGCCCGGGCAACCCGACTGGTGCGATTGTTGATGCAGAAACGCTGACCAAACTGATTCAACTGGCCCATGAATACGATTTTATTATTGCGGCTGACGAATGTTATTCCGAAATCTACTTTGATGAAGCCTTACCACCAGTAGGTTTATTACAAGCAGCTGTAGCAGCTGGCTATAACGATTTAAGCCGCTGTGTCGTTTTTCACAGCTTATCCAAGCGCTCTAACGCGCCAGGATTAAGAAGTGGTTTTGTGGCAGGCGATGCCAGTGTTATGAAATCCTTTCTGCGTTACCGTACCTATCATGGCTGTGCGATGCCACCATCAACCCAGTCTGCTTCTATTGCTGCCTGGACAGATGAAGCGCATGTGGCACACAACCGGCACCTGTATAGAGAAAAATTCGCAGCCGTACTCGACATTCTGTCCCCGGTGATGAATGTCACCCAGCCCGAGGCAAGTTTTTATTTATGGGCAGAAACACCGATTGCCGATACCGATTTTGCTCGCGGCTTATTTGATCAATATAACGTCACCGTATTGCCGGGACGTTTTTTAGCCAGAGATACCAAACAGGGTAATCCTGGCGTTAACCGGATCCG
>PBNW01000052.1 GCA_002723255.1 Pelagibacterium sp. | reverse complement strand
GAGCAGGTACGAGGCGATGAAGGCCAGCCAGAACAGCGGGTCGCCGGGCGTGGACCGCAGCAGGTCGCCGAAATCCACGGCGTTCACGGCGCGCAGCCGCTCCTGCATCCATTGCGGGGAAGGGCCGTTTGTAACGTTTCGGATCAGGCGGCCGGCAAACATCTTGCAGATGTCGCCATCCACGCTCACCGCAATGGGCGATGCCCCAGCGCTTGCCGGAATTGGCCTGATGGCAGGGTCCTTGAAATCGCCCACGCCCGCTGCCGCCAGATCGCGTGCAATGCCGCGCACTCCGGCGCAGTCGCCCCGGTTCGGGGTCAGCCCGATATCGATGACCACCTCGTCGATCCCCGCATAATCGGGGTAGGGCACGCCAATCGGCGCGTCCTCGGGCAGCTCGATGATCCCGTCATGATCGTCGGACAGTTCCAGCTCGGCATTCGAGCACAGTATGCCGTTGGACACCTGTCCGCGGATATTGCCCTTGCCAATGGTGATGTCCTTGCCGGGGATATAGGTGCCCGCAAAGGCAAAGACCGATTTCATCCCCGTACGGGCATTGGGCGCCCCGCACACAACGTCGATCAACTCACCGGTTCCCGCATCCACCTTGCACACCCGCAGCTTGTCGGCATTGGGGTGCTGCTCGGCCGAGACCACATGGGCCGTCACAAAGCTTCTCAGCGCCGCGCCGGGATCGGTCACCTCCTCGACCTCGAGACCCACCATGGTCAGCGTGTCGATGATTTCGGCATTGGGAGCGGTGGTCTCGAGGTGATCCTTGAGCCAGGACAGCGTGAACTTCATTTGTCTTCTACCTTAAAATCCTGCTCAAAAACTCAGCTCGACAATCCACCGAACAGCGTCGGCAGATCGAGCGGCCGAAACCCGTAATGGTCGATCCAGCGCTTGTCGGCGTCAAAGAACGCGCGCAGATCGGCCATTCCGTATTTGAGCATGGCGAGCCGGTCGATTCCCATGCCCCAGGCAAAGCCCTGATAGACATCGGGGTCCAGCCCGCCGGCTTCGATCACATTGGGATGCACCATGCCGCAGCCTAAAATTTCCAGCCAGTCATTGCCCTGCCCGATTTTCACCTCGTTGCCCGAGCGGTCGCATTGCACGTCCACTTCCATGGACGGCTCGGTAAAGGGGAAAAAGCTCGGACGAAACCGGGTCGTAACGCTCTCGACCTCGAAAAACGCTTTCAAGAACTCTTCGAGTACCCAGCGCAGCTGCCCGATATGGCTCTGCTTGTCGATGACCAGCCCCTCGACCTGATGAAACATCGGCGTGTGGGTCTGGTCGGAGTCGTTGCGATAGGTGCGGCCGGGAATGACGATGCGGATCGGGGGCTCGCTCTGTTCCATGGTGCGCACCTGCACCGGCGAGGTGTGGGTACGCAAAAGCTTGCGGTTCCCCTCGGCATCGGGCTCGAAAAAGAACGTATCGTGCATTTCGCGCGCCGGATGGCCCTCGGGAAAATTGAGCGCGGTGAAATTATAGTAATCGGTTTCGACGTCCGGCCCTTCGGCAATCGCAAAACCCATGTCCGAAAAGATCGCGGTGATCTCGTCGATCACCTGACTCACCGGGTGGACGCGTCCGATGGCGGTGGGGGCCGGACGCAGCGGCAAGGTCACGTCGAGCTTTTCGGTCTTGAGGCGCATCTCGAGCGCCGCCGCCGCCAGCGCCTCGCGCCTTGCCTCGATGGCAGCCCCGATTTCGGCTTTGAGCCCGTTGATCGCGGGGCCCTTCTCCTTGCGGTCCTCGGGGGTCATTTTTCCCAGCGTGGCAAGCAGCGCCGAGATCGACCCCTTCTTGCCCAGGCTTGAAACGCGCACCACTTCGAGCGCGGCTTCGTCCTGCGCCTCGGCGATGGCGGCATGGATCGATTGGCTGAGGTCGGCGATCTCGTCGGACATGATGTTCTCTAACATGGGAAACTTTTTACGCGGGCGAAGCGGTAGCAAACGAAAAAGCCTCACGCCACCCCAAAAGGGGCAGCGCAAGGCTTTCAAATTCGGCCTCAGCGGGCTGGAGCGTTGTCAGAAAGTGGGAACCGGTTTTTCGGTTCGACAACGCGATCCATAAAGGCTGGAGGAGTCGCAGATGCCTTTTAGGCGGAAATGCGCTCGTGTGTGGTCGCTTCGACGTCGCCCAGATAGGCGAGGGCTTCCTTGGCCTTGACAACCAGCGCTTCGAAAGCGGCCGGTTCGCGCACTGCCAGATCGGCAAGAACCTTGCGGTCCACGGCAACCTCAGCCTTGCTGAGGCCGTCGATAAATCGACCATAGGTCAACCCATGGCTGCGCACGGCGGCGTTGATGCGCTGGATCCACAGGGCGCGGAAATTGCGCTTTTTCTGCTTGCGGTCGCGATAGGCGTACTGACCGGCCTTCTCGACGGCCTGTACGGCGGAGCGGTAATTGGTGGACCGGCGACCGTAATAGCCTTTGGCGGCCTTGATCACCTTCTTGTGGCGGGCGTGGGCGGTAACGCCTCTTTTAACGCGGGACATATCTCAATTCCTCAAATCTGACGTGAACGCTCTAGCGGGCGGCCGCTTAGCGGTCGTACGGCATGTACTTCTTGACAATCCTGGCATCTGGCTCGGACATGACCGAGGTGCCGCGATTGGAGCGGATGTACTTGGCGTTGTGGCTGATAAGGCGGTGGCGCTTGCCGGCGGGGCCAGCCATGACCTTGCCGGTGGCAGTCACCTTGAAGCGCTTCTTGGCGCCAGACTTGGTCTTCATCTTGGGCATTTTGCGGGTCCTTTTTGATCTTGATGGATGCCCTGATGGTCCGGGCTTCCGCTTTCATGAACCGCCACGGCATGCCTTTTGGCCGGACGGTCCGTACAATAGAAACCTGCGGCGGACCCATTGGGCCAACCGGAGACGGCGCGTTATAGGGAGATTGGCCGCCGAGCGCAAGGGGGATATCTGCTCATGTCTGCGCCACTTTAACAGCTTCCAAAGTGAGCCCGTTTCGCTAAAGTCCCCCAATGATTGAAATCACCCGCCGCCGATTCCTCACCCTTTCCGCATCCGGCGGCGCCGCATTCGTTTTGGCCGCCTGTTCCTCGGGCGCCGTCATCATGACCACCGAGCGGGCCGCCCCTGTGTCCTCGGTCTCGATTGCCGAAGCCACCCTCAAGCTCAACGCCATGCGGGCCGAGCGCGACCTGCCCCTGCTCACCCACAACGCCACCCTGCAAAAAGTCGCCGAGGAACAGGCCCGCCTGATGGCCGAAAATTCGCTCGTGGCGCACACCGCCGCCCCCGAACAGACCCTTCACACCCGCCTGCGCCGCATGGGCTTTGGCGGTGGGGCAGGGGAAAACCTCGCCGGCGGCTCACCCAATCTCGACGCGACCATCGACGGCTGGCTCAAATCGCCCTCCCACCACAAGACCATGGTCAACCCCGATTACGTCCAGTTCGGCATCGCAATCGAGCGCGGCCCGGCCACGACGTATAACACCTACGGCACCTATTGGGCACTGCTCATGGGCGTCCGCTCCCCCGCCGGCCGTCCCTGATCGCCACGAAGCTTGCCCGTTCGGCATAATCGCGCGAAAGTCCGCCCAACCAGAATCGTAAAGGCGCGTCACCGCGCCCCGGGGAGCCCTAAATGCATCTCGTCCTCGTCGACGGCTCGTCCTTCATTTTCCGCGCCTATCACGCGCTGCCGCCTTTGACGCGCAAGTCCGATGGCCTGCCGGTCGGCGCGGTCTCGGGCTTTTGCAACATGCTCTATAAGCTCACCGAGGATCTAAAGGGCGAAAACGAGCCCACCCATTTCGCGGTGATCTTCGATTATTCCGGCAAGAGCTTCCGCAACGATCTTTACGATCAGTACAAGGCCCATCGCCCCGAAGCGCCCGAAGACCTGATCCCCCAGTTCCCGCTCACCCGCGCCGCCACCCGCGCCTTCTGCCTGCCCTCGATCGAGCAGGAAGGCTTCGAGGCCGACGACATCATCGCAACTTACGCCTGCCAGTTCCGCGACGCGGGCGGCAAGGTCACCATCGTCTCCTCCGACAAGGATCTGATGCAGCTTGTCGGCCCCAACGTCACCATGCTCGATACCATCGCCCGTCCCGGCCAGCCGCCCCTGCGCTGGATCGGCCCGGACTAGGTGGTCGCAAAATTCGGCGTCACCCCCGACAAGGTGGTCGACGTTCAGGCCCTGTGCGGCGATCCGGTCGATAACGTCCCCGGCATTCCCGGCATCGGCATCAAGACCGCCGCCCTGCTCATCAATGAATATGGCGACGTCGAAACCCTTCTGGCCCGCGCCTCCGAGATCAAGCAGCAAAAGCGCCGCGAATCGATCATCGAAAACGCCGAACTGGCCCGCATTTCCAAAAAGCTGGTCGCGCTCGATTGCAACACCCCGGTCGAACTCCCCTTCGACGCCCTGGCCCGCGAACCGCTTGAGGCCAAAACGCTGATCCCGTTCCTAAAGGCCATGGAGTTCCCCTCCATCACCCGCCGCATCGCCGCGCTGCTCGAGGTCGACCCCGACGATTTCGAGCCCGATCCCGAACTGGCGGTCAAGGGCGCCTCGATCCCCGGCGCCGTCGATGTCTCCGATGGCCCGGCCCCCGCCTCGGGCGTGGCCGGCCCCGACGCCCACGCCGAAAAAGTGCTCGAAACCATCCGCGCCATCCCCTGCAATCTCGACGATTACGAGATCGTCCGCGACGAGACCGCCCTGGCCGCCTGGATCGCCGATATCATCGCCACCGGCCACGTCGCCGTCGATACCGAAACCACCGGGCTCGACAATCAGGCCGCCGATCTGGTCGGCATCTGCCTGTCCACGCGCCCCGGCAAGGCGTGCTATATCCCGCTCGGCCACACCACCGGCAATGACGACATGTTCGGCGGCGGCCGCGCCGAGGGCCAGATGGATATGCGCCTCGCCCTCGACATGCTGCGCCCGGTGCTGCAAGACCCGGCAATCCTGAAAATCGGCCAGAACGTCAAATACGACATGGGCATTTTTGCCCGCTATGCCATCACCATGGCCCCCATCGACGATACGCTCCTGATGAGTTACGCCCTCGATGGCGCGCGCAACAACGGCATGGATGCGCTCGCCCTGCGCTGGCTCGATCACACCTGCCTCAAATTCACCGATCTGGCCGGCACCGGCAAGAACCAGCTCACCTTCGACAAGCTCGAAATCGGGCCCGCCGCCAAATACGCCGCCGAAGACGCCGATATCACCCTGCGCCTCTGGCATATTTTAAAGACCCGCCTCGTCGCCCAGGGCGTCACCACCGTTTATGAAACCCTCGATCGCCCATTGACCCCGGTCCTCGCCCGCATGGAAGCGCGCGGCGTGTCGGTCGATCGCCAGATCCTTTCGCGCCTGTCGGGCGATTTCGCCCAGCGCGCCGCCGCGTTGGAGGAAACCGCCCACGCTCTGGCCGGCGAAAAGTTCAATCTCGGCTCCCCCAAGCAATTGGGCGATATCCTGTTCGGCAAGATGGGGCTGGAAGGCGGCACCAAAACCAAGACCGGCGCCTGGGCCACCGGCGCCTCGGTGCTCGACGATCTGGCCGCCCAAGAGGTGCCGCTGGCCCAGACCATTCTCGATTGGCGCGGCGTCACCAAGCTGCGCTCGACCTACACCGACGCGCTGCCCACCTATATCAATGCGCGCACCAACCGCGTCCACACCTCCTACAATCAGGCCTCGGTCGCCACCGGGCGCCTTTCGTCCAACGAACCGAATTTGCAAAACATCCCCATCCGCACCGAGGATGGCCGCAAGATCCGCACAGCCTTCGTCGCCGCGCCGGGCAATCTTTTGATTTCCGCCGATTATTCCCAGATCGAGCTGCGCGTTCTCGCCCACATCGCCGATATCGATGCGCTAAAGGATGCCTTCGAGGAAGGTCTGGACATTCACGCCATGACGGCGTCCGAAATGTTTAACGTCCCCATCGAAGGCATGGACCCCATGGTCCGCCGCCGCGCCAAGGCGATCAATTTCGGCATCATCTACGGCATTTCCGCCTTTGGCCTCGCCAACCAGCTCGGCATTTCGCGCGGCGAGGCTGGCGAATACATAAAAACCTATTTCGCCCGCTTCCCCGGCATTCAGGATTACATGGCCGAACAGCGCCGCATCGTGAAGGCCCAGGGGTACGTCTCGACCATTTTCGGCCGCAAGATCCCGTTCGAAAACGTCAACACCAAAAACCCGTCGGAACGCGCCTTCATCGAACGCGCCTCGATCAACGCCCCCATCCAGGGGAGCGCCGCCGATATCATCCGCCGCGCCATGATCCGCATGGAGCGCATTTTGACCGAGGAAAACGTGCCCGCCGATATGCTCCTGCAGGTCCACGACGAACTGATCTTCGAAGCCCCCGCCGACAAGGCCGAACAGGCCATCCCGATCATCAAGCGGGTGATGGAAGGCGCAGCCGAACCGGCGCTGAGATTGTCAGTGCCGTTGCAGGTGGATGCGAAAGCTGCGGAGAACTGGGAAGAGGCGCATTAGCTAAGGCGAATGTATGGAAACAATAGAATTTCCACAAATGGCTGCCGCTAACTCCAAATGAGGCTCAAGGGGCATGCCGTCTATTCGCGCTTTCGATGGAATGGACTTATTCGAGTACTCGTGGGTGACTCTCAGTTTGACCTGATGTTTATTACCCTGATCTCTGATCGAGCCTGCATTCAAGCGGACCATTGCGCCGCCTTTCGTGCCAAATGGAAGGGCTGCCGCGCAACTCTCCGCCTTCTTGTGGTCGTCACCAGCGAAAAACTCAAAATAAAAGGCAGATAGATATGTTTCGGGGCCGGTCTGCCCTCCGATTTCTCGCCGCAAGTAGAGAAAATCTGGATGAACGCCTACAATTTCTTCCCCGTTCCGTATGAGGAACTTTCTTTTGCAGTGCCTTACGACATGGTGATCATCTGGAATATTATTTAACTTCATGCAACTGTTCGAGAAAGTTTTTCGACTGTCTAGCAAAATGCACTAACGTGTATTCGCCAGCAGAGGCCTGTTGGCCGTCTGGCGAATTTATTCTGTGAGTCCATGAAACGGTGTCTGCGAACTTGGCAGTCATCTGACCAAATTCCCCAATCCATGCTACAAGGATGTCGCCGGAATCGGAAATTCCCAATGAGCACCAAGACGTATCACTCGTGAAGATCATCCATCGAAGAAATTGCTTATAAGACGTAACACTCGGCAGCTTGTCGCCCGGTTCCCAAGCGTCGTCGCTAAGTAGATAATCAAATTCATTAAAAAGCCGGTCTCTGACTGGCAACGGTAAATGCATGGCATATGTCGCGGTTGCGACCTTTAAATCGACTGCTGTGTCGAATAATTCCTCTTCGGTACTTTTCGTGCCGCTTACCGTCTTAACGTGCTGGATGTTCCCATGCGCTGAAGCGACGATCGAATTGTAAGGCTTGAGGTCAGCGTGCGCCAATGCTTCGCTCGCAAAGCCTGAGCTCGACTTTGGGGCGCTAGTTGGGCGTCCAGCGCCAGACGGCCAATTCTCTGTCCATGTGGGCGAAAGCTGGAAATTCCAGGATTTTCCGAGTCGTAGCGACGGTAGCGAGGTCATTTAAATAGAGCTCTCACTTTTTCAGTAATGGTGCTTTCGAATATATTGTTCTTAGCAGTGCGTAATTCGTTAACAGTCGACCAGAGTTTTTCTGATTTGCCAAGGTCAAGAGATTCGCAAAATGCATCAATGTCTAACATGAAGGATTGATGATCGATTAGGGCTGGCGTCGTTGATGCAATACGGTAGTTGACGGCATGTTTCGTCGCGTCCTCCGAAATTCTACCGGAGCTTTCGAACGTAAAGAGGTCTTGGATGCAGTTTGCCATTTGAGGAATAAAGCAAGAAAACAATACGTTTAGTTCTTTTCCTATAATTTCCTCATCAGGAACGTCTATTCGGTTAATATATCTGAGTCCTATTCGTTTCACAGAAAGGTGGCCAAGCAATTCAGTAAGTATTTTATAATTTTCCCGAGATTTTTTTTCAAATTCAGCCCAGCTAACATATGGAGCGAGCCGAATATTTGAAAATCCGTCCGGCCGAACAATGACTGCATCTGAGCCATTTGCGGCGTTCATTTGAAATCCGTGTGGTGTTGCTCTGGCGGCCGCGCGAGCATCTCTAACCTCGACCTCTATATTTAATCTGTCCTTAATTGCTGGAAAGCGCTTCTTTAGCTTGTCCCGCAACCTTTCCATCTCTCGCGCTGAGAGCGTGGAAACAAAGGAGAAGTCCAAGACCGCCTCAACGATTGGTGCTTTGCGGTAGGGGTTCATATTGGCAAGTTCACCAGAATTTCGTTCATTCACAGAACGATCACATATTTTTCAGCTTGGTGAATAAAATAGATCGGTATGAAATTCAATTGTGCAAGCAAAATTGCGAACCCATACTGTCTGTGAACCACTTCCTCACCGCCCAAGCCCCCATCTACGAAACCGCCCTCGCCGAACTCCGCGCCGGCCACAAGCGCACCCATTGGATGTGGTTCATCTTCCCGCAGATCGCCGGGCTGGGCATGAGCGCCATGAGCCAGCGCTACGCGCTCGGCTCTCTGGACGAAGCGCGCGCCTATCTCGCCCACGAAATCCTCGGCCCGCGCCTGCTCGACTGCACCCGCGCCGTCCTCGCCCATCCCGAAAAATCCGCCAACGCCATCTTCGGCGCCCCGGATGATCTCAAGTTCCGCTCGTCAATGACCCTTTTCGCCCACGCCGCCCCCGACCAGCCCGAATTCCGGCAGGCGCTGGACACGTTCTTTGACGGCAAGGACGATCCCGAAACCCTCAAGCGCATCTAATCGGGCAGGGCGCCGCCCCACCCTCCAATGTCACCCATCGCAATCGGGCAGCCCTCACGCCCCCGATTGCTCCGCCATCCCTTCCACGGTATCCATGGCGCCCTTATCGTCCCCCAGCGTTCTGACCACCGAAAACGATCCGTCGGTTTCCAGCACCACGGCCTCGACATCGCCCAGCGATCCCGCGCCGCTCGCCCGCATGGCCGCCAGAATTTCCTCGCGCGTCACCCGCTCGCGCTTGAGGTTCCGGTCCAGATACCGCCCCTTGAAATACAAAAGGCTCGGCTCGGCCTTCACGAACCCCTGAACGGCGTCCGAGCGCACCGACAAAAACGTCACCCCATATTGCAGCGCGCATAAAAGGACGAACGCCAACAGCCCTTCCGAGAGCGAAACGTCCTGGCTGAGCAGCGCCGAAGACAGGGTCGACCCCAGCGCCACGGTGATCACCAGGTCAAACGCATTCATTTTCGACAATGTGCGCTTGCCCGTGGCCCGCAGGATGATGACCAGCCCCACATAGGACAGCACCCCGATCACCACCAGCCGCACCAGATCGTCCCATCCATCAAAAAACATCACCGCCTCCTTGTGCCTGTCTTCGCCAATGCCGACCGGCCCCTCCCGTTCCCTCCGCTCCTGCCCCCACCCGCGCTGCCCCGGCGCACGTCAAGGCCCATGTACCTCTCCTCACGCACCGGAGGGGCGGCAAGGCTGCTGGGTCCCCGATCAGGTCCGGGACAGCGATGGGGAGGGTCACGCTCTCGGCTCCATCACCAAACATTCAGTCCACCCCTGGGCGTCATCCTCGGGCTTGACCGTGCTCTCGTTTCCCACCCCACCGTTTGTCTTGCCCCCACCGTGGCCCTCGGTCCTACCCCGCGCGGCTCCATCCTCACCGCTTACCCCACCCCCATCGTCATCCTCGGGCTTGACCCGGGGATCCGCGAGGCTTCTTCCAGCGCAGCAGGAGTGGGGCGCGCCGCCCTCTCAAGGTTCCTCAACCCTTTCCGGCTCCCCGATGCAGCAGGTTCCCGGCCCCAGGATGACGTCCAGACGGAGAGGAGAGGCGGGTGGGACAAACTTATCCCCGGGTTCTCCCCTTGCCCCATACTCGCTCTCACGAACCCGGTTGATGGACGAAAGCGCGACGAACGTTTGGCGGGTTTGGCTCAGGTCCGGCGGGAGTCGTCCTGCCGGAGGCGAGCGTTCCACTTCAGCGAGGCTGGACTCAGCTCGGCCCGCAACACCGACAGGGACGAACGTGTCCCTGAGCGAGGGAACGTACAGCCCAAAACCCGGAGCGCATGGGGCGATGGACGCTTCATATACAAAAAATACAGTGCGGAGCGTTCATCGCCCCATGCCGTTCATCCCATCAAAAACCGAGGCAATATCGCCGTCGGGGGACTTGGCATGCGCGGGCGAAGGTCTCATCCTGCGCACCATGTCCAATCTTATCGGTCCCCGGATGATCTCCATCGAACCCCTCACGCCAGACGCCTTCGCCCTCTATGGCACCGCGCTCGGTTTCGCCGCCCGCCACACCCCCGACACCGGCTTTTTCTCCCCCGCCTCCGATTTCTGGCACGAGCACGGCTTTGCCTCCGGCGAGGCGGAAACCGAAATCCTCTGGGTGGTCTATCGCAGCCCCGATCCCGCCATTGCCCGGCTCGAAGCCCACACGGCAACCCAACAGGCCCTCATTCCCCTCACCGGCACCATCGTCCACATCGTCGCCCGCTCCGCCCCCGACGGCACGCCCGACCCGCAAACGCTAAAGGCCTTCGCCATCGCCCCGGGGCAGGGGGTCGTCATGGCTCAAAACTGCTGGCACGCCACCCGCGTTCTTGCCGGCGATGTCACCTGCGCCATGCTCACCCGCGCTTCGACCACAAAAGACCTCGTCGGCCACCTTAAGACCGGCGCCCCGCTCACCGAAAGCCGCTATGCCGATATCGTCCCATCGATCGAAATCGGACAAAACCGATAAATCCAATTGATCGGGATCGATCAAAAACTAAAATTCGACTCATCGCCCATCAAGGCGCTTAACTGAACCCATCAGATCTGGTGATCGCTTTGCCGCGCACCGCAGATGGGAACAGCCCTTGCATGGATGATGCCACGACCCTCCAGCGTTTCGATACCGGCGCCGCCCTGCGCGCCGCCTGCCGCGCCGGATTGTGGGATCGTCCGACCTCCGGGCTGGCGCAGGGCTTCCAGCAGGGCAATATCGTCATCCTGCCCCGCGCCCTGGCCGATGATTTCCTGCGCTATTGCACCCGCAACCCCAAGCCCGCCCCCATTCTCGGCGTCTCCGAACCCGGCGACCCTTCTCTCCCCACCCTCGGCGCCGATATCGACATCCGCACCGACGTCCCCCGCTACCGCGTCTTCCGCGACGGTGAACCCGCCGAAGCCCTCACCGACCTCAACGCCCTCTGGCGCGATGATTTCGTGACCTTCGTTCTTGGCTGCTCGTTTTCCTTCGAAACCGCCCTCCTGCGCGCCGCCATCCCCGTCCGCCATATCGACGCCGGCCGCAACGTGCCCATGTATCGCACCAACATCCAGACCGAGCGTGCCGGCCCCTTCGGCGGTCCCATGGTCGTCTCCATGCGCCCCTTCACCCCGGCCGACGCCATCCGCGCCATCGTCCTCTCGTCCTATCTGCCGCAAGCCCACGGCGCCCCCGTCCACCTCGGCGACGCTGCAGCCATCGGCATCTCCGACATTACGGCCCCCGATTTCGGCGATGCCCCCGATATCCATGATGGCGACGTCCCGGTCTTCTGGGCCTGCGGCGTCACCCCCCAATCGGCCATCCGCCATGCAAGGCCGCCCATCGCCATAACCCACGAACCCGGGCACATGCTCGTCACCGATCTCAGGGCCGATATCGGCTGAGACCGGACATGCAAAAAGACCGCACAAGCGGCATGATCAACCAACGCAAAGGGAACTGAAATGAAAGCGCTAAGACCTCTCCTCCTCGCCTCCATCGCCCTGGCCCCCGCCGCGGCCCTCGCCCAGGACCTGCCTGAAACCACCCTCAACGTGGTCGGCAGCTGGTCCAACCTGCCGCTCTACCAGCAGTTCGAGCGCAGCTTCTGGGAAGAAACCGTCCCCGAGGCCTCGGGCGGAGCGATTACCGTCAACATGACCACCTTCGATCAGATGGGCGTTGCCGGCGCCGACGTCTTCCGCATGCTCGGCGATGGCGTGTTCGAGATCGGCATGACCGTTGGCGATTATACCGTCGCCGATGCCCCCGAGCTTGAAGGCCTCGATGTCCCCCTCATCGCCACCGATGCCGAAACGGCCTACGCCATGACCGAAGCGGCCAAGCCCATGGTTGCCGAGATCATGGAAACCCGCTTCAATTCCCACATGCTCGCCATCGCCCCCTATCCCCCGCAGATCGTCTTCTGCAACGCCGAGATCAGTGGTCTTGCCGATCTTGAAGGCAAAAAGATCCGTGGCTCTGGCCGCATGACGTCGCTGTTCCTCGAAGCACTGGGCGCCGAAGGCATCACCATGGCGTTTTCCGAAGTCCCCGGCGCGCTCGAACGCGGCGTCATCGATTGCGCGGTTACCGGTGCGGGTTCGGGCTATGCCTCGGGCTGGTACGAATCATCGACACATCTGGTCAATCTCCCGCTCGGCGGCTGGGACCCGGTCATCACCGCTGTCAATCTCGACGCCTGGAATGCGCTCGACCCCGCCGTCCAGACTTTTCTTGAAGACCAGATCGCAACCGAATTCGAAGAACCCGCCTGGGCCGACGCCGGTGGCGCACTCGACCGCGATATCGCCTGCCTCACCGGCGGCGAATGTGAAGCGGGCGCACCTGCGTCCATGACGCTGGTCGAGCTCTCCGAAGAGGACAAGGCGCAGGCGCTGGCCGTCCTCGAGGATTCGATCCTCCCCGATTGGGCCGAACGCGCCGGCAGCGATTGGGCCACCCGCTGGAACGAGACAGTGGGCGCAGCCCTCAACGTCTCGATCGCCCAGTAAATCGCGAAAAGGGGCGACAAAAATGCCAGACAACGGATCCATGCCAGCCAGGGTGATGCGCCTGGCAGCACTGATGAAAACCCTCAACCGCAGTATCGCGTTGATCTGCGGTGTGGTCCTGCTGGTTGCTGTCGCCCTCATTCTTCTCGAGGTGCTTGGCCGGCGCATATCGCTGTTCAGGATCGGCGGCGCCGATGAGCTTTCCGGCTATGTGATGGCCGGCATTGCCACCTGGGGCTTTGCCTACGCCCTGGTCGAGCGCGCCCATGTGCGCATCGACCTCGTCTATGCCAAGCTGCCCGCCCCCGGGCGGGCGGCTTTCGATATCCTTGCGCTGGCCAGCGTCCTGTTCGTTGCCGCGTTGGTCTCGTTTTATGCCTATGACGTTCTTGCCAAATCGATCGCCCGCGGTTCGCGCTCCAACACACCGTTGGCCATCGAGTTGTGGATACCCCAGATCGTCTGGTTTGCCGGCTGGGCCTGGCTCACCATCACGTCGGCCACGCTGCTCGGTTGCACGCTGATACTTACCCTCGGGCGTCAATGGGGCCTTATCAACGATCTTTCGGGCATCGTGTCCGAGACGGGAGAGGCTTCATGATCTGGTACGTCGCCATCGGCCTTGCCGTCCTTCTCGCGCTGTCCATTCCCGTCGGTGCGGCCCTGTTCCTTCTCGGTTTCGGCCTCGATGCCTTCTTTGCGCCCCTGCCGCTCATTCGCGGTCTGGGCCAGATGGTTTATTCCTCGTCCGACAGCTTCCTTTTGATCGCCATCCCGCTCTTTGTCCTGCTGGGCGAAATCCTTGTGCGCGCCGGCATTGCCGAGCGCACCTATGCAACCCTTGATGCCTGGTTTTCCTGGCTGCCCGGCGGGCTGGTCCACGCCAATATCGGCACCGCGACAATGTTTTCGGCAACATCGGGCTCTTCGGTCGCGACCGCGGCGACAGTGGCAACGGTCGCCATGCCGCAGGCCAAAAAGCAGGGTTATGACCAGCGGCTCTTTGCCGGAGCCATCGCCGCGGGTGGTGCGCTGGGCATTCTGCTGCCGCCGTCGATCGTGATGGTGGTCTATGCCTCGACAGTCGACGTGTCGGTCGGCCGCATGTTCCTGGCCGGGGTCATTCCCGGCATCATCGCCGGCGGCATGCTGATGGTGGCAATCTACGCCTATGCCCGCTGGAAGAAGCTGGCGCGTGGGCAATGGGCCGGTTGGCGCGAGATCGGTCGTTCGGGCGCCGATGCCTTCTGGGGCCTGATGCTGGTGGTCGTGGTGCTTGGCGGTATCTGGGGCGGGGTATTCACCCCCACCGAAGCTGCCGCGATGGCCGCCGTCTATGCCTTCGTTGTCGCCAATTTCATCTATCGCGACATGGGGCCGCTGAAAGCACCTGCCGCACACGGCAAGCCGGTCATGATCAAGGAGCGGGCGGAAGAGCCCCAGGCGCTCGCCATGAGCGGCGGGGCCGTGATGCTCGGCCGTGCCGGGCCCGGCAGCTCCGCTGCTGCAACGTCCGCGCACGATCCCGATCGCCCGATCCCGCTGTGGCGCAAACCCCAGGCATTGCTGACGGCGTGGGTCCACGAGGACACGCAGGAAGTGCTCTACGATGCGGGCAAGATCACGATCACGCTGATGTTCATCATCGCCAACGCGCTGATCCTGAAGCACGTGCTGACCGAAGAACAGCTGCCCCAGCAGATCACCCAGGCCATGCTCAGCTGGGGTCTGGGGCCGATCACCTTCCTGATCGTGGTCAACCTGATCCTGCTGATCGGCGGCCAGTTCATGGAACCGTCGGGCCTAATCGTCATCGTCGCGCCGCTGGTGTTCCCGATCGCGATGGAG
>PBNW01000051.1 GCA_002723255.1 Pelagibacterium sp. | reverse complement strand
CCCATAGACCAGCGACCCCTCGACACCGGTCCAGGAGATAACGAACTCCCCACGGGTCGGCCCCGCCGCCACGGCCTTGACCGGCGCGCCTGCGAACCGTTCGACGAAGTGTTCGCTCCAGTCGACATCGAACCCGCAATTGGCCGGACGGAAGGGATCTACCGCCACGCCCCGCGCCTCGAGCCAGGGCACCCACGCTGCGTCGGACCCGAGCCGGGGCCAGCTCGCCCCGCCCAGCGCCAGCACCACGGCATCGAATGGCTCGCGCACCTCGCCCTCAGGCGTTTCAAACACCAGCGTGTCGCCCTCGAACCCCGCCCAGCGATGTCGCGTCCGAATGGCAACGCCCTGCTCTGCCAGCCGCTCGAGCCACGCCCGCAGCAGCGGCGAAGCCTTCATCGCCTTGGGAAACACCCGCCCCGAAGACCCCACAAACGTCTCGCTTCCCAGCCCGGCCGCCCATTCGCGCACCGCCGCGTTGTCAAATGCTGCAAGGATAGGCTCCAAAAACGCCCGCGCCGCGCCGAACCGGGAAAAGAAATCCCCCATCGCCTCGGCATGGGTTAGATTCAACCCGGACTTGCCCGCCATCAACAGTTTGCGCCCGACGGTCGGCATCCCCTCGTAAACGATGACTCGGTATCCTGCCGCCGATATCGTCTCAGCGGCCATCAGTCCGGCGGGTCCACCCCCGATGATTGCAATACGCTTGTCCATGGCCAGCCCAGAACACCCTTTCGCGACCGCTGTCAAATCGATAGATTTCCCTCTCGACTTGAGTCATTTCCAAAACAAAGAAGACCCATCATGTCCGACTCGCGTTCAAACGCTCCCGTCAACGAGGAGAAGCTCGACAAGCTCGCCCAGGTCGCCGTTCACACTGGCCTTGGGCTCGAAGCCGGTCAGGATCTGCTCATCACCGCCCCACTGTCGGCCCTGCCGCTCGTGCGCAAGATCACCGAGCACGCCTACAAGGCCGGCGCCGGTCTCGTGACCACCCTCTATTCGGACGAGGAAGCCACCCTGGCCCGCTACAGGCACGCCAATGACGACGCTTTCGACCACGCCGCCGGCTGGCTCTATGAAGGCATGGCCAAGGCCTTTGGCTCCAACACGGCCCGCCTTGCCATTTCCGGCGACAACCCCATGATGCTGGCCGAACAGGATCCCGAAAAAGTCTCCCGCGCCAACCGCGCCAATTCCAGGGCTTACAAGCCCGCCATCAAGAAGATCACGGGCTTTGAGATCAACTGGAACATTGTTTCATACCCAAACCCGCAATGGGCCAAGCTCGTCTTCCCCGATCTTGGTGAGGACGAGGCTGTCGCAAAGCTGGCCGATGCCATTTTCGCCGCCTCCCGCGTCGATCAGGCCGATCCCGTCGAAGCCTGGAAACAGCACAATGCAGAAATCCACGCCCGCCGCGACTGGCTCAATAAAATGAAGTTCCGCGACCTGCACTTCACGGCCCCCGGCACCGATCTCGTCGTCGGCCTCGCCGACGATCACGAATGGGCCGGCGGCGCCTCGCTCGCCAAGAACGGCATCACCTGCAATCCCAACATCCCGACCGAAGAGGTCTTCACCACCCCCCACGCCCGCCGTGTCGATGGTGTGGTGCGCTCCACCAAGCCGCTCTCGCACAACGGTTCGGTGATCGAAGACATCGAAATGGTCTTCAAGGATGGCGTTGCCGTCGAAGTGCGGGCTTCAAAAGGCGAAAACGTCTGGAACAAGGTTCTCGATACCGACGAGGGCGGCCGCCGCCTGGGCGAAGTGGCCCTGGTGCCCCACTCCTCTCCGATCAGCCAGTCCGGCGTTCTGTTCTACAACACGCTGTTTGACGAAAACGCCGCCTGCCACATTGCCATGGGCCAGTGCTACACCGAGTGCTTTGTCGATGGCGACAAGCTGAGCGAAGATGAAGTCGCCGAAAAGGGCGGCAACTCGAGCCTTATCCACATCGACTGGATGATCGGATCGGGCGAAATGGACATTGACGGCATCACTCAGGACGGCGAACGCGTCCCCGTCTTCCGCAAGGGCGAATGGGCAAACTGATCCAAAGCGCGAAAAAAGATGGAGAAGGGCTGGGTAATCCCCGGCCCTTTTTTTTGCCTTACCATCCTGTCCAACATTTCATCTGCCGGACAGCCTGCCGTGAGTTTGCATCCCCTAGTCTCCTCCCACCGGCGCAAAAGCTGTGCCGCCCATGCAAAGGAGACGACACATGAAAAATCTGAAACGGACCGCGATCATAACCATCGCTGCCGCCTCGATCGGAGCCGCAACGCTTGCTCCGGCCATCGCTCAACCCTTCGGCGGCGCCCGCGACACCGGCGTTCATCAAATTCACGGTGATGGTGCACGCAGCTTCCGCCCTGGCGGCGACAACCCGATGGGCCATTTCCGTCAGGGCGGCGGTCTTGGTGAAATGTTCCTGTCTGACCATGGCGCCGAAGCGATCGATATCGCCGCCGTCCGGCTCACCCATCTGCTCGATTTGACAGATGACCAGAAGGCGCTGCTCGAAGATCTCCGTGCCGCAGCCCTTGGCGCCTATGACGACGTTCAGGCTGCCCGCGACGAAATCGCTCCAGTCGCCGAAGACGACGCCGCCCAGCCCGATCTGGTCGCCCGCTTCGCCGGCATGGTTGCCATGACCACCGCCCGCGCCGAAGCCCTCGAAGCGCTTCAACCGACCTTCGAGACCTTTGTCGGAAGCCTTGACCAGACCCAGCTCGAAAAACTGACACCGCAGCGTCGGGGCGATCCGCGGGTCACACCCTCTGCTCCTGCAACCGATGCGGCTCCCGAAACCCCTCAAGCCGAGGGCTAAACGAGCCGCAACGCCACAAGAACACCCGATCCGGCGATCAGGAACGCCGGGTCGGCCCAAGAAAACCCCGGCACGCCCACCATGGTGCGTGCCCGCGTCCCCCCGAACCCCCGCGCCTCCATGGCAATCGCCGACCGTCCGGCCCGCCGCACCGCGAAGGCCAGCAACGGCACGGCCAGCACCGCCATCTCCCGCGGACCGGGAATACGCCGTACGGGCCTACCGGCCCGCATTGCCCGCGCCATACGCATCTGAGCCGCCTCGGCCAAAAGATCGGGAACCAGTTGCATCGCCACGAACAGCGCATAACCAAGCCGCACAGGAAATCTCAGATACGCGATCAGCGCCCGCACGAACGCCCCCGGATCGACGCTGAGCGCAAACAGGATCGAAATCGTCCCGATCGCCAATGCTCGCAGGCTCAAGGTCAGCCCTGCCGAGAGCGCCGCACCGCCATTATCCCCGCCCGCGATATGCATGGCAAAATCACTATCCTGGCGAAACAGCAGATTGGTCGTGACAAATCCCATGCCGAACAGAATGAACGGCACCATCAACGCCAAAAGAAGCAGGACGGGTACCCGCTGAATACCGACAAGCACCAACACGACAACGCCAATCACTGACACCTGGAACAGCGGATCGAACGACGACGCCACCCCGACGAAAAACACCAGGCAGACGGCGAACACCGTCAGTGGATTGAGCCGTCCGAGCGGTGCGCCCGAAAATCTCTCATACAGCACAGCCATCCCGCCTCACCCCGCCGCCCGCATCCGCGCCGCCAATCCCACCCGCTCCAGCCAGTCGAGCACCGGCGCAAAAGTCGGCCGCGCAAGCCCCGCCGCCTCCGTCACGGCGGCACCGCCCAGAATGTCCAAGGGCTTGCCTTCGGCCAGTATCCCGCCATCGGCGATCACCGCGATCCGGTCACACAGCTTCACCGCCATGTCCATGTCGTGCGTGACGAGCACCACGCCCTTCCCCTTTTCCTTCAGCGCAAGAAGATGCTCTGCAACCATCGCCGCCCCCGCAGCGTCCAGTCCCGAAAACGGTTCATCGAAGACCACGAACGGCCAACGCCCACCTGCATCCAGGCTCGCCAGCGCCAGCCGGCGCTTCTGTCCGAACGAGAGCTCGAACGGATGCCGCTCTGCAAACCCGGCAAGCCCCCACCGCTCCAGCACAGCCTGGCAATCCCCGTCCCCGTCCATTGCCCCCAGAATTTCCTCCCGCACGCTCGCCGCAACAAGCTGGGCCTCCGGGTTCTGGAAGGCGATGCCTGCCATTGGCCCCTCCCGATGCCCCGCGCGCAACCGCAGCACACCGGCCAGGCTCGCCGCCAGTGTCGTCTTGCCCGCCCCATTGGGTCCGATCAGCCCCACAATCTCCCCCTCTCGGATGTCGAGATCTATGTCCTTGAGAACAGCGCGCCCCATTGGCGGGGCGCAATCGGCCTGCCTGAGGGACGCAACAACCTTGCCGCCCGCCGAGGGAACGCTGATGCGCTGCTCTATGTATCGCTGCGCAACGACACCGGCCGCCGCTACGGCCGCATCATCGCCGACACCTGGATCGAATGGTGCCAGCACATCCGCAAAGGACAGCGGGGCCTGCTCGGCGGCAAGCCCGATCGCGCCGAGCATGTCATCGAGCGCCGAAAAGCCGGGCCGCCAGATACCGGCTTGCACAAGGTCCTGCCCGCGCTCCCGAAACAGCGGCCCCGGCGGCATATCCGCCAGCACTGCGCCGTCCTCGCCAAGCACCACAACGCGGTCGATAGCGTCGATCAACCCGTCCAGCCGATGGTCGATGACCACCACAGCGTCAAACGTCTCCCGCTCCGACAGCAGACCATGCACCTTGGCCGTCGCCGCCGGGCTCAGATGCGAGGTTGGCTCGTCGGCGATCAGAACCGGCGTCTCCTGCGCCAGCACCGAAGCCAGCGCGACGAGCTGGCGCTCGCCGCCGGACAGCGTAGAACTGCGCCGGCCCTGCCACGCCTGCGGCAACCCGAGCCGGTCGAGAACGTCAGCAGTTCGCGCGGTGATCGTTGCCGGATCCATTCCCCGGTTCTCCAGCGCAAAGGCAATCTCCTCACCCACACGCATGCCGCACAGCGTTTCGTCGGCGTTCTGGAAATACTGCGCCACCGTATCGGCCCACTGCGCCGCACTGCGGCTGGCAACGTCGGCGCCATTCAGTTTGATCCGCCCCGCAACGCTAGCCGGAACGGCATTCGGGATCAGCCCCGTCAGCGCAAGCATGAGCGAAGATTTCCCCGAGCCCGACGGTCCGAGCACAAGAACGCGCTCTCCTTGCTCGACATCGATATCGACCGGCCCCACCGCATCGTCGGTGGCGAAGGGATATCGGATCGATACCCCCTCCCATTGCGCCATGGTCATTGGGCTGTCTGCGCCGCAAATCCAGCGCCGCGACGCTCGATATCGATGCGCAGCCCTCTGAGCACGCCCGTACGATAGAGAGCCTCGACAATCAGGTGACCCACAACCCCAGCCAACACGGCCCCGCTGACAAGCCGGATGACAAACATGGCCCCAACCAGCCAGGGCTCAAGCGCGCCGTAGTCGAACAGGAACCAGTTATAGACAAAGCTCGTCACCGAAGCGCCCATCCCCGCAGCGATCAGCACCGGCAGCCGGTAGTGCTTCCAGCCCAGCGCCGCAAAAACCAGTTCCGCCCCCAGCCCCTGCACAACTGCGGCGATCAGCAGACCGATGCCCGCCGGACTGCCCAGCAGTATCTCGACCCCGGCCGCGAGCACCTCGGCCATCAGCGCCGCCCCGGGTTTACGGACGATGGCGGCGGCAACGATGGAGGCAGAGAACCAGAACCCCATGAAGACATCCATGGTCACCGGCCCGAACGCTGCCTGACTGACCAGCCAGACCTGAACCCAGGCCAGATACAACACGGCGAACGCGGCGCCGAAAACGGCAACGACAAGGGTTTCGCGCAGCGTCCAGCGCCACGAATGCGAAGCGAAATCGGACATTTGCTGTCCTCCTTTGATAACGATGTCGGAAAAAGCGCCGCGGGGCCGCGCCCCACGGACAAGTTACGCAGCGGCGTCCTTGGACGGGCTGTTGGCCGAAGCGGTCAGATCGATCGCGACATGTGCACTCGGGTCGCCGAAACTGAGCCATGCCTGCGAAAGGGCCTCAAAAACGGGCCCGGCGTCGCCGGCCAGCCTTGTGCAATAGTTCTTCGCCCTGTCGAACACCGGCGAGGCTTTCAGGAAATCGATGCAGCCGTAGATTTCGTCCATGTAATCGGCCGGGCCCAGTGGATAGAGCGAAAACTGCACGGCAACCCGCTGGCCAGTCGAGGGCGCATCGGTCACGGCCTGCGCCGCGTGCGTCTTGCGCCTTTCAAGGTCTTCATCGAAAGCCGACGGCTGCTCGGGCGAGCAGATGTCCATGTCCGGTTCTCCCGGACACCCGCGCGAGATGGTGGCATGCATCGCCACATGATGCCCACTCCGCGCTGCCGCAACGAACAATTCGCGCATGGTTGGAAAAATCAACTCTGGCGGACCGACGACAAGCGTCGAGATATCGTCGGTCTCTATGCGCAAGCGGTCCCTATAGGGCGCAATTGCGTCGAGAGAGGACAGAATTACGCGAACGAAATCGTCCGCCATGACATAAAGGGAGAGTTGTGCGCCGCACTTCATCTTCGCCTCGCTCCGCTGGTATTATCCAGATCAGCTTTAGGGTTAGATGGCTTTGCGCCGTCCTCTCAGCCCCGGCCATACGGAGCACCCCTGTCGAACGACTCGATGGGTAGCACAACTTTGGATCGTGTCGCAACGGGAACTTCCCGCTTTGAGAGAACACCGTTTTCCGGCACTCTATGCACCTGTTTCAGGAAAGGCCCAACCGTGCGAAACACCCGATTTGCAATAGCAGCCATCCTTGTAAGCGCCTTACCGGCGATCGGCTTCGCGCAGCAGGAAGCCGGAAGCGAAGAAGACGCCTTTGCGCGTTTTTCACAGAGCTTTCCCGAACTGTGCTATGGGCTCGAAGACTCCGCCGCCGCAGAATATTACGCGAACGAGAGTTGGGATCTGAGCTGGGAGCCCGAATATTCGGACACCCCACAGACCGCCACACTCTACAAATTCTTCTGCGGTTCTGGCGCTTACAACGTCAACCACATGTACTATCTCGAAACCGAGTATGAGGGCTTGGTGCCGGTGGCCTTTGCCACGCCCCAGTTCGACGTCGTGTATGAAAATGATGATTTCGAGGGCGCGGTCCTCGATATGCCGATGACAGGCTACGGCACCCAGCTGTTGCTTACCAATTCCGAATTTGACCCCGACAGCATGACCATCACCTCTCACGCCCTTTGGCGCGGCCTTGGCGACGCTTTCTCAGCGGGAACCTGGACCTTCGATGAGGGTCAGTTCGTACTTATCCGCTACGAGGTCGATGCGCAGTATGATGGCGAGGCCAATCCCGAAACCCTCGTGAGTTTCAAATAGGAACCGCGTGCCATGTCAGAACTCAAGACCCGCCCAACCGACCGGAAAGTTTCCCAATTCATCGACGCTGTCGAACCCGACCAGAAGCGGCAGGACTGCTGGACCATCGTCGAAATGATGCGCACGGTAACCGGTGCCGAACCCGTCCTGTGGGGTTCCTCGATCGTTGGCTTCGGCACCTACACCTACGTCAATACGACCAAAAAACCCGCCGATTGGCCCATCACCGGATTTTCGCCCCGCAAGGCAAATCTCACGCTCTACGTGATGCCTGGATTCTCGAACTATGAATCCCTCATGGCCAGGCTGGGCAAGCACTCCATGGGAAAATCCTGTCTCTATATCAAGAAGTTGGCCGATATCGACTTTGATGTTCTCGAAGAGATCATTCGGCGGTCGGTCCGCGACATGAAGGCGGCCTACCCCACCAGATAAGAAGAGACCGCAGCGCCGGGCGGACGACTGCGGTCTCCATAAACGCTTCCGCCGCGCTGTTGAGGGCTTGGGGGACTACAGCGGAAGCTTGTGTCCGCTAGTGCATGGGCTCGTTTGCCAGTCCAGCAGACACCTTCAATATCGGGTGCCATTGCGGCGACAAAAGGCCCAATCACCGAACTGTGATAAAATGCTGATTGGATCGCAGAGCATTGCACGGCGAAGCCGAAACTGGCATGCCTTGGGGTTAAAACCAAAAACAAGAACAGGACTAGCGCATGAAACTCATCACTCCGCCCGCCATACCGCTGAAATCCTTCTCCGATCCGGTCAAGGCCTGGGAGTATGTCTGCGAAATCTATGATCGCAACACGGGCTTCATCCGCGACCATCTGCTCAACCTCACCAAGGGCCAGGTGCCGCCGGGCAAAATCCGGGCCCACTACCCGAAGGTGCAGGTCCTTTCCACCAGTTTCCAGCAGCAGGCCAGTTCGCGTCTCGCCTATGGTTTCCTGCACAGCCCCGGCCTCTACCAGACGACGCTGACCCAGCCGGCGCTTTTTCACAAATACCTGATCGAGAACTTCTCGCTGATCCTCAAGAACCACGGCGGCAAAATAGAGGTCGGGGAGTCTGAAACCCCCATTCCGCTTCATTTCGCCGTCGATCCCAAGGAACGGGTCGAAGGCGACACGCTCCTCGATATCGGCGTGCCGCTGCGCGATCTGTTTGATGTCCCCGATCTGGCGCATATGGATGACGAGATCGCCAATGGCACCTTCATTCCGCCCTCGGGCGGTCCCTACCCGCTTGCCGCTTTCACCGGACCGCGCGTCGATTATTCGCTGCACCGGCTCAACCACTACACCGGCACGGTCCCCGATCACTTCCAGAATTTTGTGATCTTTACCAACTACCAGTTCTATATTGAGGAATTCACCCGCCTCGCCCATCAGTGGATGAGCGAAGGCCACGAATTCTATGAAAGCTTTGTCGAACCGGGCAATGTGATAACCACCAACTCCCGGCTCGGCGGCGGCACTGAAGGCACGCTCCCGGCCCGCCAGCCCCAGATGCCCGCTTATCACCTGACCGCGCCGAACGGACGTGGCATCACGATGATCAATATCGGCGTCGGCCCCTCCAACGCCAAAACGGCGACAGACCACGTCGCCGTTCTGCGTCCACATGCCTGGCTGATGCTCGGCCACTGTGCCGGCCTGCGCAACTCTCAGTCCTTGGGCGACTACGTTCTGGCCCACGCTTACGTGCGCGAAGATCACGTTCTCGACGACGATTTGCCGGTGACGGTCCCTATTCCTGCACTGGCCGAAATCCAGCTCGCACTGCAGGAGGCCGTGGCCGAGGTCACCCACCTTGAAGGGCTCGAAACCAAGACCATCATGCGGACGGGAACGGTGTTTACCATCGACAACCGCAACTGGGAGTTGCGCGACCAGAGCGAGATCACTCGCCGTTTGTCACAATCGCGCGCCATCGCGCTGGACATGGAGAGCGCCACTATCGCTGCCAATGGATTTCGCTTTCGCGTTCCCTACGGAACCCTGCTCTGCGTATCCGACAAACCCCTGCACGGCGAACTCAAGCTCCCGGGCATGGCCTCGGACTTCTATCGCACCCAGGTCAACCGGCACCTGCTGATCGGCCTCAAGGCCATGGAGATCCTGCGTAATCAGCCGGTCGAAAGACTGCACTCGCGCAAGCTGCGATCCTTTGCCGAAACGGCATTCCAATAAGAAAGGGCGCCTCTGGCGCCCTCCTCATAAGCCCGGAAAATCCTGCCTCAGCGTTTGAGCGCCAGGCTCTCATTGGCAGTGATCGCGGTCATGTTCACGATCCCACGGCTGGTTACCGACGGCGCCAGAATATGCGCCGGGGTCCGCGTGCCCATCAGGATCGGCCCGACCGGAAGTGCGTTGTTGAGTTCTTTCAGCAAGGTCATGGAAAGATTCGCGCTTTCAAGGTTCGGGAACACCAGAAGGTTGGCTTCGCCCTTGAGGACCGAGTCGGGAATGTAGCGTTCACGCAACCCCTGGTTAAGCGCCAAGTCGCCTTGCATTTCGCCCTCAACGATGAGGTCGGGGGCCACGCGTTTGAGCTTGTCGTAGGCCTCTTTCATCTTGTGTGATGTGGTGCCTTCACGCGATCCGAAGTTCGAGTAGCTCAGCAGGGCCGCCCTGGCCTCGATATTGAAGCGCTTGAGATGATCGCGCGCCTGCAAGGTGATCGAAACGATCTCGTCGGCGCTCGGATCCATGTTCACGTAAGTGTCCGCAAGGAAAAATGCCCCGCGCGGCATGATAAGCATCGAGAGAGCCGAGACGTCCGAAACGCCGTCCGAAAGGCCGACGACCGATTTGATATCGCGAACATGCTTGATGTAGCGGCCCTGAAGACCGCAGATAAGACCATCGGCATCGCCGCGCTTGACGGCAAGAGCGCCGATAACCGTGGTGTTGGTGCGCACGATGGTCCGCGCCGTGTCGGGTGTGACGCCCGAACGACCGACGAGCGAATGGAACTCGGAGACATATTCCTTATAGCGCGGATCGTCTTCGGGATTGATGATCTCGAAATCCTTGCCCGGCGTCAGCTGCAGCCCGAAGCGTTCGATACGCTGCTCGATAACGAACGGCCGCCCGATGAGTATGGGCTGCGCGATTCCTTCTTCGAGCACCACTTGCGTGGCCCGCAATACGCGCTCGTCTTCGCCATCGGCAAATGCGACCCGCTGACCGGCGCCCTTGGCGCGTTCGATCATAGGCTTCATCACCATGCCCGAGCGGAAAACGAAGCGGTTGAGACTGTCCTTGTAGGCATCAAAATCGGCGACTGGACGACGCGCAACGCCTGAGTCCATGGCGGCCTTGGCCACAGCGGGCGCGATACGCAAAATGAGGCGCTGATCGAACGGATTGGGAATAAGGTAATCCCGCCCGAAGGTCGACGGGGCGCCCGGCACCGACTCGAGGACAGGCTCATGGGCGAGCTTTGCGATGGCGTGAGCGGCCGCGGCCTTCATCTCCTCGTTGATCGTGGTGGCGCCGACATCGAGCGCGCCGCGAAAGATGAACGGGAAACACAGGACGTTGTTGACCTGGTTGGGATAATCGGACCGCCCGGTGCAGATCATCGCGTCGGGACGCTCTTCCTGAGCGATTTCGGGCATGATTTCCGGAACGGGGTTGGACAGCGCCAGGATCAGCGGGTTTTCCGCCATGTCCTTGAGCATCTCCCGCTTGAGCGCGCCGGCCGCGGAAAGCCCAAGGAAAATGTCAGCGCCCTGCATCACCTCGGCCAGCGCGGTCTTGTCGCTGTCTTGCGCGAAAGCGCCACGCCAGCGGTCGACCGAATTGTCACGCCGCGTCGTCACCAGACCTTCGCGGTCGGCAACCCATATGTTTTCCCGCTTTGCGCCAACTGCAATCAGCATGTTCAGGCAGGCAATCGCCGCCGCACCGGCTCCCGAAGTGCAGATCTTGGCGTCCGAAATGTCCTTACCGGCAATCTTGAGCCCATTAAGGACAGCGGCGGCAACGATGATCGCCGTTCCGTGCTGATCGTCATGAAAGACCGGGATCGACATACGCTCCCGCAAGGCTTCCTCGATTTCGAAACAATCGGGCGCCTTGATGTCTTCAAGATTGATGCCGCCGAACGAGGGCCACATCGGCGCTACGGTTTCAATGAATTTCTTTGGATCCTGCTCGTCAATTTCGATGTCGATGGAATCGATACCGGCAAATTTCTTGAACAGAACCGCCTTGCCTTCCATCACCGGCTTGGATGCCAGTGCTCCGATGTTTCCGAGGCCGAGAACTGCGGTACCATTGGAAATGACCGCCACAAGATTGCCACGCGAAGTGTAGAGCGCCGCCGTTTCCGGATCTGCAGCAATTTCCTCGCACGGTGCCGCGACCCCGGGCGAATAGGCAAGCGCCAGATCGCGCTGGTTTGCCAGCGGCTTGGTCGGGACAATCTCGATCTTGCCGGGCTTGGGATGCTGGTGGAAATGCAGGGCAGCGTCTTTAAGTGCCTTCTGCGGATCGCGCGGTTCGTCCGTCATGCCGTCTCCTCGGATTAGCGGCGAGATAACTGCCACCAATCGCACCAAAATGGAAGGCTTGCAGACCTATCTTTTCTGCGAACGGAAAATTCCGCTTAAAGGCCGAAACAATACATCGGCAAATCAGGCTGCCAGCCCCGGCTCGAGATTGCTTTCCCGACTGCTCGGTCTGAGGGCACTGGCCAGAACGAGAAACGATGACAGTTTCAACGGCGGGGCGAAAAGATAGCCCTGGGCAAAAACCACGTTCTTGGACCGAAGATAGAGTGCTTGCTCCTGGGTTTCTACGCCTTCGGCTATGATATCGATATCAAGGTCCTTGGCCATCGATATCAGGGCATCGACCACCGGAACGGGCTGGTTGGCGTCCCGTATCATTTCGACGAAAATCTTGTCGATCTTGATGATGTCTATGCCCAGCGTTTGAAGATACGCGAGATTTGAATGCCCGGTGCCCGCGTCATCCATGGCGATCCGAACCCCCAGCTTGTGCATCGCCGTCATGACCCGGTTTGCAGCATTGCGGTCGTCAAGCGGCCTGCGCTCGGTAATTTCGAAGACGAGTTGACGATAGGAGATGCCGCTGCCTTCAAAGACCGACTGAATGTCCTCCACAATCGATCCGTCCCGAAAATGGCCCTCGAACAGATTGATCGACACCTTGAAATCCGGAACTTCACGGCAGATGTCCTCCAGGTCGTAACGGACCTGCTCCATCAGGCTCAATGTCATAGGAATGGCCAGCCCCGACATCTCCGCGTAATCGATAAAGACCCCCGGCGGAATGACTTCACCGTTTTTCTTCACCCACCGGATGAGAACCTCACAGCCTATGAGCTTTCCGGTCCTGAGATTGATGACCGGTTGGTAATAGGGCTTCATCTCACCGGCGATAATGGCGCGTTCGAGGTCGAAGGCAACGATATCGGCCTTGCGTGCATATTGGATCGCCAGGACCAAAATGAGCCCGCCCATGAAACATGCAGCCACCGTAAATCCGATATCGAGCGGCGAATAACCGGAACGAACTTGAGAAAATGAAACCCCGGCTTCGGCCTTGAGCGGTATTTCACCAGCAAATGATCGCGCGAAAATATAGTCGTCCCGACCGGCCCCTTGCCCGATCCGCTCATCTCCCCGCAGCAGGATTGAACTGCCGCTTGTCAGCGCGACCTGCAAATAGCTGATCTGGCCGAGAAGCGGGACATCGTTTCTCATGAGCATCGGTGAGGCCAGCACGAGCGCCGAGACGGTACGCTCGCGTCCGAACGCCTGGGTTATCTTGAGCAGCGGCGTCTCTATGCCATCGATGGCGACAACGCTGAGCGTTTCAGTATGGCCCGGAATTGTAAGATTTTCGGACAGCACACGGTACTGCACCGCATGCCCGAACGCAGAGCAGTATTGCACGCCATCACTATTCTGCACGATCACCTGTCGCAAAAACGGATTGGATTGAAGTTCAGTGTTGACGTTGTCCACAAATGTTGCAGCGCACAGTGACGGGCTGTTCGCCAGAATACGTCTGAGCGATTGAATGCCCTCGTGAACCGTGAGCTGAGAATCGTGGGTGATGGCATCGACCGTCGTCTGAAGCGCGGTTGTTTCCCGTGCCATGACGTATCCGTCGATGACATGGTCAACCGCCACGACTGGCAGAAACGCCAGCAGTGCGACGACGAGCAGCACAATTTGTGAAAAACGCGATCGCAAAAAAATGCCCGGAAGTATCGAACCCTCAAATTCGACCCTACCGGGCAACACTTTAACTACGCATTAAATCGGTCGCATTACGCCGCATACATCAGGCGTTCTTCTTGTCCGTCGGCAAGTTGAGCCGCAAATGAAGCTCACGCAACTGTCTGGGCGATGCCTCGCTCGGTGCGCCCATAAGCAGGTCTTCCGCCTGCTGGTTCATCGGGAACAGAGTGATCTCACGCAGGTTCTGAACACCGCACAACAGCATGACGATACGGTCGATGCCCGCAGCCATGCCGCCATGCGGCGGGGCACCATACTGGAACGCACGGTACAGCCCGCCAAACCGATCCTCGACGTCCTGGCGCGACAGCCCCACCTTCTCGAAGGCGGCGACCATGGTTTCAGGCTCCTGATTACGGATCGAACCCGAGGCGATTTCAAAGCCGTTGCAGACGGCGTCGTACTGATAGGCCTTGATCGACAGCGGATCCTCGCCATCGAGCGCCTCGCGACCGCCCTGGGGCATCGAAAAGGGGTTATGCGCGAACTCGAACTTCTTTTCTTCTTCGTCCCACTCATAGAACGGGAAATCGACGATCCAGCACAACGCATAGCTATCGAGATCGAGAAGTTCGAGATCGGTACCAACCTTGGTACGGGCAGCACCGGCAAAGCTATGGAACTTGGAAGGGACACCGCAGACGAAGAACACGGCATCGCCATCCTTGAGGCCGAGTTGAGCACGAATGGCATCCGTGCGCTCCTCACCGATGTTCTTGGCGATCGGCCCCGAACCGGCCCCATCCTTAAAGAAGATATAGCCCAGGCCCGGCTGGCCCTCACCTTGCGCCCAGGCGTTCATGCGGTCGCAGAACGCACGCGATCCACCTGTCGGGGCCGGAATGGCCCAAACCTCGACCTTGGGATCGCCCGCTATCTGATTGGCGAAAACCTTGAACCCTGAATCGCGGAAATGCTCGGTAACATCGTCCATCTCGATCGGGTTGCGCAGGTCGGGCTTGTCCGAACCGTACTTGCGGATTGCCACATCGTAGGGAATACGCGGAAATTCCCCGGTAACTTTCTTGCCTTCGGCAAATTCCTCGAACACGCCGCGAATGACCGGCTCCATTGTGTCCCAAACTTCTTCCTGGGTCACAAAGCTCATTTCAACATCGAGCTGATAGAACTCACCCGGCAGCCGATCGGCGCGTGGGTCCTCGTCGCGGAAGCACGGGGCAATCTGGAAATACCGATCGAACCCGGCCACCATAAGCAATTGCTTGTACTGCTGCGGCGCCTGCGGCAGAGCGAAGAACTTGCCCGGGTGGATACGGCTCGGCACGAGAAAATCGCGGGCGCCTTCGGGAGACGAAGCGGTCAGGATCGGCGTTGAGTATTCCCCGAAGCCGATCTCGTTCATGCGACGGCGCATGTCGGCGATAATTTGGGAACGCTTGACGATGTTGGCGTGCAAGGTCTCGCGGCGCAAATCGATAAAGCGATAGCGCAGGCGGGTGTCTTCGGGATAGTCGGGCTCCCCGAACACCGGCAAGGGCAGCTCTGCGGATTTGCCCAGCACTTCAATGTCGCGGATGAAAACCTCGATCTCGCCGGTCGGCAGATTCTTGTTTGTGGTTTCCGGCGTACGCGCCTTGACCTCTCCGTCCACGCGAATGACCCATTCGGCCCGAACGGTTTCGGCCAGCTTGAAAGCGGGCGAGTCTGGATCGATCACACACTGGGTCAATCCATAATGGTCGCGCAGGTCCAGAAACAGCAGCCCGCCATGATCTCGAATGCGATGCACCCATCCTGACAGCCGAGCGGTCGAGCCAACATCTGCCTTTTTGAGTTGGGCACAGGTGTGCGAACGATAGCGATGCATCACAACAAGTCTTTCGAGAACGGAGTGGGAATTTGTGCCGGAAAAGCGCATGTGACGGGCCCAATGTCAAGCATGATGCGCCATGGCACTTTGCGGTGGGACAACAATGCTGATAACAGACATCCCATTATTTTTGAACTGGATACCGACTCAATGCAGGTCATCACTTCGACGCGGGCGCTGGAGGCGTTCTGCAAGGACGCTGCGACCTATGATTTCGTGACCGTCGATACCGAATTCTTGCGCGAAACGACATACTGGCCGAAGCTTTGCCTCATTCAGGCTGCCACCACCGACCGGGCGGTCATCATCGACCCCCTCGCCGATGACATCGATCTGGCGCCGTTCGCAGAACTTCTTGCGGACCGGCATGTGACAAAAGTATTCCATGCCGCAAGGCAGGATATCGAAATCTTCGTAAAGCTGTTCGGCGTCGTTCCCCACCCCATCTTCGATACGCAGGTTGCCGCCAGCGTGTGCGGCCATGGCGATTCGGTCTCCTATGACAATCTGGTGCGCTCCGTGGTCGGCGAGCAGATCGACAAGAGTTCACGCTTTACGGACTGGTCCCACCGCCCACTGACCGAAAAGCAGCTCAGCTACGCTCTGGCCGATGTCACCCATCTGCGCGACATCTATGCGCAACTGCGCACTGAAATCGAAAAAACGCGCCGGGGCGCCTGGGTCGCCGACGAAATGGCCGTACTGGAAAGCGTCGATACCTACGTCATCCAGCCCGAAGTCGCATGGAAGCGGGTTAAGGCCAGGGTCAACAAGCCCCGCGACCTGGCCGCCCTTCAAGCCATTGCCGCCTGGCGCGAACGCCGTGCTCAGGAAAACGACCAGCCACGTGGCCGGATCCTCAAGGACGACGCCATCGCCGAGTTGGCGATCCAGCGCCCCACCACACCCGATGCCTTCGAAAAGCTTCGCGCCGTACCGCGTGGCTATGGTCGGTCGTCGGCTGCTGGAGAATTGATCGCCATCATCAAATCGGTGGAAGCAGCGGACAAATCGAGCCTGCCCAAGATCGCCGAACGCCCCCGCGGACCTTCACCCAAAGGCGCAGTCGGCGACCTGCTTCGAGTCTGGCTCAAGGCCGTTGCCGACACCAACGGCGTTGCAACCCGCATCATCGCCAGTTCCGATGACATCGATGCCATTGTGCTTGACGACAACGCCGACGTGCCTGCCCTCAAAGGCTGGCGCCGCAAGCTGTTTGGCGAAAAGGCCCTGGCGATCAAGCACGGTCGCATGGCTCTAGCCGCGACGCGCAAAGGTGTGGTCGAAGTGTCCGTCGACCTTGCCGAATAAGGGTCAATCGACCCTTATTGTGCCATCCTTGAACCCTGCCTCAGTGGCCAGTTGGCGTTGGCGCCCGCGCATCCTGTCGCCGTCCAGAAACGCCAGGTCGGCAGGCAGGTGCAATTCGAGTGTTTTGCCATCCACCGAGAACCGGGTGCGCGGCAGAATTCCCGGCATGGCTGCTGCCAGCGGATAAGCGACCCGAAAATAGGCAGCGATCAATCGCGCCCTTGGCCCCAAATCCTTGCCAGACAGTTCAAGCAGCTTGGCATTGGTGCTTTTTTGCTTAAAGCCCATGTAGCGGAACGCCAGGGTTTGAGCGAGAAAAGCCCGACCGGCGTGACTGATCCCGACAATGTCGGAAAAGGCCACCATCTGGATGCTTTGTTCGCCCCGATAGTCCGGATGTGCCCGCCAACCGATATCGGAAATATAGCACGCAGCCTTGCGCAATCTTTCCTCATCGGTGCTTTCCTGAGCTCCGATCAGATTGAACAATGCCCCGCTGCCATCGATAAGATCGCCCGAAAATTCAGGCGCCCGCGAACGCAGCATGGAAATTTCCGCTGCAGCCTGCAGCAGTGGATCGATTTCCTTTTCGGGGTCTGGGAGCCTGTCGTAAAGATAGCCCTCACGTACGCCCTGTGCCGAAAAGACGACTTCATCGAAGTCTCCGGCCCGCAACACTTCCGCCAGAACGGCCGCACCGTAGGGCAGAAGATCCTTTCGCGACCCCGATACCGTTTCGATGCCCTTGACCAGTTTCTTGTCGCCATTGCCCTCAATCAGTGCTTCGCACAAGGGCAGGATGTCCGCCGTACTGACCACGTAATCCTGCACCATATGCAAAGGATAGTTGCACCGGGCCTGATGCAATTTGGCCAACGCACGCCACGTACCACCGATGGCCGCAAAAGATTTGTATCGTCCCGGTTCGAGCAGCTTGGACGACTTGAGGCGCTCCCGGATGATCCCCGACGCCTTGGTCGCTGTCATCTGGGTGTCGTCCTGAAGCCTGATGACACCCAGTTCGTGGGTCTCCCCACCGGTATCTTGCCCGCCATCCACCATGGCCAGTTCCAGGCTACCACCGCCCAGATCACCCACCACTCCCACGAACTCGGGCATACCCGAGACCAGCCCAAGGGCCGCATAGTGGGCTTCTTCAGAGCCGCTGAGCACCCGCACCGGCACACCTATGATATCCTCGACGGCCCGTGCAAATTCCGGCCCGTTTTCAGCCTCCCGGGTGGCCGATGTGGCGATGGCGTAAATGTCGCCGACTTCAGTCAAACGGCAGACCAGCGCAAACCGCCTTATGGCCTTCAGGGCGCTGGCCATCGAGGTCTCGGCCAGCCGCCCAGTGGCGGCCACCCCGCGCCCGAGCGTGGACGAGGACTTCTCATTGTAGAGAACCGTCAAAGCGCGCGCGAGGCGCTCGTAAACAACAAGACGCACCGAGTTCGAGCCGATGTCGAGCACCGCAACGGGCTTGGCCCCTGAAAGGCGGCCCTGCCCGGCCGGGTCGGATTCAAGGCTCCAGAATCGAATCAAAGATCACTGTCCTCGTCGTCGCTATCCCCGTGCAACGCGCTCCCGCGTCCCGACAGGGATGGATTGGTCATGAAATAGTCGTGCGCGTTGAATGCCTCTTCTCCATCGCCAGGCACAATGCGCTGGGCAGTACCATCCGGCAGGACCTCCCAGCTTTGCTGGTTGTCGCGAAGGTTGGCCACCATGATGCGGTCGAGAATCTGCCTGTGCACGGTCCGGTTCTTAATAGGCACCAGCGTTTCGACACGCCAGTCCAGATTGCGCGGCATCAGATCTGCCGAAGAAATATAGACCGCCGCGTCGCGCGATGGCATCTCGCCACCATTGCCAAAGCAATAAATTCGGGAATGCTCAAGGAACCGCCCGACGATGGACTTGACGCGGATATTGTCAGAAAAGCCCGGAATACCAGGCCGCAAACAACATATTCCGCGCACCACCAGCTCGACCTTCACGCCGGCCTGACTGGCCTCGTAAAGGGCATCAATGAGCTCGGGATCGACCAGTGCGTTGCATTTGAACCAGATGGCAGCGGGCTCGCCCCGGCGCGCCAATTCGATCTCGGTTGCGATATGTTCCATCAAAGTCGCCCGCAACGCGAACGGCGAAATGGCGATGGCTTCGAGTTCACTGGGGCGTGCATAGCCGGTGATGAAGTTGAACACCCGTGCAACGTCACGCGTGATGATCGGATCGGCGGTAAAGTAGGACAGATCGGTATAAATTTTGGCCGTTACCGGGTGGTAGTTGCCTGTCCCGACGTGGCAATAGGAAACCAGCTTGCCCTTCTCGCGCCGCACGACCTGGCTGAGCTTGGCGTGGGTCTTGAGCTCTATGAACCCGAAGACCACCTGCACGCCGGCCCGTTCAAGATCACGCGCCCAGCGGATGTTGGCTTCCTCGTCGAACCGTGCCTTGAGTTCGACCAGCGCGGTGACCGATTTACCCATCTCGGCCGCCGCTATCAGGGCCTTGACGATCGGCGAGTCCTTGGACGTGCGGTAAAGCGTCTGCTTGATCGCCACAACATCGGGATCGCGTGCCGCCTGGGCGACAAACTGCGCAACGACATCGAAACTCTCGTAAGGGTGGTGGACAACAATGTCCTTTTCCTGGATCGCGGCAAAACAATCACCGTGATGGTCACGGATGCGCTCGGGAAAGCGGGCGTGGTAGCGCGGAAACTTCAGCTCTGGCCGATCCAGATCGCAAATCTTGCCCGCGTCGGCGAGCGCCATAAAGCCATCGACCTCGAACGTATCCTCGGCCGTAATGCCCAGTTCTTCAGCGATAAGCCGCTTGAGCGAACGCGGCATGGACCGCTCGATTTCCAGCCTTATCACCTGGCCGCGACGACGCTGACGCAGTGCCGATTCGAACTCGACGACCAGATCGGCTGCCTCATCGTCGATTTCGATTTCGCTGTCACGAACGATCCGGAACGACCCGTGCCCGACGATGTTGTAGCCGGGAAATATCTTGTGGAAGAAGATCTGGACCATCGTCTCGACAGTCACCATCTCGACGCGCCGATCCGAAATCGCCTTGGTGGGCAGCTTTATGAAACGGTCGAGGTTGGACGGTATGCGCACCAGTGCTGTCAGACGCGAATTGTCAGTCGCCCGGTCGAGTTGGAAGGCCAGAGAGAACCCGAGATTGGGAATAAACGGGAAGGGGTGAGCCGGATCGATGGCAATCGGCGTCAGCACCGGAAAAATCTCTTCCCGGAAAATCTTTTGCAGGAATTCAACCTGTTCCGGCGTGAGATCCGCAGCTTCATGCAGAATGATGTTCTGCTCGAACAACTCATCGCGAATAGACTGCCACTGATCCTGCTGTTCGAGGTGCAGATGCTGGGCAAGCGTCGTGATCTCCTCGATCTGCTCGCTCGGCGTCATGCCATCGGCGCTTTCGCGCGGCAGACCCGCCCGCAATTGCCCTTTCAGGCCGGCGACGCGCACCATGAAGAACTCGTCGAGATTGTTGGCCGAAATCGAGACGAACCGCAGCCTTTCCAGCAGTGGGTGATTGGGATTGGCCGCTTCTTCGAGCACCCGCATATTGAACTGAAGCCAGCTCACCTCGCGGTTTACGAACCGCGCAGGGCTCGACCGCAATGCCTCGATATCGGGCGCGGCCTCGTCGCTCGAATGCTGGTCATGGGCCATATCGTCCATTTTTCACCTTTCCCGGTCGCCTAGCGTTCCGAGCGGATTACCAGCGCTTCGGCCGCAATGGCCCGCGTGATTGCCCGCCCCCGTGACAGTGACAGCCTGTCGAGAAGCTCGACCAGAGCGACCACTTCCTCCGACGAGCGCTCCATGCGGCCCACCAGATAGGAGATTACTTTCGGATCGACCGACAACTGCCTGTCGGCGAACAATTTCACGAACATCTGCGACAACAAGATGTCATCGGGCGCAGTGAGCGAAAAGTGCGCGGCCAGCCGGACACGCGATTTGACGTCATTGGTCTTGTAGGGCCATTCGTTTACCTGAGTCCTGGCCGTCATCAATAGAGGTCGCTCGTCGCGCATGGATTGGTTGAGCAAATGAAAAAGCTCCGCTTCCTC
The DNA here is from genome assembly GCA_002723255.1 of Pelagibacterium sp. GTDB lineage: Bacteria > Pseudomonadota > Alphaproteobacteria > Rhizobiales > Devosiaceae > Pelagibacterium > Pelagibacterium nitratireducens. Next base: position 4,389 of record PBNW01000051.1, on the reverse strand, counting down.
ATATCCGTTCCGATCCGCATCTTCCACCAGAACCGGTTGCCGTCCGCCCTCTGTGGCGAATGTTTCGGCAATATCGGGCCGCATGATGGCTGCACCGGCCCGCCTCGCCCATATCCGTGCCAGATGTGACTTGCCCGATTTGGCGGCTCCGACCACCAGCGTCATGGGAGCGGCCCAGTCGGGGAACGCCATCACATGTCCGAAAGCCATCTCGTTGCCGGCACACACCATGAAATCATCCTCGGTCTGGGCAACATCGTGCCCGAGATCGAGAATAAGCTGTTCCTTTGTCAGCGGGGACAAGGTGCTAGGAGATTTCTTTTGGGCTTGCATCGGCGCCAGCCTTCTGCGGAGCAATCATTGCAGTCGGTGAATCGTAGATGGGGCTTTGCTTGTATTTGCGAACAGCCCAACGGACGAGCACACCACAGATGGCCGCCAGTGGCACGGCAATCAAGACCCCCAGCGCCCCGAAGAGGACGGCAAAGGCAAAAAGCGAGAACATCAGCCAAACGGGATGAACACCAATGCTCGATCCCACGAGTTTGGGGTACAAAATATTGCCTTCGAGAAACTGGCCGACGAGAAAAATCGCCAGGATCACAGCCATCATGGGCCATTCGGGCCAGAACTGCACGAGGGCAATGCCCATCGAAAGCACAAACCCGATCAATGCGCCGACATAGGGAATGAAGCTGAAAAGCCCGGCCATCAATCCGATGGCGAGACCAAAGCTCAGCCCCGCCAGCGACAGCGACACGGCATAAAATATTGCCAATATCCCCACCACGGCGCCCTGCCCGCGAACAAAACCGGCAAGGGCTATGTCCATGTCCTTAAACAGCGCGTGCATCTCGGCGCGGTGCGCCGGTGGAAACAGGCTATCTACGCTGGCCACCATGCGGTCCCAATCGAGAAGGAGATAGAAAGCCACGACCGGGGTTACGACGATGATGCCGATCGTATTTATGATGCTCATCGATTGCTGCATCACCTGCCCGGTAAAGCCGGTGAGCATGCCGATGCCATCGGCAAACATCTGTTCGATGCCGCGCTCGAGTTCCTGCATCCGTTCGGGACCGAGCCATTGCTCGAGCCGCGGGATCATGTTCTCGATGAACACCTGCAACTGCTGGACATAGGTGGGAATGTTGCGCGCCAGCCCGAAAGCCTGCTGAAGCAGGAGCGGGACAATAAGCAGGAAGACAGCCAGCAGCGCCAGCATGGCCAGCAGCATCACAATCAGCGTTGCAAACCCGCGATGGAACTTGCGGCTCTGAAGCCAGTCGACGAACGGGTTGAGCAGATAGGCCAGCGTGATGCCGAGAACGAATGGCAGCAGAATGCCGCGGAAGACCCACAACAGGACCCCCAGAACGACTAACAGTGCGATCCAGAAGGTGATCTGGTTCCTCAGTGACATGGCAGTCCTTGCGTGTAGCGTTGCGAGCCGGTATCAGCCTTCCGAAATATAGAGCCCGACCGGGCCGATCAACGTTAATCTGATGCCGCCCCTCACAAGGGCGCATCACTGGGGATGGCGTATCCAAATGTCCGACGACACAAACCTGCCCTCGAACGGCCTTTCCTACAAGCAGGCCGGAGTCGATATCGACGCGGGAAACGCGCTCGTCGAAGCCATCAAGCCGGCAGTCAAGTCGACCCGCCGCCCGGGCGCAGATGGGGAAATCGGCGGTTTCGGCGGTCTGTTCGATCTCAAGGCGGCCGGGTTCACCGATCCCGTACTGATCGCTGCCAATGATGGCGTCGGAACCAAGCTGCGGATCGCGATTGATGCCGGCATCCACGATACCGTCGGCATCGATCTTGTCGCCATGTGCGTCAACGACCTCGTCGTCCAGGGTGCCGAACCGCTGTTCTTCCTCGATTACTTCGCCACCGGCGCGCTTGACGTTGCCCAGGGCACTGCCATCGTCGAAGGCATTGCCGAAGGTTGCCGTCAGGCAGGATGCGCGCTGATCGGTGGGGAAACCGCTGAAATGCCTGGCATGTATCACGGTGGCGATTACGACCTCGCCGGCTTTGCCGTGGGCGCCGCGGAACGCGGCAGCCTCCTGCCCCGTACCGATATTGGTGCCGGGGACAAGCTCGTCGCCATCGCTTCGTCCGGCGTGCACTCGAACGGCTATTCGCTGGTCCGCAAGATCGTGGACATGTCCGGCCTTGCCTGGTCCGATCCAGCACCCTTTGCGCCCGAATCCAGCCTTGGCGCCGCGCTGCTCGTGCCCACGAAAATCTACGTCAGGCCGCTGCTCGATGCAATCCGCTCGGGTCTGAACATCAAGGCGCTGGCCCATATCACCGGTGGCGGATTTCAGGAAAACATCCCCCGCGTCCTGCCCCAAACGCTGGCGGCGCGCGTCGATCTCGATGCGGTATCGACGCCCAAAGTCTTTGGCTGGCTGGCCAGACAGGGCGGGATTGCCGAGCGGGAAATGCTGCGCACCTTCAATTGCGGTGTCGGCATGCTGGTCGCCGTGAGTGCCGGGGATGCCGAAGCACTCGTCGCCAAACTCGAAAGCCACGGCGAAACCGCCAGCATCGTTGGCGAACTGGTCGAGCGCAGCGGTGATGCCGTTGAATTTACCGGTGCCCTCTCCCTATGAGCGCCAAAAAGCGCGTCGCCGTCCTTATTTCCGGGCGCGGCTCGAACATGACGGCCTTGATCGAAGCCGCCAAGGCTCCACAATATCCCGCCGAAATCGTCGGCGTCTTTTCCAATCGCGCCGCGGCACCGGGCCTGCAAACGGCCCGCGCCGAAGGGATCGAGACGGCCAACCTCGCGCAGAGCAGCTTTGAGAGCCGTCTCGATTTCGAAAATGCGCTGACCCGGATCCTTGAGGGCTGGGCCGTCGATTACATCTGCCTTGCCGGCTTCATGCGTATTCTGACGGCCGAGTTCACGACGCACTGGCAGGGAAAGGCCATCAACATCCATCCTTCGCTCCTGCCCGCCTACAAGGGGCTCGACACCCACGCACGGGCCATTTCCGATGGCGCGCTCGAGGCAGGTTGTACCGTCCATTTCGTGACACCGGGCCTTGATGAGGGCCCTGCCATCCTGCAGGCCCGCGTGCCCATCGCGCCGGGCGATACCCCCGAGACGCTGGCTGCCCGGGTGCTGGCGGAGGAACACAAGCTCTATCCCAAGGCTCTGGCCCTGCTTGCATCCGGAGCGGTTGCCTATCGCGGCTGACGTCAAAATCGGGTGGTTCGGATCACCCGATTTGATAGGTGTCATTTCCATAACTGCTTCGACATCGCGCCGGCAAAGGCGTAGCGTTCCGGTCTTCCACCTGTAGGCACAATCCCATGGCGACTCGTGACTGGTTCTGGATTCTTCTGCTCGGAGGGATCTGGGGCTTCTCTTTCATTTTTAACGCAATCCTGATTCGCGAACTCGGACCTCTCTGGGTTTCGGCGCTGCGCGTCTGTATCGGCGCGCTGGGCTGCTGGGTGGCGCTGTTCGTCATGCGCAAACCCGTGCCGCGCGACCCCATGCTCTGGCTCAAACTCGGTGCACTGGGCTGGCTGGCCTATTCGATCCCGTTCGCCCTCTATCCGCTGGCTCAAGGGAGCCTGGCGAGTGGTGTCGCGGCGATCATCAATGCCCTGACCCCCATCATGACGGTGATCATCTCACTGTTCTTCAGCGATGGGGAACGGGCCAGCGTGCTTAAATTCGTCGGCGTGGTTTGCGGGTTCACCGGCGTTGCCATTCTTGCCTCGCCGGCTCTTCAGAGCGGCGGAAATTCGCAACTCTGGGCCATCGCCGCCTGCCTGGGCGCGACGATCTGCTACGCGTTTTCGCTCAACATTACCCGCAGCTTCAAATCCGTTGAGCCGACGGCATTCGCGGTCATGGCCCTATCAGGCGCAGGCCTGAGCTCGGCGATCGTGGCCTTCGGCTTTGAGGGTCCGCCGGTCATTACCTTGCCGGAAACCTGGCTGGCCGCCTTTGGGATCGGACTTATGGCCACGACCTTCACGTTCATCATCATGTACCGCATCCTGCCCCGGATCGGTGCGACCAACTTTTCGACGGTAACCTTCATAGCGCCCGTATCCGCGATCATATTCGGCTTCGTGCTGCTCGGGGAAATCATTCTGCCCACCCATCTCTTGGGCATGCTGGCCATCTTCATCGGTCTGTTGATGATCGATGGCCGCCTGCCCCGCCTGCTGGGCATGCGCTCACGAACCGCCGATTAGCTCCGCGTCGGCTGAACGGGATCGCCCGGATTGGGCGGAATTTCCGGCTCCGGCGGATGCGGAATGGGATCGGTGGGATCTGGGACCGGACTATCGGGCGGCCGTGGAACCGGGTCGGGATTCGGCCCCGGAATCGGCGGGGTGGGATCGGGATTG
>PBNW01000050.1 GCA_002723255.1 Pelagibacterium sp. | reverse complement strand
CCGGCAGCAAAGACCCTTACGCCCTGCGCCGCGCTGCGCTGGGTGTGATCCGGCTGATCGTGGACAACAAGCTGCGGCTCTCGCTCAACCGTTTTGTGTCGGACGCCAATTTGCTGAGCTTCTTCCATGACCGCCTGAAGGTGTCGCTCCGCGATTCCGGCGCCCGCCACGACCTCGTCGATTCGGTGATCTCGTCCGACAGCGACGACATCCTGCAGATCGTCTCGCGCGTTGCTGCGCTGTCCTCGCTCCTCGCTGCCGAAGACGGCAAGGCTCTGCTGGCCGGTTACAAGCGCGCCGCCAACATCCTCACCGCCGAGGAGAAAAAGGACGGCCGCGCCTATGCCGACCCGGTCGATGCTGCAAGGCTTTCCACCCCCGAGGAACAAAGCCTCGCGGCCGCCATCGCACGGGCCCGCACCGACGTGATCGCTCGCCTCGAAAACGACGACTACGCCGGCGCCATCTCGGTTCTCGCCTCGCTCCGCGCGCCTGTCGATGCCTTCTTCGAATCTGTCCTCGTCAACGACCCCGATCCGGCCATCCGCGCCAACCGCCTCAATCTTCTGGCGTCCCTGCGCGACACGATGCATCTGGTCGCTGACTTCGGTAAGGTCGCAGGCTAGGGAACCACGGCCTGGCCAAGCAGTTATGAACGCCACATAGGGGATTTATTACATGAGCGTCGGCCTACTCGCCCTTCTCGATGATGTTGCCGCCCTCGCCAAGGTGGCGGCGACTTCGGTCGACGATATTGCCGGCCAGGCGATGAAAGCCGGTGCCAAGGCGGCCGGGGCTATGATCGACGACGCCGCGGTGACGCCCAAATACGTCCAGGGCTTCAAACCCGAGCGCGAACTGCCAATCGTCGGCAAGATTGCTCTGGGTTCGATCAAGAACAAGCTGATCTTCCTCCTGCCTGCCGCCCTCCTGCTCAGCGCCTTTCTGCCCTGGATGATCAATCCCCTCCTGATGCTGGGCGGGGCCTATCTGTGCTATGAAGGCGCCGAAAAAATCTATGAGGCGGCGTTCCCACACCAGGCACACGAGCACGAGAAAAAGGTGGTTCCGTCCGCCGCCAACGCCGAAAAGCTCGAGGCCGAAAAGGTCGCCGGCGCAATCAAGACCGATTTCATCCTGTCCGCCGAAATCATGACCATCGCGCTGGCGCAAATCCCGGCCGGCAACGTCGTCAACCAGGCGCTGGTGCTTCTGGTCGTGGCCCTTGGCATGACAATTCTCGTTTATGGCGGTGTGGCCCTGATCGTCAAAGCCGACGACGTAGGGCTTTATCTGGCAAAGGATGGCAAGACCGGCCTGGGCCGTGCCATAGGCCGGGGGCTGGTCGCGGGCATGCCCGTCTTTCTCAAATGGCTTGCCATCGTGGGCACCGCCGCCATGCTCTGGGTCGGCGGCGGCATCATCGTCCATGGGTTGGCAGGCATGGGCTTTGCCGGGCCCGAGCACTGGATCGAAGACGTCGCTCACTTGGTAGAAGGCGCGGTCCCCGCCATTGCGGGCGCTCTCAACTGGCTTACCATTGCCGTTATCTCGGGCATCCTCGGCCTCGTGATCGGATTCATCCTGATCCCGGTTGCCGAGTTCGCCATCGCGCCGGTGCTGGCCCTGTTCCGCAAGGAAAAGCCGGTCGCACACTGAACCGCTGGAATCGCCTGAGTTGAGGAGAGTTGAGGTTAGCGTCCCTTGAACGGCGCCATGCCCTCATTGGCCAGCCGGTCGGCGCGCTCATTGAGGTCGTGCCCCGCGTGCCCCTTCACCCAGTGCCAGGTGATGGTGTGCCGCTTGGTCGCCGCATCAAGCGCCTGCCACAGTTCGACATTCTTGACCGGCTTTTTCGCTGCCGTCTTCCAGCCATTGCGCTTCCAGCCGTGCAGCCAGCCACCAATGCCATTCTTGACGTATTGGCTGTCGGTGTGGATTTCAACGGCGCAGGGCCGCTTGAGCGCATTTAGCGCCTCGATGGCCGCGGTCAGCTCCATCTGGTTGTTGGTGGTCTGGGCCATGCCGCCCTTGAGCTCTTTGACCGTACCATTGTATTCAAGCACAGCGCCCCAGCCGCCGGGGCCCGGGTTGCCTGAACAGGCCCCGTCGGTATGGATCACCACCGTCTCGCTCAATGCCCCGACGCCTCTTCAAGCTGGCGCAGGACACGCGGGATATTAAACGCGATATTTTCTTCAGCCGTCACCGCGATCTCGACATTGACCGTAAACCGCTCGGCAAAGGCTTCGATCACCTCTTCGACCAGCGATTCCGGCGCCGAAGCCCCGGCCGTGATGCCCAGCGAAGAAATATCCCCGAACTGATCCCAGTCGATGTCCTCAGCCCGCTGGACCAGCACCGAAACCCTGCATCCGGCCCGCTCGCCCACTTCCACGAGGCGCATGGAGTTCGAAGAATTGGGGGCGCCCACAACGATCATCGCATCCACCCGCGGCGCCACGGCCTTTACGGCTTCCTGCCGGTTGGTGGTGGCATAGCAGATGTCTTCCTTGGCCGGCACCGAGATATTGGGAAACCGGCTCTTGAGCACCATCACCATGGCGCTTGTGTCATCCACCGACAGCGTGGTCTGGGTCACCAGCGCCAGATTGTCCGGATCGCGCGGCGCAAATGCCTCGGCATCCGCAACCGTCTCGATCAGGGTAATCTTGCCTGGCGGCAATTGCCCCATGGTGCCGATCACTTCGGGGTGCCCACGATGGCCGATCAGCACGATATCGTGGCCGTCCTCGGCGTGACGCTGGGCCTCCACATGCACCTTGGTCACCAGCGGACAGGTGGCGTCGAGAAAGAACATGTTGCGGTGCTTGGCTTCGGCGGGCACCGATTTGGCCACCCCATGCGCCGAAAAGATCACCGGTGCGTCGGTGCCCTCGGGAATTTCCTCGAGCTCTTCAACAAACACCGCACCCTTGGCCCGCAACCCATCCACCACGAATTTGTTGTGAACGATCTCATGGCGCACATAGACCGGCGCTCCATACTTTTTGAGCGCCAGATCCACGATCTGAATGGCACGATCCACACCGGCGCAAAATCCGCGCGGCGCGCACAACAGGATGTCGAGGCTGGGCTTGTCGGTCATGGTTCTCACATGCGGTTTGTCCCTGCCCAAGTCAAGCCACCTTGCTGTGAGCTTTTGCACGAGCGCTTCCAGCAAAAGTTGCAGACTTTTGCGGTTCGGAAGCGCGACAAAAGACGTTACCGGGCCCCTGTTGCCGGAACCCCGGCACACAGGCAATATGGCACCGATTCAGTTGGGGTTTTTTTCTTGGTTGCGCCTTCCCAGCAGATGTTCGCAATTGCCCCGGCTCAGGGAAAGCCCTCCCTCAGCCGCGCACAATTGCGTCTTCTGGTCGGCAAGGCGCGCTGGCTTCATGTTGTCGCCGATGCCGGGCTCGCTGTCGCGCCGACAATTGCCATCACCCGGACCGCCTGGGATGCGCTGCAGACCGAGCGCAGGGCCGGAACCGACACGCTGCGCAAGGTCTGGGTCACGACGCTCTTCAAGCTGGTAACACCAGGCAAAAAGCCTCCCGAACTTGTCGTTCGGACCTCCGCACCCCGCCATATCGCCGGCCTTGAGCCGGCGCGAACGGGTCTGGCCGCTCCCTCCAACGAGCATGAAGCCGTCGATCCGCAGCGCGCCATGGGCAAGGCGATCAATGCCGCCTTTGCCAGCTATGGCCCGGCGCCGGCCGGCTGGGCGAGCGAGGCCGAACGTGAGGCGCGCGACAATCAGATCGTCATCGTGCAAGCCACGGTCAGCGGTCGGATCGAACATTTTCTCTCCCGCAATACGACAACGGGGCGAATTGGTCCGGTTGCTCCGCCGGGTGAACCGCTGCCCAAACTGCCACCAAGCGCCGCAAAGCTGATCGAAACCATCGACGCGGCGTCGGGTCAGCACATGGCCTGTGTCGTGTCGATCGAAGGCGATGTGGCGCGGCTGGTTTCGGCCCGGCCGGTCCAGGTCAGCGCCGGCGCACAACTCGAAGCGGCGGTTGAACGGGTCGACGCCAGGGTGTGGATGCCGGCCGAAGCGGTCAGGCGTTTCAACCCCGCTCAGCTTTCCCAATTGCTTCACCCACGCCTCACCGACGACCACAAGGCAACCGCCATTGCTACAGGTCTCGGCGTTTCCCCCGGTGCGGCCAGTGGGGAAATCGTCTTTACCCCCGACGATGCGGCGCGGTGCCGCGCCCGGGGCCGCCATTGCATCCTGGTGGTCATGGAGACCGGCCCCGGCGACATCGAGGGCATGAAGGCGGCCACCGGTTTTGTCACCGCACGCGGCGGCATGACCAGTCACGCTGCCGTCGTGGCCCGCATAACCGGAAAGCCCTGTGTGGCCGGTCTGCGAACCTTGCAGATCGACGCCGAAAATGGCGTCTGCAAGATCGGCGACAAAGTCTTTACCACCGGTCAGCGTCTCACCATCGACGGGTCCGAGGGCGCCATCTACGAAGGCGCGCTTCCCCTCTCGCGGCCTCATATAGGTGGTGCGCTTTCGCGGCTTTTGGACTGGGCCGACGACACCCGCACCATTTCCGTCAGGACAAATGCCGAAACCATCGAGGCCGCCCGCACGGCGCTCAGCTTTGGCGCCGAAGGCATCGGGCTGGCACGGTCCGAACACATGTTTTTTTCCGGCGAGCGCATGCGCGCCCTGCGCCGCCTGATCCTGTCTGAAAGTGAGCAGGATCGCGCCACAGCGCTCGAAGGGCTCGTCGACTATCAGGCCGCCGATTATGCAGCGCTGTTCCAGACAATGCAGAACAAGCCCGTCAATGTGCGCCTGTTCGATCCGCCCCTGCACGAATTTCTGCCCCGCAGCGAGGACGATATCGAAGACACCGCTGAAGCGCTGGGCCTCTCTCTCAAGGCGCTCAAGGCGCGCCTCCAGCGCCTCGATGAGGTCAACCCCATGCTCGGCCATCGCGGCGTGCGGTTGGTTATCACTTACCCCGAAATCCTTGCCATGCAGGTTCGGGCATTGGTGGCTGGCGTCGAAGCGGCCATGGACAATCAGGACATGCCGGTCAATCTCGAGATCATGGTGCCCTTCGTCACCTCGGCCCGGGAGGTCGCCTGGGTCAAATCGCGCATCATGGATATCGTGGGCAACGCGCCGGTCTTCCAGCGTGGCGCCAATCTGGCGTTCGGCACGATGATCGAATTGCCCCGCGCGTGTTTGAGGGCAGGTGATATCGCCAAGGAGGTCGATTTCATCTCCTTTGGCACCAACGATCTCACCCAGACGACCTATGGCATCTCACGCGACGACGCCCCGGCCTTCCTTGCGACATATCACCGCCGCGGGCTCTACGACGTCGACCCGTTCGTCACCATCGACCAGCGCGGCGTGGGCGAATTGATCCGCATCGCCATCGAGCGGGGCAGGGCGGTCAATCCGCATTTGAAGGTCGGCATTTGCGGCGAACACGCCGGCGAAACCAATTCCCTGCGCTTTTTCTCCGGGCTCGATATCGATTACGTCAGCTGCTCGCCCTATCGCGTGCCGGTCGCCCGTATGGTTCTGGCCCAATCGGATGACGCCAGTTAGCCATTGGCGGCCCCCACAATGCCTTGCCAGTGCCGCAATCTGAACTTTTCCGTGCCAATTTGCCCGTGTTTACCCCTTCATAACCCTAATCAACGATCATCGGGATTGTCGGCATTTGATCGTCTTGGTGTTGCACTTGTGCATCGCATGCCAGAACGGTCGGCTCGACATCGGAACGATGGCGTATTTTTCATCAAGGGTTCCGGTGCTTCGTGCAAGGCCGGCGGGTCAGTGTTGTGGCGTAGAAAAGCGTTAGTATGGCGTATGGGATCTCCCTGGTGCGTGCCAACCCGGCGCGTGCCTCGCGAAAAGTTTTGAAGGCTGTAGGGGCACTGACGCTCAGCGTCGTTGCTTACGGCTTTGCGGTCCCCGGGACCGGTGGCTTTCGCGCCGTCGATCCTGCGACCGAACTTCCCCCCACACCGATGGCGTCCCTCGCCTTCGAGGGCGATCATCCCGTCATTTCCGGCACCGTTGCCCCGCTGTTTAATACGGCGATGTTTTCCGGTCCCAACAGGACCGACAAGACCGACAGGGCGCTGCCCGAGGTCAACCTTGTCGCCTTTTCCCAGACCTTTGATGCGGTGCGGCTCTCGATTGCCTCGGCCCGCTCTGCTGGCGATCCTTACACCGCCCAGCAGTCGTCGATCATGGTCGCTGAGGGTGAAGAGCAAGAGGAGGGCCCGCGCATTTCGGTGGCTTCGATCGATCCCGACATGGTCAATTCGGCCGGTCTGGCCGCGATTGACGCCATTTCCGAAGATTCCGATCGCGATCCGAACACCCCAAGCCCCGTGGGCGTTCCCGAAACGCTGGCCTATGGTCGCGCCAACACCCCGGCAACCGAATTCACCGTCAGCCACACCTACTCCGAACGCGAGCAATGGTGCATGGCAACCGGCATCTATTTCGAGGCGCGCGGCGAAAGCTATCGCGGCCAGGTCGCGGTCGCCCAGGTCATCATGAACCGTTTGGACCACCCCAATTACCCCGATACCATCTGCGGCGTGGTCTACCAGAACCAGCACCGCCGCAATGCCTGCCAGTTCTCGTTCGCCTGCGATGGCAAGACCAATGTCAACCGCACCTCGGAAGTTGCGGCATGGGATCGGGCGCAGTCCATCACTCAGGAAGTGCTCAACAAGGAAATCTATCTGACCGAAGTCGCCGACGCGACGCATTACCACGCGACCTATGTCCGGCCCGCATGGGCCCGCAACATGGACAAACTGGCCCAGGTCGGCCTGCACGTCTTTTACAAGTTCAAGCCCGGCTGGCGGTTCGGTTAATACGTCCGGTAGCAGGAAACAAACGACCCGCTGGCCGAGCACGAACGCACCCCCCGGTCCGAAACGTTGTTGATCACCACATTTCCGCTGACCGGATTGCGGCCAACCGACAGGATCATGAAGCTCGATCCCTGGGGCCAAAGGCTATAGCCGTGGTAGTGTCGGGGTTCGTCGTAAACCCGATTTACCTCTATCCCCGGATAAAGCACATGTGGCGATACAAGCCCGTCGCTGGAATAAGTGCCGCTTGTGGTCGTCGCGATATTGACGTCGCGCACATGGCCATATCCCACCTTGCGCACGATCGCTGAGGAGGTCGGCTCCAGCGAAACCGAATCCGCATAGGCGATTTCGTACTGCCGGTCGTAGAACTTGACCAGCGTGGTCAGGGGCGGCGGAGCATGACTGATCAGCCCGTCGGCATGCGCGGCGGTTGCGCCGGCCAGACCGGCCCCGAAGATTCCTGCCAAAAACAGCGCGGCGGCAACGCCCGCCCGATAGCGCAGCGCGATGCTCCTGCGGGGGCGGTTGTGGGATCGGTCAAAGCGCATGAACGTCTCTCCGGTTGACGGCGTCTTAACGCTTTATCAACCTTTCCGATCCGTTAACGCAAAGCCTCATCCGCGACAGGGTTAACACGTAAAATGAGATTAAAATTTTAGTGATTACAATGGGTTGAGCCCCAAGATAGCTAAGTACCCAGGCTTTCGAACACATCCACGAAGTGATCGTGCGCCTGCTGGGTCGGCCATGGCCGGATCAGCCGGTCAAAGCCGGGAAGATCAAACCCGGCCAAGCTCGGCTCTCCAAAAAATTTCCGCGCTTCATCGGGCGCAAAACCGGCAAGATTGACCGCCTCGAAAAAGGCAGCCTCGCGGTCTGCCCGTTTGATGAGCTTTTTCAGCGCCGCCGGCGCTATGGCCGGCAGGCCGAAGCGGATATGGATGGCGCCGAGCAGACGCGCCTCGACATCACGATAATTGCCGCCCATGGCGGCCTTGAAGGGGGAGATGATGTCGCCCATCACATATTCCGGGGCGTCGTGGAGCAGGGCGTAGAGCCGCCCCCGGTCATCGATTTCGGGATCCATGGCCGAAGCGATCTCGAGCACCAGCACCGAATGCTGGGCCACCGAAAACGCATAATCGCCCTTGGTCTGCCCGTTCCAGCGGGCCACCCGGGCCAGCCCGTGCGCGATATCGGACAGTTCCACATCGATCGGGGAGGGGTCCAACAGATCGAGGCGACGTCCCGAAAGCATGCGCTGCCAGGCGCGGGATTGTGCGCGTGCCATTGTCCTCGATCCTAATCGTCTTCGGAATCGCCGCCCGGCGTTGCAAAATCGTAGCGCGCCCATTGGGGCAGGGCAAGCGAGACCGGAGCACCCGCCACGCTGGCCGCGCCGCCATCGGTGATCTTGTCGATCCGGGCAATCGCAACGGACGTTCCGCCCACGACGCCGCCGAGCGTGCCGACGCTTTTCCCTCCGATCACCACCGCATCGCCGCGCGCGCCCGCCACGATGCCCGATACGATCACCGGCCGCCGCCGCGCCGTGCCGCGATGCTGCATGCGCGACACCACTTCCTGGCCCACATAACGGCCCTTTTTGAAATCGACACCGCCCAGATGATCCATCCCGATATCGTGCGGAAATACCTCCTCGGTCGCGAAATCCGGGCCCATCTCGGCAATGCCCGCCGCAATGCGCGCCTTGGCTTGCCCCGTGCCCTCGGCCCAATCTTCAGCGTCCGCGAGAGCGGCAATCACCCGATATCCCAATCCTTCGCCGCGTCCGTCGCGATGGACGATCCCCGTCTCGGGCGCTTCTGCCGACCATCCCACCGCATGAGTCTCGGCCAGCATCTCGATGTCCATCTTGGCCCGCAGCCGATACATCTTCATGCGCTTGAAGAAGTTCTCGGTCACTGCGGCCGGAACATCGAGCCAATGGGCGCCATCGGCCCACCCGATCAGTCCTTCGGCGAGCAACTTGCCCTGCGGCGCCAGCAGCGCAAACCAGCGCGCCTCGCCATCCTCGAGGACAGGCGGGGTCAGGACATCATGGAGAAGATGGGTCGCATCCGGACCGGAAATTTTGAAGGTCACCCGGTCGACGCGCTTTTCGATTGTCATATGCTGCCCTTGCCTTGTTCCTGTGCCATCCGTTAAACCCGCCCCATTCAGTCGCCGAGCCGGAGGTATGCCATGAGTCGCCACTTCGATACGATTTTCCGGGGCGGCACGCTGGTCAACCACGATGGCATAGGTAGCGCCGATATCGGCATCATCAAGGGGCGCATTGCCGCCATCGGCTCGCTCTTGTCCGATACCGCCGATAACGATGTCGACTGCATCGGCCTTACCGTCCTTCCCGGCGTCATCGATACCCAGGTCCATTTCCGCGAACCCGGCCTCGACCACAAGGAAGATTTGCAGTCAGGCTCACTCTCTGCAGTCATGGGCGGGGTTACCGGCGTTTTCGAAATGCCCAACACCAACCCCCTGACCACCACCCGCGAGACCTTCGAGGACAAGATTGCCCGGGCCACCGATCGCATGCATTGCGATTTCGCTTTCTATATCGGGGGCACGCGCGAAAACGTCGCCCAATTGCCTCAACTCGAACGCCTCCCCGGCTGCGCCGGCGTAAAGGTCTTCATGGGCTCGTCCACCGGCTCCCTTCTGGTCGCCGACGATGATGGCGTCGAAGCGATCCTGTCGGCCATCTCCCGCCGCGCCGCCTTTCACGCCGAAGACGAATACCGGCTCGAAGAGCGCAAGGACCTTCGCGTTGAAGGTGACCCGTCCTCCCACCCAATCTGGCGTGACCCGCAGGCAGCGCTCCAATGCACCGAACGCCTTGTGCGCATCGCCCGCAAGACCGGCAAGCGCATTCACGTCCTCCACATCTCGACAAAAGAGGAAATCACCTTCCTCGCCGATCACAAGGACGTTGCCTCGGTCGAAGTCACTCCGCACCATCTGACGCTGGACGAAACCGCCTACACAAGGCTGGGAACCTACGCCCAGATGAACCCGCCGGTCCGCGACGCCGAACACCGCGAAGGCATCTGGCAGGGGGTCGCCAATGGTGTTGCCGACATTCTCGGCTCCGATCACGCCCCCCATACGCGCGCGGAAAAGGAAAAGCCCTACCCGTCTTCGCCTTCGGGAATGACCGGCGTGCAGACCCTGGTTCCCATCATGCTCGACCACGTCAATGCCGGCCGGCTCAGCCTGCAACGCTTTGTCGATATGACCAGCCACGGCCCCAACCGTCTGTTCAATCTCGCCCGCAAGGGCAGGGTGGCCGTCGGCTATGATGCCGATCTCACCATCGTTGATATGAACCGCACCGAAACCATCACCAATGACTGGGTCGCGTCAAAAGCTGGCTGGACGCCCTATGACGGCGTCTCGGTCAAGGGCTGGCCGGTCGGCACCATAATTCGCGGCAACACAGTCATGTGGGACGGCCAACTCGTCACCCCTTCAAAGGGCCAGCCCATCCACTTCATGGAAACCCTTCCGGCGGAGCGTTGAACCTTTCGGCCCCTTCCTTATCAAGGGAGAGGCCATTGGTTGGCATTTGGGTCAAAGGGCGCTCAGGCCAGCGCCATCAGGCTTGCATTGCCCCCAGCCGCTGCCGTATTGACGCTGGTCGAAACCTCATCGACCAGCAGATCGATGGCGAACACCGCCTCGCCATGCTCCAGCGCTTCGCTCGAAACGCCCTGCACGGTCACGATCGGGCCGTCCCACTCCGCAACGGCCTTGCTCATCGCGGTCACGGCTTCGCCGTCGCCTTCCACCAGAACCGCCCGAGCCGCGCCCGAACCGATTTCGCGCACCATTTCAACGCGCTGTCTGATGTCCTCTGGCAGGTCGCGAACCACTGATCCCAGATCACCCCAAGCCTCGACCAGCATCTGATTTCCCGCTGCCAGTCCTGCCGCAAGCCCATGCACAAGCCCGGTCAGTGTCCTTGCGCTGAGCAGAACCTTGCCCTTTGGTTTGGTCAGATAAGTGTTGCGCTCACCCACAGGCCCGTCCAGCTCGGAAAAGGCGTTGATGGCCGGATGGTTGGCATAATTCAGCGTCACCTCGGCCAGATCGTCCCGGCTGTTGCCACGCAACCATTCGGCCAGCGTCACCAACGTCGGACCGGCCTGACGCGCCGGCAACCCCCAGACCGTCTGGCTGGTCGTTTGTACCAACCGTCGCAGATAAAGCGGGCCACCAGCCTTGGGGCCGGTGCCCGACAGCCCGTGTCCCCCAAACGGCTGCACACCCACAACGGCGCCGATCTGGTTGCGGTTGACGTAGATATTGCCCACCTCGATTCTGGCCGAAACCTCCGCAATCGTCGCGTCGATCCGCGTATGGAGCCCGAAAGTCAGCCCATAGCCCAGCGCGTTGATCTTTTCGAGCAACCCATCGAGGTTCTTGCGCTTGAAGCGCACCACATGCAGCACCGGCCCGAACACTTCGCGCCCCAGCTCTGAAATATCGCCCAATTCGATCAGCGTTGGCGGCACATAGGTCCCTTGTTCCGCCAATTCGGGCAGATCGAGCTGCGTTACCGCGCAGCCCTTGGCGCGCATCGCCTCGATATGCCCATTGATCCCATCGCGGGCCTCGGCGGTAATCACCGGTCCCACGTCAATCGTCAGCCGGTCGGGATTGCCGATATCGAGTTGGGCCATCGCGCCCTTGAGCATGTCGAGTGTCTTGTCGGCCACTTCCTCCTGCAGGCACAGTACCCGCAGCGCCGAACAGCGCTGTCCGGCGCTGTCGAAGGCAGAAGCCAGGACGTCCAGCACCACCTGTTCGGTCAGTGCAGAGGAATCCACCACCAAAGCATTCTGCCCGCCGGTTTCCGCTACCAGCGGTATCGGAGCGCCATTGACCAGCGTCCGCCCGGCCAGTTGTTTCTGGATCAGCCGCGCTACCTCGGTCGACCCGGTAAACATCACCCCGCATGTTGCTTGATGCCCGACCAGCGCCGCGCCCACCTTGCCGTCACCCGGTGCAAACTGCAGCACATCGGCCGGCACGCCGGCGGCGTGCATCAAATCGACCGCCAATTGCGCAATCAGCGGCGTTTCCTCGGCCGGCTTGGCAACCACCGGGTTGCCCGCGACAAGCGCCGCCGATATCTGCCCGGTAAAGATCGCAAGCGGGAAATTCCACGGCGAAATGCACACCACCGGCCCCAGAGGGATATGGGTGTCGTTGGCAAAGCTTTCTTTGACCTGCTTGCCGTAATAGCGCAGGAAATCGACCGCCTCGCGCACTTCGGCAATCGCATTGGCTGCCGTCTTGCCGGCTTCGCGCATGGCCAGCGACATGAAGATTTCCATCTGGCTCTCCATGGCGCCCGCCGCCCGCATCAGCATCGCGCCGCGTTCGGCGGGCGGTGTTGTCGCCCATCCTGAAGCAGCGCGCTGTGCCCTGGCCATGATGGCGTCGATCTGGTCCACCGAAGGCTCGATCACTTCGCCAACCACGTCGCGATGATCGGCAGGATTGAGAACGGGCCGGGCTTCGCCCTTCGTGTCCTCGGCCTTTGCCACCCACGCCCGTTCGGCGCCGGCCTTCAGGCTCTTTTCCAGGGCCCGCAGAACCTGCTCGTTGGACAGGTCGATCCCGCGTGAATTGCGGCGTCCCGCCGCCAGAATGTCTTTTGGCAGATCGATCTGCTCGTGAGGGGTGCCGACCGGCGCAATCTGCCGCGCCATCTCGACCGGATCGGCAATCAGCCGGTCCACGGGGACGTCCTCGTCGGCGATCTGATTGACGAAGCTCGAATTGGCGCCATTTTCGAGCAGTCGCCGCACCAGATAGGCCAGCAGCGTTTCGTGACTCCCCACCGGCGCGTAGATGCGGCAGGGACGGTTCAGCTTGTCCTTGGGCACCACCTGCTCGTAAAGCGGTTCGCCCATGCCGTGCAGGCACTGGAATTCATAGCTGCCGAGCTCAAAATCGGACCCGGCCAATTCATAAATCGTCGCCATGGTCTGCGCGTTGTGCGTCGCAAACTGCGGAAACACCACGTCCCGCGCCGCCAGCAGCTTCTTGGCGCAGGCGATATAGCTCACATCGGTATGCACCTTGCGGGTAAACACCGGAAAGTCTTCAAGCCCGTCCATCTGCGCGCGCTTGATCTCGCTGTCCCAATACGCGCCCTTGACCAGCCGCACCATGATCCGGTGCCCCGAGCGCCGGGCCAGATCGATGATCCAGTCCAGAACGAGAGGGCACCGCTTGGAATAGGCCTGAACCACGAATCCGATCCCATTCCAGCCGTCGAAATCTGGATCGGTGGCCAGCGCTTCGAGCAGATCGAGCGAGAGTTCGAGCCGGTCCATCTCTTCCGCATCGATGTTGAGCCCGATGTCGTAGGATTTCGCCAGCGCCGCCAGCGCCTTGAGACGCGGCAACAATTCTGCCATCACACGATCATACTTGGTGCGGGCATAGCGCGGGTGCAGCGCCGAAAGCTTGATCGAGATGCCCGGCCCTCCATAGGGTCCTTTGCCCGCCGAGGCCTTACCGATGGCATGGATCGCCCCGACATATTCGGCCATATACCGCTCGGCGTCATGGGCGGTGGTCGCGGCCTCTCCCAGCATGTCGTAGGAATAGCCAAACCCCTTGGCCTCCCACGATCTGGCGTTTTTGAGCGCTTCGCCGATGTCCTGCCCGGCGACGAATTGTTCGCCCAGCATGCGCATCGCCATTTTCACGCCGGCCCGGATCACCGGCTCGCCCGACCGCGCCACGATCCGCGACAGCGCATTGGACAATCCCGATTCATCGACGGGCGTCACGAGCTTGCCGGTCACAACCAGCCCCCAGGTCGCCGCGTTGACAAACACCGAACGGTCGAGCCCGAGATGTTTCTGCCAGTTGCCCGGTGCAATCTTGTCGGCAATCAAAAGGTCGCGGGTGGAATTGTCGGGCGTGCGCAACAGCGCCTCGGCCAGGCACATAAGCGCGATGCCCTCCTGGCTCGAGAGCGCATATTCGTGCATCAACCCCTCGACCCCGCCGCCATTGCCCTTGGCGCGGATGCCTTTGACGGCCTTTTCTGCGGTAGCGCGAATGGCCTTTGCCCGTTTCGGATCGACGGCTGCAGCCTCGATCAGGGCCGGAACGACTTCGGTCTCGGCCAACCGATAGGCCGAAGTGATCGCTTCGCGCAGCGCCGTATCGGTCTTGAGCGGACGATCCGAAAACGCTTCGAAAGGGGAAGTGTGCGATGCCGGCATAGACGCAAGGTCTCCTTTGGCCCAACTGGGCGAACATGGACTTTCAATGGCGCAAAAACTAAGTCAGTTCCCCCGGAGGTCTAGGGGATAAGAAAGCCGATCATCGTAAAAAAGGCAGAATTTTTGCCTAAATTCCATGAATTATACGGCAGGTGCAACGAAGCGCCGTCCACACGACGTATGCTTGGAGGAATGCCGGGTGATTCTCCGTCAGTTGCCGGCCCGGCGTTTCCTCTCTAAAAGCGTGGGCCTATGAGCGAGACGACCCCACCACAAATCGGCCCGGTGATCCAGATGGCCCGCAAGGCCCGGCATCTGACGCTGGAGCAACTGGCCAAGCTCTCCGGGGTGTCGCGCTCCATGCTCAGCCAGATCGAGCGCAGCGAAACCAATCCCACCTTTGCCGTCGTCTGGAGCCTCACCCAGGCCCTCAATATCGAATTTTCCGATCTCGTGTCCGGTGACGCGGTGGCCCGGAAATCGGCGCTTATCGACATCGTCCCGGCCGATCATGTCCCCTTGATCGCCTCTCCCGATGGCGCCTGTCGGCTGAAAATTCTCTCCCCGCCCGCCCTGGCTGGCAAGACCGAGTGGTATCAGGTCGAAATCGAGCCCGGCGGCGCTCTTGTCAGTGCCGCCCATGCCCCGCGCACCCGCGAGCATTTCACCGCGCTCACCGACGGTATTGCCATCACCAGCGGCGAAACGACGACCGCCCTGACCGCGGGCGAAGTCGCACGCTATGCCGCCGACGTGCCCCACGCCATTTCCAACACTTCGGACGCCCTCGCCAACGGTTGGCTCGTCGTGCTCTACAACTGATCTTTTCCGCTCGCCGGTGCCACACCCTCACCGTCATCCCGGACTTGATCCGGGATCCAGTACCCCCAGCGCCTCCACATTTCCCATCGCGCCGCAACTCTCCCCACGCCTGTCACGTTGGCCCTCCAATGCCATTGACGAAAATTCCAATATACCGGAAAATACCTCCACCAAAAAGGAGTAGCCATCATGATGGACGGTTTCGCCCAGCACCTCAGCCAGACCCTCGACGGCATTCGCGACGAAGGGCTCTTCAAGTCTGAAATGGTCATTGGATCGGCCCAGCAGGGCGAGGTCACCGTTGGCGGCCGCACAATGGTCAATCTGTGCGCCAACAATTATCTCGGCCTTGCCAATGATCCCGAAGTGGTCGAAGCGAGCGTCAAAGCGCTGGAAAAATATGGCTCCGGCATGGCCTCGGTCCGCTTCATCTGCGGCACACACGAGCTGCATAAGGAGCTCGAACAGACCGTCGCCCGCTATCTCGAAAAGGACGACGCGATCCTGTTCGGTTCGTGTTTTGATGCCAATGGCGGCATTTTCGAAACTCTGCTTGGCCCCGAAGACGCGGTTATCTCCGACACCCTCAATCATGCTTCGATCATCGATGGCGTCCGGCTGTCAAAAGCCCGGCGCTACCGCTTCCACACCTCTGACATGGACGATCTTCGCCTCCAGCTTCAGGCTGCCGAAGACGATGGTGCGCGCTTTAAACTGATCGTCACCGATGGCGTCTTCTCCATGGATGGCTACATCGCCAGGCTGCCCGAAATCTGCGACCTCGCCGAAGCCTACAAGGCCGCCGTGCTGATCGACGAATGCCACGCCACTGGCCATCTGGGCGAAAAGGGCAGGGGCACTCCGGCCCTCACCGGCGCGGGCAACCGCATCGACATCATCTCGGGCACCTTTGGCAAAACGCTCGGGGACGCCATGGGTGGCTTCATCGCCGGGCCTCAGCCGGTTGTCGACCTCCTCCGCCAGCGCGCCCGGCCTTATCTCTTCTCAAACGCCCTGCCGCCCTCGGTGGCTGCCGGGGCCATCAAGGCCATCGAGATCGCCGAAAAGGCCGATGATCGCCGCGCAACGCTCGACCGGCACACCAAACGCTTCCGCTCGGCATTGGCTGACGCCGGCTTCGACCTCGTGCCCGGTGAAACCCCGATCATCCCCGTGATGCTCCACGACGCCGTCAAGGCCCAGGGCATGGCCAAGGCACTGCAGGACAAGGGCGTGCTGGTGTCCGCCTTTTCCTTCCCCGTCGTGCCCAAAGGCAAGGCCCGCATCCGCACCCAGATGTCGGCGGGGCTTTCCGACGACAACATCTCGTTTGCCATCGACGCTTTCATCAGCGCCGGAAAAGACCTTGGAGCCATCTAGATGACCCGCACCATGAAAGCCCTCGTCAAGGCCAAGGCTGAACCGGGCCTGTGGATGGAAGACGTGCCGGTCCCGCAAATCGGCCCCGACGATGTCCTCGTCAAGGTCACCAAGACCGGCATCTGCGGCACCGATCTGCACATCTACAAATGGGACAACTGGGCCCAGGGCGCCGTTCCGGTCCCCATGACTGTCGGCCATGAATATTCGGGCACCATTGCGGAGTTGGGCGCCAACGTGACCCATCTCCATATCGGACAGCGCGTCTCGGGCGAGGGCCATGTCATCGGCTTTAAATCCCGCGCCAGCCGGGCAGGGCGCTTCCATCTTGACCCCGAAACCAAGGGCGTTGGCGTCAATCTGCCCGGCGCGTTCGCCGAATACGTCAAGATTCCTGCCTTCAACATCGTCCCGCTCCCCGACAGCGTCGATGATGAGCTCGCCTCCATCCTCGATCCGCTCGGCAATGCGGTCCACACCGCGCTCGCCTTCGACTTGGTGGGCGAAGATGTGCTCATCACCGGCGCCGGCCCCATCGGCATCATGAGCGCGGCCGTGGCAAAACATGTCGGTGCCCGTCATGTCGTCATCACCGATCCCAACGACAATCGGCTGGAGCTGGCCAGAAAGACCGAGCCCACAATCATCACCGTCAACACATCCGACGATCTGCGTGCCGTCGCGAAATCGCTCGGCATGAACGAAGGGTTCGATGTCGGCTTTGAAATGAGCGGTGCGCCTGCCGCCATGGCCACCCTCACCGATCACCTCGTCATGGGCGGCAAGATCGCCATGCTCGGGCTGCCCGCAAAACCTTTCGAATACGACTTTGCCAAGATGGTCCTCAAAATGCTCACCATCAAAGGCATTTATGGGCGGGAAATGTTCGAGACCTGGCACAAGATGCTCGCCATGCTCCAGTCCGGTCTCGATATCCGTCCGGTCATCACCAACCGCTTTCCGGCCGATCAGTTCGATACCGCCTTCCAGTCAGCGATACAGGGCGGCGCGGGCAAGATCGTGCTTGAATGGTCAACATGAGCAAACGGTAAGGTAGCCGCCGCAAATTCACCTTATATGGCACATTAACAACCACTCTGATCGTTCCGACCTGCCGCCGAAAGTGCCGCCATGAGCCCCGTTCCGCCCAAGATCCGCCGTGCCCTGATGCTGGTCAATCCCAATGCACGGCGCGGCAGCGAAGCTGTCGAGCCCATCGCCAAACGGCTGCGCTTTCTCGGGCTGGAGGTTATGATCGAGCGGTTCCAGACCCCCGAGGAACTGGCCGCCGACATCGCCCGCCGCCGCCATGAGGTGGATATGGTGATCGTGTGTGGTGGCGATGGCACCATGAACGCCGCTGCCCCCGCCATCATTGAAACCGGACTGCCCATGGGCATCATTCCCATGGGCACCGCCAACGATCTGGCGCGCACCCTCCACATTCCGGAAAATTTCACTACGGCGGCCAACATCATCGCCGCCGGTCACACCCGCACCATCGATGTCGGTGTCGTCAACGGAAGACCTTTCTTCAACGTCGCAAGTATCGGGCTTTCTGCCGAACTGGCAAACAAGCTCGACAAGGGCACAAAGCGCCGCTGGGGAAAGCTGGGCTATGCGATGACGGCCTTCAAGATCGCCTCGACCGTCCATCCCTTTCGCGCCGAAATCATCAGCTCCAACGGGACCTCGAAGGTAAAGACGCTCCAGATCGCCGTCGGCAATGGCCGCTATTATGGCGGTGGCACGGTGGTGGAGGCCGACGCGCGGATCGATGACGGCACGCTCGACCTCTACAGCCTCGAAGCCCGCGATGTCTGGCAACTCGTCACCATGCTCGGCGCCTTCCGCCGCGGCACCCACGGTACCTGGCGCGAGGTCCGCACCGAAAAATGCGTCGCGTTCGAGTTGCGCACCGCACAGCCCACGGACGTTAACGTCGATGGTGACATCATCACCCAGACACCCGCAAAATTTGAAGTCCGGCCCCGGGCCATCACAGTCTTCGTGCCCGAAAGCAATTCGGCATCGTAAAGCCTTGCCAACCCGGATCGTTCTCTGTCATCGCAGCATCGGTTGGCCCTCTGCCCCGCCATCATTTCATTTGACGAAATTCGATAGCTGACTTAAGTCAGCTATCATGTCACACGATCCCATCGCCCGTTTTCGCCGTTTTTCCCGTGCTGTGACCTCCGAGGTCGGCGCGCTCGATGATTCCTTTCTCGGGCGCGCAAGACCGCTTGGCTCGGCCCGTGTGCTCAACGCCATCGGCCATGGCCGCACAGACATTGCACAGCTTCGCGATTATCTCGGCCTTGATTCGGGCCTGATGAGCCGCCTGCTGCGCGGTCTGGAAGAGGAAGGGCTGGTTGAGACCCGGCCCGATCCGAAGGACGGCCGCCGCCGCCTTCTGGCCCTGACTGCGGCGGGCCGGGACGAGTTCACCGCCTATGAAGATATTTCCAACGCCCGCGCCGAAACCCTTCTGGCCCGCCACCCGCGACCCGAGGCGTTGCTGGCCGCCATGGATCTCGTCGCCTCCGCCCTGGGGCGCGACCGCATATCCTTTGAGGAAGTCGATCCGCGCAGCGAGGCTGCGCGCTTCTGCCTCCAGCAATATTATGAGGAACTGGCACGCCGCTTCGAGGAGGGGTTCGATGTCAAACGCTCCGCCGACCCCGACGCAATCGACATGATCCGTCCGCGCGGTGCATTCATTCTGGCGGTTTCCGACGGCCTGCCCATTGGCTGCGTCGGCCTCAAGGGTACTAAAAAAGGTTATGCCGAAATCAAGCGCCTCTGGGTCGCCCCCTCGGCCCGTGGGCTCGGCCTGGCCCATCGTTTGATGGCCGCAACCGAGGGCGCCGCCCGCGATCTCGGTATCGCCCTTCTCCGCCTCGACACCAACCGCGCACTGCCCGAAGCTATTGCCATGTATCGCAAGACCGGCTGGACCGAAATCGACCGCTTCAACGACGATCCCTATCCCGACTTCTTCTTTGAAAAGCGGCTATAGGATCAAGCGGTATTTCCGGTGAAAGGGCAGGCCGCCTACTGCAGCACCCTGTCGAGCGTATATTCGCCATTGCTGATTCGATCGGGGATGTTCCCGATCAGCTTTGCCACGGCCTCTTCGCCATATTCGCGCACCAGCGTGGCAACTGCTGCAAAAAGCGCCGCATGGGCCAGTGCTTCGGTATCGACGCCGTCCGTATCGGCCGAATTCCAGGCTTCCGCCAGATACTCGAGAGCGATCTGACGTTCTTCCTGCTCGGCCTCGATGGCGGCGGATTCGGTCGGGTACGGAAATGTCGTGCGCGTGGTCATGATCGCTAGTTAACATGCCTTTTGGGCGCTGCTAAGAGGAAATGACCAATTGGTTAACGTGCCGCACCAAATTGGTTCCGAGTGCGCCCTGCGGAAGCCAAGAGGAAATCCTATTCGGCATAACGCTGATGAATGTCGCGGGCCAACGAGTCCCCTTCGGTCAACAGGCGCGTTATCGCCGCTTCTGCCGAAGGTGTGCAACTGCGATAGAACCGAGCATAGGCCTCATATCCCGCGTTGAACGCCCCCGCCAGGCGTGCGCGACGGTCCTCGTCAGGTTCGTCCAGTTCGATCAGCTCCGCCATCTGCCCCCGCCAGTCCGTCGTCTGGTCGCCGCACAGCGGCGTCAGCATGTAGAGCGATCCCAGAATTTCCGACAGGCGCTCCATCTGTCCCTGATAGGGTGGGTCGATAGCGAGCGCAGGGCAGGGTGCCACAAGCATCGCCAGGAGGCACAGTCGCCAGAGTGGCTTCATTGGCCCACCCCCGCCAGTCCCAGGCATTGGGCGCAGGCCTCGACAATCTCGGCGAGGTGGTCGGTGGTGCGATAGGACTGCACCTCCTCGATATGTACCCAGTCCCAATCGCTGATTTCGTGGCTCGTCACCGGCGCACCCATCGGGCAGTGGGCGGCAAACACGGCAAGCGTATAGGTCTTTTCGCCTTCGCCCACGGTTTCGACCAGCACCTGCATGGGATCGGAAACCAGAAGCCGGGTTTCCTCGAACAATTCGCGCTGCACGCACTCGAGCGGTGTTTCCCCCGGCTCCATCCGCCCACCGGGAAACGTCCATTGTCCCAGAAACGGAGCATAAGCGCGCTGGATCAGCAGCACCTGATCGCCATTGAAAAGCCCGATCGAGCATGCGTCGGGCTTCATGTGCTAGCTGCCATCGCTATAGTGGTGGGGAACGGAGACCAAAGACTCATGTGCGGACGATACGCGGTTACTTTGCCAGACGACGCGATGCGCCAGATATTTGCTACCGACAATCTAATTCAGTCTGTGCCGCGCTACAACATTGCTCCCACCCAGCCCGTCATCGCCATCTGGATCGATGATGCCATGCGCCGCACCGCAAAGCTCGCCCGGTGGGGGCTGGTGCCCGGATGGGTCAAGGATCCGCGCGAATTTCCCCTTCTGGTCAACGCCCGCGCCGAAACCATGGCGGATAAGCCCGCCTTCCGCGATTCGGTAAAGCACAAGCGCTGCATCCTGCCGGCCTCGGGCTATTACGAATGGCAGACGCTGCCCGGCGGCAAGAAACAACCCCATTACATCACCCTTAAGGACGATGAACCCCTGGCACTGGCCGGGCTCTATTCGAGCTGGATGGGACCCGATGGCGAGGAAATCGATACGGTCGCGACAATCACCGTGCCTGCCGGTCCCGATGTCGCCCACATCCATGACCGGATGCCTGCCCTGATGCGGGGACATCAGATCGATGCCTGGCTCGATACGAAAGCCATGCGATTCGCCGAGGTTCAACCCTTCGTGGTGCCCCAACCGGAGGACACCATGGCCTCTCATCCTGTCTCGACCCGGGTCAATTCCGCAGCCAATGAAGGACCCTATCTCATCGTTCCGGTCAGCGAAGTGCTCGATGATGGCCCCGATGACAAGTCCATGGCAGTCAAGGCAAAAAAGTCGGCACAGCTCGATCTTTTTTGACGGCTCCGGTCGGAACCGGTTCGTCAACCGCTCGTTCTTGGAGCAGGAATTTTCGCGCTGGCGTGTCGATTTGACACAAACGCACTCGATTTTTTCGTCAAGCCTTGTTATTTATTGCCCGTGGCACCAGATGCGGTGTCCCGAGGTCAGGCTGGAGAACGGCAACATGAAAACACTAACTGCATGGGCACGCCTGACCGCGTCCGAGACCAACTGCGTACGATTTAGTTCCAAACGTACCGGTCTCATGTGTCGCTCCTGGATGTGGCGCGTATAGCGGCTGACAACTGGCCCTTCCGCCCCGTCACAAGACCCTCACATTAGACTGTTAGCACCGCTCAGGGCTGGGCGGAATCGCGTATCGCAGAGTGTTCGATCATGACCAAGCCAATCGTTATTTCAGTTGCCGGTGAACCGCAGGGCGTCGTTGTCCCCAACGGTCAGGACTTCCGCTTCATGGCGGTCAAGCTGGGCGTGTTTCCGCTCGACGGCCGGATTTTCCAGTCCATCGACGCCGCTCGCGCCGCCGCCGAGGCTGTTGTCGAGGGCGCGGCCGCACTCGCCAGTTCGTTCGAGCCCGACGATGGCAGCGACAGCGGCATGGTGGCCTGATCTCTACCCCGTGTATTGGGACGGAAATTCGTTCATCTGGCCGTAGCGCCAGACGCCCAGCCAGTCGATGAAGATCATCGCGGCGCCGAGCGCGGTGCCGATTGCGCTACCCACCAGTTCGGGATTTCCCGGCGCGTCGTTGAGCAGTTGATGCGCGCTCACCAGGAAAATTCCAAACACCGCTGCCGACCAGACGCTGTAGAGATTGGCGAACCAGTACCAGTGTCTTCCCGGCCAGAGCGGCTTGGAAAAGGCGTATCCCCACACCGCCGTGACTGAGAATGGGAAGAGAAGCGCTCCCGCAAAGCCCATCGGATCGCCGATCCATTGGGGGATTGTGAACAGCGTTCCGATGGTGCCGAACACCAGAATGAACACCGCATAGACTTTCCAGCGCAGCATCAGCATCTCCCGCCTTGCACTCGGGGAGATGATAGTGCGCCGGAGCCGTCAGCGCCGTTCTAGAGCGCGTCTTGATCTGATTGAATCGGTTTGGGATTCCCAAATCGATTTTGATGTGATTCATCATTGGTGCTGGAATGGAGGCCAGCGCCAATGATCAAGCCCTATTCCGACGATT
>PBNW01000049.1 GCA_002723255.1 Pelagibacterium sp. | reverse complement strand
CAGCATTTCGGTGTTGTAGAGGTCGCCGTCAGAGTTGACGACGTTTACGATGGGGGCTGCGTAAGCGTTCCCAGCCATTGCAGCGGCCAGTCCCAGGCCAATGACTACCTTGCGGTTAAATCCTTTCATACTTCCTTCTCCTTGCGTTTTCACAGATGTCCATATTCACCCTACATTTCCTGCAGAGTGGTCTCCGGACTGCGGTAATAGCAAGAAAAGAACCAGTTAGAATGTTTATGTTTCAAAACAGCTGGTTGCTGTTTATTGGCTGTTCTAGTCACTGGCGCCGGTGAGAAAAGTGTATAAAAAGTCAACGCTTAAGAACTGGACGGCTGTATCCCGGCTGGCGCGATGTACTAACCTGTTTGGCACGACTTCTTTCCGTTCCTGACACCTCTCCGAGGTCCAAAACCAATAGAGGACTCGCCATGAGCACCAACGTAGATCAAAACATTCGCCCTGATTATGACGACGTGCTGCAGGCAATCGCAGACTATGCGCTCAACTACCGTATAAAGAGCAAAGAGGCGTGGAATACGGCGCGCAACTGCCTGATGGATACTATTGGTTGCGGCCTTCTGGCCCTGCGTTTTCCCGAATGCACCAAGCACCTCGGGCCGATCGTGGAGGGCACCGTGGTACCCAACGGTGCGCGCGTTCCGGGAACGCCTTACAGGCTGGACCCGGTAAAGGCTGCCTGGGATATTGGCTGCATTGTGCGCTGGCTGGACTACAACGATACCTGGTTGGCGGCAGAGTGGGGGCATCCCTCGGACAACCTGGGGGGCATACTGGCCGTCGCGGATCATCTTTCCCAGAAACGGGTAGCAGAGGGCAAGGCGCCCCTGACCATGCGGGATGTCCTGGAAGCGATGATTATGGCCCATGAGATCCAGGGGGTGCTTGCGCTTGAGAACTCGTTTAACCGGGTGGGGCTGGACCACGTTGTGCTCGTCAAGGTGGCTTCAACCGCTGTTACCGCAAAACTCATGGGCGCGAGCCGCGATCAGATGCTGTCCGCCTTGTCCCATGCCTGGGTGGATGGCCAGGCGCTGAGAACCTATCGGCACGCGCCAAACGCCGGTTCCCGCAAATCCTGGGCGGCGGGAGATGCAACGTCCCGAGCTGTGCGATTGGCGGACATAGCGATGCGCGGAGAGATGGGTATCCCGGGCGTGCTCACGGCGCCCCAATGGGGCTTCTACGACATTCTGTTCAGCAAGACCAATAAAGACCAGAAGCTGAAGCCGGAAGACAAGCGTCAGTTTTCTTTACCCCAGTCGTTTGGCGCCTACGTGATGGAAAATATCCTGTTCAAGATCTCCTTCCCGGCGGAATTCCATGCCCAGACAGCAGCTGAAGCGGCTGTGATACTTCATCCCGAGGTAAAAGACCGCCTGAACGACATCGAACGAATCGTCATCACCACCCACGAGTCCGCCATCCGCATCATCTCGAAACAGGGGAAATTGGCAAACGCGGCCGATCGGGATCACTGCCTTCAATACATGACGGCGGTACCGTTAATGTTTGGCGGCCTGACGGCGGAGCATTACGAAGACAGCTTCCACGAAGCCAATCCCCTGATCGACGAACTCCGGGAAAAGATGGAAGTGGTAGAAGATGAGCGATACACCCGGGAGTATCTGGAAGCGGACAAGCGCTCCATCGCCAACGCCATTCAGGTGTTCTTCGCGGACGGCACCAGCACGGAGAAGGTAGCGGTTGAGTATCCCATTGGCCATCGCCGGCGCCGCAAGGAGGGCATCCCACTGTTGGAAGACAAGTTCCGCCACAACCTCGCGACCCGATTTCCTGGCCAGCGTTGTGATGAGATCTTCCATCTGTGTAAGGATCAGGCTCGGCTGGAGGCAACTCCGGTCCATGAATTTGTTGGTATGTTTGTCATCTGAGCCGTAGTGATGCCAAGCGCTGTTGACGCGGGATGAAGGGGCTGTCGAAAAACTTTACATTGAGGGAATAGGCCAACGGCTAACTAGCGGAAAAGGCAGTGTTTAAGGCCGTGGCATGCCTTATGCAACTGGTACTCCATATCTAAAGACGATTCTGTCAGCTTATATGGAGTACTGATATGAACACGCTAAAAACAGTCGGCGCCGTAGGAGTTCTCCTCGGTGCTTGCACCTGGGCCAGCGCTGCGCCCTTTCTCAGTATTAGTAGTCAGGGAGCCGCGGCTGCTGCCTCTGCGGAACAGGGCTTCCTGAACGCCGCTCATTCCGGTTATCTCACCGAAACGTTCGATGACAATGCCTTTTACACCGTTGGGAGTCAGGCTGGCACCATCACGTCGTCCGTTGGTGTTGGTTCCTTCACCAGCGCCGTACCAGGGTCTGGTGGTCTGTGCGATAGCGGCCCCTATAACTGCAATGACGGCCTTGCCGTATTGAACGCCGGCGCCAGTCCGTTTAGTGGGCGTTATGCCGTATCTGGGAGCAACTGGCTCGACAGTATGGACGCCCGACAAATGGTGATTTCCCCTGCAGCTGGTTTCAACGCCATGGGTTTCTATATGACAGACCCCAACGATGCGGGCGGACGCCTCTCGATTGGCGGGGTCGATTTCAGCTTCAGCGACATATTCGGGTCCGCGCTTGGCAATGGCAGGATCTTTTACGTCAGCCTCTACGACGCTTCGGGTTTAGGGGATGTCAGCATTTTTTCCAACAACCCTGATGATGGATATGGCATCGACAATATCACCGTTGCCAACGTCACGGAGCCTGGCACCTTGGCCTTGTTGGCGCTGGGACTGCTAGGTATTGGGCTTTCGCTCTCAAGGAAGTCAAAACGGAATCGCTGAGGATCGGTAGTGGTGTGTCAGTAAATTTTACGCAACCCTGGAAGTGGCTATTCAAGCTATTGTTTTATAATAAAAAAATAGTTGGCACGTCACCTGCATTGGAATGAGCGGTTGATGAGAATCATAAGATGTAAACAAGGAGCCGTAGAATGAAAATGACTTCAAAGCTGATCGCGGCAGCAATGCTGGCGGGGACGTTTTCGGTAGCGCAGGCCGCCCCGATGGACGTTTTCGATCTGAAAACAGACAGTGGCGCGGACGTATTTACCGACACCCTCGGTGAAGGTAGTTTCTACGACAACGGTGCCTCTTTCGCAAAACTGAACGATGTTGATGGTACCCAGGATTCAGCTGGCGCCTTCCTGCTGTTCGAATTCGCAGGTTTTGCCAACATCAATAACTTCGGTATCTACAACCTGAATGACACCAGCGAAACGCTGCAGGTGTTCTCCGGAATTGAAGGTTCTGGTGGTCGTGAGGTAGCGTTTGACCTGGATGCAGGGACCGCCTCAACATACTACGGAACAGCCAACATCGGCTCTACGTTCGGTTTCTACCTCCAGCGCGGTGACACCACGTTCTATTCAGACGCGAGCCTGAACGGCGGCGTTGATATGACGCGGATCTTCGACGTGACGGGCAGCCAGAACGGTAGCTTCTTTGGCAGCTCACTGATTGTTGCGTTCGAAGACCTGCTGGACGGTGACTTCGATTACAACGATCTGATCGTCGGGATTTCAGACGTACAGGCAGTGCCTGAGCCAGGAACGCTCGCGCTGTTTGGTCTCGGCCTGCTGGGTCTGGGCATGACTCGCGGTCGCAAGTCAGCCTGAGCCAAGTAAGTCATGAAACACCCTGCCTTGATATCTAAGGTAGGGTGTTTTGCGTTTCTGGCGCCGGATTAGGTGCTGTCCTTCTACGTCGCTGATTGCAGTATCATTAAAATGCAGTAAACTCTGTTCATTGTCAGATCTGCAGCATGGGATGCGCAGACGCGTTTCCAGTGAACAGCAAAAGGAGTTGGCGTGGCCCACGTCAGATTGTTCAGGCACTACATTCACGTTCCCTTCGTTATTCTGGGCCTTATCGACTTCGTTGTCCTGGCCGTAAGTTTCTCGCTGGCCGCATTTTTTCGTCACTTCGGGGAAGTGTCTTTCTTTCTCGACAGCTTTATATACCTACTGCCTTCCGCTGTTGTTTTCAGTCTGGTGAACCTGTTGGTCATGATTGCCCTGGGCGTTCATCAGTCCCGCCTGGAAGAGGGTATGTCCGGCATGATGCTGAGGACCATCTTCTCTCTCATCATTAGCGTCCCCGCGGTGGGTGTTCTGTTTGTCATCAGCAACGACTGGCTCTGGTACCTCGGCTTTACGGATTTGCTCACGTCCGCCTCCGTTTTCGGTTTTTTCCTGCTGGGAATCAGCCGCTGGGTGTTCTTTGCAATGGCAGGGAAGGATGCGTTCAAGCGAAAAGTCCTGGTGCTTGGAGCGGGTTTCAGGGCCCGGCAACTCCTGGAAGATCTTACAACGCCCTTCAATCGCAAGGGCTTTATCCTGACAGGGTTTGTGCCCATTCCCGATGAGCCGACTCAAGTCAGTGAAGAAAACCTGCTCCAGATCCCGACCACACTGCATCAATACATCCTCAAGCACCCGGTCAAGGAAATCGTGATTGCCGTTGACGATCGCCGTAAAGGCCTGCCGATGGAAGATTTGCTCGAGTGTAAGATGCTGGGCGTTCGTATTGTGGATGGGGCCAGTTTCTACGAACGAGAATCACGGAAAGTCGCACTGGAGATGGTTACCCACGGCTGGCTGGTGTTCTCGGACGGTTTCAAGGTGTCGTCGGTCTACGGCTTTGGTAAGCGTTTGTTGGATATCCTTGCTGCGGGGGCGTTGTTGTTGGCAGGCCTGCCGCTGATGATCCTCACGGCGATTGCCATCAAGATTGAAGACGGCATAAAGGCACCGGTGTTCTACAGTCAGGAGCGGGTGGGCCTTAACGGTGGTGTTTTCAGGGTTCACAAGTTCCGATCCATGATCACGGATGCCGAGAAAAACGGCGCCGTATGGGCCAGTCAGAACGACGCGCGTGTTACCAAAGTGGGTGAAATCATCCGCAAGATTCGCGTTGACGAACTGCCGCAGATCTTCAATGTGCTTAACGGCACCATGGCCTTTGTAGGGCCTCGCCCGGAACGGCCTGTTTTTGTTGAGCAATTGTCGGAGAAAATTCCGTTCTACAGCGAACGCCATAGGGTAAAACCAGGTTTGACGGGTTGGGCGCAGCTTTGTTTTGCTTATGCTGATAACGAAGAAGATACGCGGGAAAAGCTTCGTTACGACCTTTATTACATCAAGAATCAAAGCTTATTACTGGATTTGTTGATTATAATTCAGACAGCAGAAGTGGTATTGGTTAAGAAAGGATCTAGGTAGTTTCGGGACCCGCTTTATCCGAGACATGGAAACAGGCAAGGAATTGTAGAGAGGACGAACAATGTCATCCAAGTATTCACTCCTGGGATTGGTTTTATCCCTTACCGCAGTCATTTTTGTTTCGGGTTGCGCAGGCCCGAAAACATCATCACCTGAACAGATCCAACGTGCCCTGGCGGTCGATACGGTTAACAGTGTTGATGAGTACATCCTGGGCGCCACAGACGTGGTGCGCGTTTCCGTATGGCGCAATGAAGACCTGAGTATATCGGTACCCATCCGGCCCGATGGAAAGATCTCCGTACCGCTTGTGGGCGACGTGCAGGCCTCCGGCCGAACACCGGATGCGCTGGCAAACGATATAGAGACCAAGCTCTCCGCCTATATCCGGGAACCTCAGGTCAGTATCGTTGTCACCAGCATGGGGAGTCATGAATATTCTGATCGGGTGCGCGTAACGGGTGCGGTACAGCAGCCGACATCGGTCCCTCATCGGGCCGGTATGACGGTGCTCGATATGGTACTGACGTCAGGTGGTGTCACACCCTTCGCGTCCCCCAATAACTCTGTGCTTTACCGGGCCGTTGGGGGCGAGGTGGTTGCTATTCCAGTCAAGCTGGACGAAATCCTCTCCCGAGGTGATATTTCGACCAATTATAAATTACTACCGGGAGATATCCTGACCATACCCGAGAGAAGTCTTTAACCCGGTATCGGGTAATAGAGTTGTTCCCGGTTGGGCTTTTTGAATAACGGACTATTGATATGGCACTTCCATTAAACCAGTTACCGAAAGAGATAGTACGGGAAGTACGGTCTCGTAAATGGCTGGCACTGCTTTTGTTTGCAGTCGTCAGCTTTTCGGTATTGGCTGCCGGTTTCCTATGGCCCTATAAATACCAGTCGCAGGTCGTTATTTTTGTCGATGACAGGAATATTATCCAGCCGCTGATGGAGGGCAGGGCCGTAGCGACAAAGGTCACTGAAAAAGTATCGGCAGCCAGGGAGCTACTTGGTTCCAGGAACGTTCTGGAAGAAATTGCCACAGATACCGAAATATATGGTGAGAACGCCGCCGATATCAGCCCGGAGGCGTTGGAAGGACGTATCAACGGTCTTCGCTATAGCATGTCAGTCGTGCCCAGGGGCGATAACTACTTCAGTATAAGGTACTCGTCTTCGTCTCCCCTTAAAACATTCAGGGTGGCGCAGAAGTTGGGCCAGGCGTTTATCGAGGAAAACGCCAAGCGTAAGCGTGAAGAAAGCCGCTCCGCGTACGACTTTATCGACAAACAGGTCAAGAGTTACGAACAACAGATTGCCGAAGTTGAAGAGCGCCTCAAGGAGTTCCTCTCGGAGAATGTAGACGGTACAGAGGCCGACGCGAACGCCAGGCTATCAAACCTGCAAAGTCGCCTTGAATTGGCCCAGTTGGAGAAAGAAGAGCTGCAGACCCGAGCTCGGTCCCTTGAGCGTGAACTTAGCGGCATCAACCGCACTCTGAGGCAGGGGCGTACCGTGGACGCTTACCAGGAGCGAATCAATTCCATGGAAGAGCAATTGGACTCACTGAGGCTCCGTTACCACGATACTTACCCGGATATCGTTATACTTCGGGAGCAGCTTCAAGAGCTCAGAAAGCAAAGAGAAAGGGCGCTCGAGGAACAACAGCTCTCCAGCGAGCCAAGCGGGAGCGAAAGTATACCCAATCCGGTGTATCAGGAGGTTCGTTCCAATCTGGTGACAACCAACACCGACCTTGAAACAGTCGAGACCCGGATCAGTTCTATCAAGCGACTCATCACGGAACAGAAGCAACGAATGGAGCGCATTCAGGAAAATAAGGCGCAGTATTCAGAGCTGACTCGTGACATGGAGGTCAACAAGGAAATATACAATGACCTCCTGCAACGCCGCGAAAAAGCCCGGGTGTCGATGCACCTGGATATTGAAGGGCAGGGATTGAACTACAAGATTAACGAGTCTGCACAGTACCCGACGAGCCCTACCGGGCCGAAGTTCTCCATGTTTGCGATGGCGGGCCTTCTTCTCGGTGCAGTTGCGCCTTTCGGCGCAATAGCAGGCCTGCTTCAGGTAGATCCTCGTATTCGTTCTCGTGAACAACTGGAAGACGTTCTCGATATTGCGGTGCTAGAGCATTTGCCAGAAGTTCGGACGCCCTTTGAAAAACGGCGTGATCGGAAGGTCACCGTGGCCGTGGTTGTAATGGCGGTACTGGTTGCCGCCGCTTATGTCGCAGTAGCGCTGGCTTCTGTGTTTGGAGTGATTTGATGGCCGATTCCAGAGCAGACCAGGGAAAAGAGACCCAAGCTGAGGGAAGCGTTCTTTCGGATTTCGAGAAATGGAAATCAGAAAAAATGAACAGGGAGACGGAGAACAGCAACAGTTCTGCCTCTGCAGGCAATAGCCCGGAGATCGTCTCCCGTGGCGAAGATCGCTTTTCCGAATGGGATGATTCGAGGATGCTGGTACCCAGTTCACTGGAACTTGGGGCAGGCAGCGTCGACAAGTACGTTATTAGCAAACAAATTGTACGGATGCAGGAGCCACGCCGCCTGACACCGGACGATCTGGAAGAACGTCGCATCATCTATCCAGAGTCCCGTAACCGGCAACTGGTCAATCATTTCCGTAACCTACGGACGAAGCTACTGGAAAAATCCGGGGGCAATAACTTTACGTTGGTGGTCAGTGGTGCTCGTGAGGGTGCAGGGTCATCATTTGTTGCGTTGAATCTGGCGGCTGCCTTTGCCTTTGACGAAGCCAAAACAGCGTTGATCATTGACTGTAACCTCCGGGAACCCGCGCTTCATTCGACGCTGGACATTATTCCGGACTCTGGTCTGACTGACTTCCTTGATGACCCGGATTACGATATTGCCCGGATCCTCTATCCGACTGGAATACCTCGGCTTCGACTTATCCCGGCCGGCAGCCGCCGGGAGACGCCCGGTGAGTTTTTCACCTCGTTCCGTATGAAGCAATTCTTACAGGCTGTTCGTCGCCGTTATCCTGATCGGTTCATCGTTCTGGACACGGCACCCATTACAGAGTCTCCGGATGCCCGAATCCTGACCGAGCTTTGCGATTACGCCATGCTGGTTATTCCCCATGCCGGTATGACGGCCGATGGTATTGAGCAGGCTGCGGGCGCGTTCAACGCCGAGAAGTTTGTCGGAGCTGTTATAAATGGTTGATCTGTCAGGGACATGGAAGTGCCTACGATTTGTGATCCTCGGAGTCTTGGCTTGTAGCCTGTTTGTGAGCCAGGCCAGTGTTGCAGAGCCCATTTCCTTGTCAGGTGGCCTCACGAACCGATTCAGTGACAACGTCACGCGAGATGCCAATAACGAAATAAGCGACACTGAAACCCGAGTCAATTTGCGGCTCGCCCATCAGAGTGATCCCGGGGAGTGCCAGGCGAGCCCCTTCGCCGATGTTGGTTATGGGGTGTGGCACGATGAGACTTACGATCCGGAAACCTATACAACGGCTGACTTTCTGGGTGACTGCGAGTTGGCGCAGGGACTGAGATGGGAAGTTGCGGACAACCTGCGGAATGTAACCAGGGACTCTCGTGGTACAGACACGCCAGACAACACAACCCGTAAGAACATATTCCGCACGGGACCGGTTTATACAGTGCCGCTTAGTAAGGTGGATCAGCTTCGCCTGTCTCTTCAGTATGAAAATACTGAGTTCGGCGACTCGGAGGAAGTCGACAGCGACCGTTATATTGGCTCGGTTGGTTGGAGCAGAATGTTTAGTCCCACCTTTTCGGGTGGTATCAGTGTGCTCACAAATCAAGCCGAATTCGACACCGGCGCAGAAATTGATACCGATGTCGTCAGCCTGGATTTTTCTCAAACCTGGGCGACAACGAGCCTTTCCGGCAGCATTGGCATCAGTGAGATTGAAAGCGATTTTGGTGGCAATACCCAGTCAAGCGATGGTGTGGTTGGGGATATTTCACTGGAGCGGGAAATTAACCCGGTAACGACCTTCTACATTAACGGTAGCCGTGAATTGACCGATCAGACCTCGGATTTCGATATCCGCTTTGGTGACTTCGTGTTTGATCTCCGCGAGACCAGCGAGGTTGAAGTAACTGCAATCAATACGGGCATCCGAAGGCAGTTTAGCGATGCCTCTCAACTGAACATTAATGTGTTTGCGAACCGTGCCGATTACATTCGCGCGGATGAAACGGAAGATCGGCTAGGGTTGGCGGTAGGGTACAGTCGGCCAATATTGCCTTTGTTGACGCTACGATCAAACACAAGATACCAGTATCAGTCGTTCGACGAGGACGAAGTGGATGAGGAAACCATAAGCCTGGATATTGGGTTAACCTATGAACTTACCCGCGATCTGGGTATCACTGGCAGGGTTGGACATACATCCAGAAGCAGCGACTCGAGCATCAGTGAATACGATGAAAACTGGGTTTCCATAGCGCTGGATTATCGGTTCTTCTGAAACCCTTCTGGCATTCCCTGAGTGCTATTTTTACACCCGGAGTATCACGGACGTGAGACAGAACGCCCTGACAATCGATGTTGAAGACTATTTTCAGGTAGCGGCGCTCGCCGAGGCCGTCAATCGTGACGACTGGCCAACCATGGAATACCGGGTTGAAGCCAACACAGAACGGTTGCTGGAACTGTTTTCAGAGCGTGATGTGAAGGCGACCTTCTTTACCTTGGGCTGGGTTGCCGAGCGCTCCCCCGGGCTGGTGAAAAAGATCCAGCAAGCGGGGCACGAGATCGCCAGCCATGGATACAGCCACCAGTTGGTCTACACCCAGACACCGGAGGTTTTCAAGGAAGAAACCCGCAAGTCCAAGCGCATACTCGAAGACATTACCGGTGAGCCTATAACCGGCTACAGGGCTGCGAGCTATTCAATTACGGCACAGTCCCGTTGGGCTCTGGATATCCTTTGCGATGAGGGGTTCACCTGGGATTCATCGATATTCCCGGTTCACCATGATCGCTATGGCATGCCAGGCACGCCTCACGAGCCCTATCTATTGCAGGCGCCCAATGGCAAAACCCTCACGGAGTTTCCGCTGTCGACCTGCCCGATTGGTAGATACCGGTTGCCCATCGCAGGGGGTGGCTACTTCCGATTGTTCCCTTACTGGCTCAGCCATTGGGGCTTGGGCAAGATTAACCGGGCAGGGCAACCGTTTATTTTCTACCTGCACCCCTGGGAAATCGATACCGGGCAACCAAGGCTGAACGTCAAGGCATTTTCCCGTTTCCGACACTACAACAACCTGGATAAGTGCATGCATCGGCTTGAACGGCTGCTCGGCGATTTCCGTTTTGGCTCGGTGTCGGACGTGCTGTCCGGTATGGACATACCCACCAAGGCTGTCGCTGTCTAAGCGTTGTTTAGGGAATTCTTTAAGGATAGCGCAATGGGAATGGAGACACCTATCCCCGGCCTGGAGGCCTCCAAGGCGCGGCTGGACGAGTTGAAGAGTGCCAAAGGCCGTCTCAGTCGCCTGGTGGGCGAAGCCCGCAAAAGCGGAACCAATGCGGATGAACTGATTGCCGAGCTCCAACAGGTATCCAGCGAGATAAAACAGCTCCAGAAGCAGGTTAAGCAGCAACTCAATGGGGCTCAGGCACAGGATAAGTGGACCCCAAAGCCGATCACTATTCCTCCTGCTGTTGGAAATGCCACGATGGCACAAGCCATCGCCGTAGAGCCCTGTGCAGATTCCGACATCCATCACGCAGAAGCCTACGTAGCCCGTCATCCTGCAGCGTCAGTTTGGCATAGGCCTTGTATTTCATCGTTCATCAGTAAAACCTACGGCCACAACACCCGATATCTCTGTGCCTACGATGACGTAGGGGGCATTGTCGGTGTGCTTCCCCTGGTACAACTCAATAGCCGGCTTTTTGGTAATTTCCTGGTTTCAATGCCCTATTTTAATTATGGCGGGGTTTTGGCGGACCATCCCGACATTGCCCAAAAACTCATCGGCGAGGGCGAAAAGTGGCGACAGCAGTTGGGAGCAGGGCACCTGGAAATGCGGTTTTGTCAGGATAATGAACTGGGCTTGCCTCAGCGCAAGGACAAAGTCACCTTCTGGTTGCCATTGCCGTCTAAAACCGAGGACCTGTGGGACAGCTTCCAGCCCAAACTGCGTGCGCAAATCCGCCGGGGCGAGCGGGAAATGAACGGGTTCGCTATCGGTGGCGCTGACTTGCTGGACGAGTTCTATCGGGTTTTTGCCATCAACATGCGTGACCTCGGAACGCCCGTCTACGGTAAAGAGTTTTTCCGAAACTTGCTGGACACTCTAGGCGGGCAGGCGTGGCTGGTAGTTGCCCGTATTGAAGGGCAAGCGGTTGGCTGCGCTTTTTTGACCGGTTACAAGGGCCGCATGGAGATTCCCTGGGCGTCTACATTGCGCAAGTACAACCACACCAGC
Organism: Pelagibacterium sp.; assembly: GCA_002723255.1. Lineage (GTDB taxonomy): Bacteria > Pseudomonadota > Alphaproteobacteria > Rhizobiales > Devosiaceae > Pelagibacterium > Pelagibacterium nitratireducens. The sequence goes on along the minus strand of PBNW01000049.1, from coordinate 12,265 downwards.
ATCAATATGATCATGTACTGGAAAGCCCTGGAGTTCGCGGTACAGCAGGGTTTCGAGGTTTTTGACTTCGGCCGTTGCAGTCACGATGCCGGCACCTATCGTTTCAAGCAACAGTGGGGTGCCCAGCCTCTGACATTGCATTGGGACTACTTGCTGCCGGAGGGAGAGGCGCTACCCGCACTCAACCCAAACAACCCGAAGTTCAGGCTGTTGATCGCCGTATGGCAGCGACTTCCCGTTTGGGTGACCACGCTGCTAGGCCCTCATATCGTCAAGGCCCTGCCGTAATGAGCCTGTTCCAGACAAAGGCGTGGCAAAGCGCCTGGTGGGACACCTGGGGGCGCCAGAAAAGCTTCCGCCTTGTCCGGCCCTGGGACGGAGAAGTGTCCGGGCTGTATGAGTCCCGGTACAGGCTGAAAGGGGTGCTGCCTATACGATCGCTACAGTTCGTAGGCACCAGCTCCCGTGAGCTGAGAACCCCAAGAACAGAGTATAATCGATTCTCCAGAAATCTCACTGGCCAGCCTCTGGTGCGCGCATTGCAACAGCAACTGGAAAGTCATACCTGGACCGAAGCCGTCTTTAACGATTTGCGCGCGGGTTCCGAGGATCTATCTGCACTGGTTACAATTGCCGCGACCCAGAATTGGGCGTTTCGGATTATCGCAGTTGATGATGGATATGCGGTGACAACTTCTGGACCTTTTGATGAATATCTCGCCTCGTTGGGCGCTAATAGCCGCTTAAAACTCTACAACCGCCGTGCTGTGCTTGAGTCTCTGGGGCCGGTGCGCGAAGAAAATTTATGGCCACACAACTCAAAGGCATTCTTCGATGCCCTTAACGCATTTCACAGGGAGCGATGGAGAAAAGACTGCGTAGCAGGAAAAAGTCTGACGTTTCATGAGAGATTTCTCTCTCGAGTTGAGGAGGAAGGTGGTCGCCCGTTGCTATCGACATTGACCTGTGGGAACCATATCGTGTCGGTGCTTTACAATGTCTGGTATCGGGGAGTCGTCTACAATATCCAGGCCGGCTTTGAGCAGAATTTTCATAAAAAGCTGTCACTTGGATCACTGCATTTGGGGTATGCCATCGAAGACGCGTTCAGGCTGCCCGACACGGACCGTTTCGATATGCTCGCGGGGCAAGGCAAGAAAGAAAACTATAAAGCGCGGATCGCAACTGAAAGCTATCAGTTTCTGACGGTAATGTTGGTTAAGAGCACCTTATTCCGTGCTCTCTATTGGATGAGAGGGTAAAACCCATGGCAGGGAAAGATGTAAAGACTATTCTGCACCTCATTGATACAACGGGTCCCGGCGGTGCTGAAACCGTTTTTATCAATCTCCTTAAAGAACTTCAGCAAACAGAGTTTCGCAATATCGTTGTTCTGCGCGGCGAGGGTTGGGTAGCTGACCAGGTTCGGAGTCTGGGAATTACACCTCAATTCATTGACTCCAAGGGTAGTTTTAACCTTGGCTACATCCTTGGCATGAAACGTTTAGTGGTAGGCGAGGGTGTTGATTTGATTCATGCCCATTTGCTGGGCTCCAACGTGTACGGCGCTCTGCTTGCAATGATGTGCAGGAAGCCGATGATCGCGACGTTCCATGGCGCGGTTGATGTTGCGGCGGGAGAACGATTCCTGCGGGCGAAATTCGGGATTATTGGTTGGGGTGCGTCCGCCATTGTGTGTGTCTCGAAGCGACTGCAGGAAGAGCTCGCTGAACGTAGCTCACTTCCCGCTCGTAAGCTACATCTGGTCTATAATGGTGTTGATCCAGAGCTTTTCTGCAAGGCGCCCGCGTCGGGATTGAAAGAAGAGCTTGGCCTACCGCCAGAAGCCAATCTTGTCGTTTCAATCGGTAATATTCGTCCAGCCAAGGGTTACGACCACCTCGTTGATGCAGCTATAAAGATGGCAAAGCTGGATCCGAACACCCACTTCGTCGTTGTAGGCCATCAGCGTCCAGCTTTGTTCGAAAAGCTCAAAGCTCAAATTCGTGGAGCACCGGAGGCACCGAGAATTCACTGGCTCGGTTTCCGGCAAGACGTAGTAAATGTTCTCCGGCAGGCGGATATTTTCCTTCTGCCTTCCACATCGGAAGGATTCTCAATCTCCACCGTTGAAGCTATGATGGCTGGAGTGCCTGTTATTGCTACACGAAGTGGAGGCCCAGAGGAAATTGTTTCTTATGGAGAGAGCGGACTCCTGGTACCTATTGAAGATTCTGATGCAATCGTCAACGCTATTCAGCGCCTGAACGATCCGACCTTGAAGCAACAGATAACCGAGCAGGCCCTTGAGAGTGCAAAGAGCAAGTTCAGCTTGAAGAGCATGTTGCACGCCTATCAAGGACTATATGAGCGCTTTATGTAACGCCGGGTGACCCAGGTGAAGTTACGCTGATAAGTTCAACGCAGGACGCGAGATCATGAAGTCTGTCATTCTGAAGGTCGCAAATATTATCGGGGAAACAGGCGTATATCGCTTCTTGTGCCCTGGTCGTGTGCCCGTCTTCATGTTGCACAGAGTTACTGACGGTAGTGATGGTATTCCGGGTGACATGACGGCTGAACGTCTTCGTGGTTACCTTCGTTATCTCTCCAGTCGGGGATATAGTGTTCTGACGATGGACCAGCTCTGGCAGTTTCTCAATAAAGGCACGTCGATTCCCTCCAAGTCCGTTATGTTTACGATCGATGATGGCTTTTCAGATCATCATGACGTCGCAGCGCAGGTGTTTGATGAGTTCGGGTTTCCGCTGAATTTTTTCGTGATTACCGGCCTTCTGGACGAGCAACTCTGGCCGTGGGATGACCAGATAGCGCACGCCGTCAATCACACCAAGATCAGCGCAATCGACCTTCAGCTCCCATTTGGCGGCAAATACTCGGTCAATCTTGCTGAGATCAGCGTACGGAGAACAATCCGCGAGATTCGAAATGCCCTGAAGGTCGTCAACCAGGAACATATCTATCAGTGGCTTGGTGCAGAACTTTACCCGAAATTGGAAGTTGATTTCCCGGATACCATTCCCCGGGAATACCGGCCAATGTCCTGGGACGATGCAAGGTCACTCAAAAAAAGGGGGCATGGAGTCTATCCCCACACTTGCTCACACCGCATATTGTCGACATTGACGCTGGAAGAGAAGCAGCACGAAATCCATGAGGCGCGAAAGAGAGTGGAGCAGGAACTGGCCGACTGCCCAGATGTATTTGCCTATCCCACGGGCCGCCCATCGGATTATGACCGCGCTGATATCGAAGAAGTAAAGCGGGCAGGTTTTAAGATGGCCTTTAACACAGTACCGGATTACATAAGAGCCGGTTGCAGCCAATACGAGCTTCCCCGATTCTCTTTGCCGGAGAACACCGCTGACTTCCTTCAGATTGTCAATCGATTTGAGGCGTTGAAGGAAAAAGTGCCGCGTCAGCCGAACCTTTCCCGCAGTTTTCTACCTACCCGCTGAGTGATGTCCGTTATTGATGCCCTGGCGTATCGGAGCGCAGGCTGGGGGTCTTTCCAGTAAAGCAGTGCGCCAATACGCCGGCGCCGTAGTAGCGCTATATAGCGGAACACGATGGCCAACAGGTTTTCCCTGTCTTCAAGCCTTGCGATCAGGTCCCCAAAGAAATTCCAGTACACAAAATTATTCCGCTGCGGAGCGAATTCCACCCTATTGCCGTAGGCTGCCTGGGTGCAGGCCAGAATGTTGTTGATTCCGCATCGGGTATCAAACCAATTACACATGCCTAGCCTGGGATTGGTTTCGATGTAGTAATAGGTATCGGAATATTGGTCCTTCTTGAATTCGATCATTGCTGGCCCGGTGTAGTTCAGGGCCTTGCCAATTTTCGCGCATTCTTCCCGCAGCGCCTGGTTATTCTGACTGATCGCAAGCGACGTAACTCCATAGTGTGAGGGCATGGTGCCGAGGCGCTTAAACACGAAGCAGGCGCTGAGTTCCTGGTTCTGATCAAAGGTTACGTTGCACACCCACAGGTTGTCGTCACCGCCCTGTATCACTTCCTGGGCGATGAACTGGTCGAGGTGGGCATGGAAATTCTGCTTGAATTCATCCAGCTCCGCCAAGGAATGGATGATAACGTTCTTTGCGCCCAGTACCTTATACTCCCGGAAAGTTCGGGGCTTGATAATCAGCGGGAACGTTTCCGGCACATCTCCCTCAAGGTTGTAAAAGGTCTTTGGAAGAGTGATCCCACCCTGTTCCATGTACTGGCATTCCAGTTTTTTGTCGTTCAGAACTTCCGTAGTTTCTGTAGTCGGCACGATCAGGTGTTGATTGGAGTAGCCTTCCTTCTTGAGTTTACCAAGTAGCTCCGCGGCAAAATCAGAACAGGCAAGCAATACACCTGGGCCACCTTCGTTGTTGTTCAACTGGTCGAGGATGGGCTTGATATCATCTACGGTGGGATTAATCGGCAATAAAAACCGGTACTGACTGAAGCGGCTGTAGGCGCTGAGATCAGACTGTCTTGTCAGAAGGGTGTAGGTTTTCAAGCCCGCATGAGCTGCGGAACGAACAGCTCCGAGGCCGTTGAGTCCATTCGCGAGAATAATAACGTAGGGCCGATTCATGGCAGCCATCAGCCTCTCAGTGCGCTCAGGTACTGCCTTAGCTCAAACCAGAATGGACGAAGATCGCTCAAGCGATTAACTTCGTGCCGGGTTCGTCGTCCTGGCTTGAGAAAGCGCAGTATTTCCAGAAGTTTTGCGCCCGTCGAATAGGACGTCTTGGGTGCCTTAAGAACCAGATAAAGACGGTCCAGGTCACCAAGTAGCCATCTCACCCTGCGGTGCTCCTGAGCGGCCTTTGGTACCGCTTGGCCGGTACTTGCCAGGTACAGCCAGTGCGGGAAATCGATACCCGAATCTATTGCCAACTGCAAAGAGCCCCAGAATCGAGGGTTAACCTCCATAAGATAGCCTTTACCATCCGCAGACACACGAAACTCCACCATCGCAACGCCGTGCCATTTTGCCTTTCGTAGGAGTGTTTCCGCAGAGGACTTCAACTGCTCATCGACAGGCGCAGACTCGCATAGCACGCTGACACCACCGCCGGGCGGTTTTTCGCGAAGCCGACGGTGTGCAAAGTAACATACCGGTTCGCCATGATTGAACAACGCGAAAATGCCTTGGCCAGTTCCATTAATGAAGGACTGAATTGTAAAGGGAAAGTTAAAGTACTCATGGGAATTCAAGGCCGCGCGAGCTTCGTCACGGGACTTCGCAATAATGACCTGAGAAGAGAGTATTTGACCCTTCTCCAGAATTTTCGACTTGAATGGTTTCAGAACGATTGGAAAGTCGTCTATGGTGTCTAGTGCACTTAGGCCTTGCTCCGAATTTTCACAAAATATTGTACTGGGAATGGGAACCGCACTTTCAGCCGCCAATTCAAAAAGCCTGTTCTTATTGGCAAGCCGTTCAACGGCTTCGGTCTCAGGGAAGGGCAAGACCACATGTTCCGGGATTTCACTGCGATAAAGCAGCAGAACGTAGGTGGTCGCTTCCGTGATCGGCAGAAGGAATGAGATGCCAAGCGTATTGATCTGGCTCAGAACATCGTCGAAGAAAGCGCGTGGAGAGCTATAAGGGTCGGAGTAGGTCACCTTATGCGAACAGTATCGAGAAACGGCTGCCATAGAGGTCGGGGTGCTTTCACCGACCGCAATCCATAAACCTTTTGAGCCCAGAGACCGCACAGCGGCGAGGGATGCGCGCTGATTTCCGTCGAGAACCAGAATTCTGGGTTCCATGGGTAAAAACGTCCTTTGTTTGTACCGATAGTGAACAGGTGCCTGATTATCAAATATTGCGATGGGAAATGACATCAGGACGCTTGAGATCAAGAAGAACTAAAGTCGTTTCGTTGCCGGTGAAGGCACAACTTGTGGCATGATACACACGATCAGGGAGCGTAACGAGTTAACATTGCGAAATAGGGAGATTATCGTTTGGGCCGGTTAGTGTATGAACGCTTTGGTTCAAAAAAGGGACTGGTTCGATTCCTCTACCATTGGCTTCTAGCGAAACTTGGTTTCTATAGCCAGTTTACGAGGCTAAAGGGCGGCGAATACGAGCGCCTTGTGTTTGTGTGTAGTGGCAATATCTGCCGTAGTCCTCTAGCGGAGGTGTATGCCCGTAGCCTGGGAAAGCAAGCTGCTTCATGTGGTCTAAACTGCAGAGGAGGCTTTCCCGCAGATCCCCGGGCAAAGGCCTTCGCAGAATTACATGGCCTGAACCTGGATGGGCACCGAACCGTGAATGTCACGGAGTTCCAGTTCCTGAAGACAGACTTGGTCATCGTCATGGAGCCCGCACATTTGTCATCGTTCAAAAAAATCATAGGTAACGAATATGCTCTTGCGCTGGCGGGCAGTTACCGAGAAAAGCCATACCCCTATATCCATGATCCATTTAATTGTTGTGACCATTTTTTTACTCTTTGTGAAGAGGGAGTGATGGAATCCGTTCGGGGTGCGTGTGATTAAAAGGCGTAATGAGGTTTCTGAAGAGGATATCTATGCTCTTAAAGTTAGGGCTATTTGGAAATATGTAAAAAGTGAAAGCTTCGCTTTTTGGATGATCTGTGCATACCTTTTCTTTGAGTATGTTAGGCCACAATCTATCTATCCTGCAATTGACATACTTCCTTGGACACAGCTTACAGTAATAGGGGCGTTCCTAGGGTGTTTTACTGATAAAACAGTGAGATGGGTCTCGTCTCCTCTAAATAAGCTATTAGTGATTTTTCTTTTTATAATTTTGGTCTCAAGCTTTTTTGCTTACTTTCCTGACATCTCATACAATAATCTCGACAAATATTACTTGTGGTTAGTTATATATTTTCTTGTAATAAATATTGTCAATACAAGAAAAAGGTTCTTCATATTTCTATCCATTTTCTTGATTTCATCATTCAAGATATCGCTCTCTCTTGCAGTTACATGGGCGCAGCGAGGCTTCTCATTCACAGATTGGGGACTCAAAGGTCCTCCAGGCTTCTTCGAGAATTCAGGCGAGCTAGCCATTCAAATGCTCGTATTTTGGCCTATAGCATGGGCATTTTCCTCTACATTGAGACCGTACGTCGGTAGAAGAACATTTAATCTTCTATTGTTAATGCCGATCACGGCTGTAATGGTAATTTTAGGTGCCAGTTCTCGAGGGGCGCAATTGGCGCTCTTGGTTCAGATATTGGTTATGAATTATAAGTCGATATTTAAGTTTAAGGTTCTAGGGGCTTTGTCTATTGCGCTTTTTTTGATTTGGACTTTCTTGCCCGAAGAACAAAAAGATCGATTTGAAACTATGGGAGATGATCAGACATCTCAGCAGAGGTTGCTGTACTGGGAAAATGGAATCCAGATGGTCCAGGAGAACCCGGTTCTCGGTGTCGGCTACTTTAATTTTAGTAGATATTTTGAAATTTATTTTTCAGATGATGTTCTATTTCGTAAGGCTGAGCTTCCTCACAATATACTAATACAGGTAGCAACTGATGTTGGGCTTACTGGTCTTTTTGTATTTTGTATAATATTGATGGTTGCTTTTAAAAAATCAAAAGATTTTCAGGTTAAAGGGTGCTCTTGTGATCAAGGTCTTATTGGTCGATGTATGAATATTTCGCTTATAGGGTTTGTAGTTGCAGGACAATTTGTGACCGTAACTTATTACCCGTTCTTGTGGATTCATTTGTCTTTGGTTGTGTCATTAAATAACTCCAATATTAAATCATGCTATTTTAATAGAGAATTATCAAATTAACTAAGGGTTCCGGTTTATGTTGACATCGGGAGTAAGTGGGGTACGTGTTTCATTTGTAATTCCATGCTTCAACGAAGAAATTTTTATCGGTAGCACTATCGATTCAATAAACGCTAATTTTTTTAGTAAGGAAATACCATATGAAATAATTGTCGTTGATAACCGTTCCGAGGACCGAAGTGCGCTTATTGCTATCGAGCGTGGAGCGAAAGTGGTTTATTCGGAGTCGAATACGGTCTCAGCGGTCAGAAACGATGGTTGTAGAGTGGCGACCGGTCAGATATTTATTTTTCTTGATGCTGATGTTGTTATAGATGATAATTGGATTGAAATCTTTCTAGAACATATGGAAAGGCTGATTAGAAATAATGATGTTGTTGGATCGCATTGCTCTGTACCTGAGACAATTAAAGGGCCGTTGAAAGAGTGGTATTTTAGAATCGAGAATGATGATAGAGATACTCATATTGGCTCTGGCCATATGCTTATAGGAAGAAAACTGTTTTTTCTTCTCGAAGGATTTAATCCATCGCTTGTTTCGGGTGAGGACTATGATTTATGTAAGAGGGCGAAGGCAGAGGGAGCTGAATTAGTTGTTGACTCACGTCTCAAAGCGTTTCACCTAGGTTACCCGACGACAATAAAAGAGTTTGTTCGTCGGGAAGTTTGGCACGGACTTGGTGATGTCCAAAACTTCCAGAAATTTATCGTTTCTAAACCTGCAGTTGCTGCGACATTACTTTTTTTACTTCAGGCTCTAGCAATAATAAGTCTTTTAAATGGGATGATGTTAAGTTTTTACTTTTTATTTCTCACGATTGTAGCCATGATTATTGCGCTTATTGTCTATAAGTTCAAGGTGTTTTCAGTATCTGTTATATCGTCTCTGATTCTTCCAGCTTATTTGTATCTGACAGGTAGGTTCGGTTCCTTGTTATATAGGTTGTCAGGTAAGAAATGCTTTTGATTTTAGTAACGAATATTTGGTTTCCGAAATTAGTGTGGCTTTTGGCCGCTCCAATCAAGCCCCCCCTCCTTTCCAATTTTTGCAATTAGGGAAGAGGGGCTCATGATTGGTTAGTCTCAATCGATTGTCAGCGTCGGAGGTTCTGGTCTGCTGTCGTCGGCAGCGCTTTCGTCTAACAATGAGCTAGTGGAGACGTGGAAGGAATCTAAAAGCCACTCGGTATCTTGAGAATAAGGAGCATTTGCCCACCCCATGATGTAGCCTTCATTCCATCCATTTGGACCTTCCGGGGGGATAGGTAAAAGCGCATTTTCAACTTCATGGATTTGGGTGAATGAGTTTTCATTCTCCCATCTCCTCCACAACTCAATTTCACCGTCACGAGTTCCGGAATTCGAAGAAGCTTTTACGCGATACACCACTTGCATCCAGCGTCCCCTGTCCTCAGGGACTCTGATAAACGGCTGAATCTGCATTTGTCCGCCAGCAACTGAATAGCCGCCGTCGGAATAGCTGACAGCTATACTGCTGCCGCCAGATCCATTACTCATTAAGTTCCAGAACGCAGTTGGCCCATTGCCTTGGCTAGAATACCCATCCATCCATGTAGCGAAGAATTTATTGTTACTAGGGGAGCTAGTACTGTGCGTATAGTTCTGGGGTACTCGTATCCAATATTTGTACCAAGCTTCCGGGTAAGCTCCGCCTAAATCAAAGCGTTGCTCCGCCATATCTGAGCCTGCAGGATAGCGAAACCTTAGGCTGTGCTCCTCATCTATAGTTTCCCAGTCCCGGCCCGATGGCATTTGAATACTGGTTTCGCCATTACTGTAGACAACTTCATCTGAGGAGACTATCGAGGTGCGATTATTGCGGTCCCAGCGAAAACCTTGGTCATTAGTAGCTGACATGTCGCCGGTTTCAAAAGAATCTACTAACAAAATCTCTGCGTTAGATTGGGCCGCCAAAGTGAGTGCTAAAGCAGCGACGGCGATGGGACCTAGTGTGTTCATGACGTACGCTCCAAAGTACAATTTTACTCTTCACAGTGTAGACTATTTAACTTAGTTTTACGTTTCTTGGGCGTGTAAATTTGTTTAGGTTGTGTGACCGGTGGAGTCACGGCTCACGCCCTGAGGGTGGGCTAAGTCATAACGCTTCGCTATTCCTCTTGCGGTGCCTAAGATACTGGGTACTTAACGGCGGATTTGATATATTAAGCCTTTGATTTTGGCGCGAATAGGTGGTGAAGCTTCCCATGAGGTATTTAGGCAAGGAATTTGCTTTCAAAGTAGCCAAGAGGGCGTGCCTCTTTTTTCCGGATTACTTTGAGGAAAAACTAAAAAACCCCGTTTTTGTACTGGGATTCAACAATTCAGGAAAGTCCACTGCGGTAAGTCATTTGCGACGAGTTAACGCTTTGTGTGTCTATCCAGGAGAGGGGAATGGAGAGCTCTGGTTTAGAGGGCATTATCCTTGGATCAGTTCGGCGGTATCGGTTCCGCCGATTTGGGCCGCCCCTGATGAGTTTATATGTAGTGTCAAAGATGCATGCCGCGACTCTTTCCGGCTCTCTAGAGCTCAGTTGGGTGCCTACCAGTGGCTAGCAAGTGGAAGCAACCTTCTTAATGACAGCGGTATGTTGGCAGCTTTGGCTCCCGACATTATGAACGATTTCCCTGATGCTAAGTTCGTACACTTTGTCCGCGATGGTCGATTGGCCAGCTATATTACCGCTAGATTGGAGTGGAGCAGGATTATTCGCTCTCCGGGAAAGTATATTGAATATGATTGTCCGTTACGTTTTTCTGACGTACTGAGAAAAATGGCTGAGTACTGGGTATGGACTATGAGGCGAATGGACGAGGTTTCGTCCTCAATGCCTGGTTCGGTATTGGAAGTACGCTATGAAGACTGGTGGTCCGATCCCGAACCGATGATTGATTCGGTGGCCCGGTTCATAGGTGTTTCTCCCCCTGAGGAAAGCAAACGCTATGTTCCGAAAACAGATTTAACCCAGCACCTGCTTACAGAGATGCCCAATGACGAACTGGCTATGTTGGAGGATATCGTTGGCCCCACGATGCGGGACAAGGGGTATTCCCGCTAACCTGAATCACTTGAAAGGCCCGGTTCACTGGGGCACTTACGCCAACCCAAAGGAAGGTTCGAGTCAAAAAGGAGACAGTTAATGCTAATTGATATCATAGCGGGCGCGCGCCCCAACTTCATGAAAATAGCTCCGATCATTCGGGCGTTGAAGGCTCGCCGTGAAGCAGGGGCGGATCTGCAGTACCGGCTGGTTCATACAGGCCAACACTATGACGTGAGTATGTCCGGAACTTTTTTCGAACAATTAGGAATCCCTAAACCGGACGTCAACCTTGAAGTCGGGAGCGGTACCCAGGCCGAGCTCACGGCTGGCATTATGACTCGCTATGAAAAACTGCTGCTGGAATCTCCGAGTTCGCTGTGCCTGGTTGTTGGTGACGTCACATCAACCATGGCATGTGCAATCACTGCTCAGAAGCTGCTGATACCGGTCGCCCATGTTGAGGCGGGTATCCGGTCTGGTGATTGGAGCATGCCGGAGGAGATCAACCGGATGGTGACTGACAGTATCACTAACTGGTTCTTTACAACGAGTGAGTGGGCGGGTAATAACCTTGTAAAAGCAGGTATAGAAGACGAAAGGATTTTTTTCGTGGGCAACACCATGATTGATTCGCTTCTGGCAAACCTGGATAGATTCACTGCACCGGACATCTGGGAGCAGCACGCGTTACAGCAGGGTGAATACTTCGTGGTGACCCTTCATAGACCTGCAAATGTGGATTCTTCAGGGCAGTTTGCAGAGATGCTGAAAGCCATTGGTCGTGGCACTCGTGGGTTGCCCGTGGTGTTTCCGGTACATCCTCGCACGGCCAAAACATTGCGGGATATGATTGACCTGCCGGACAACGTTATTCTTGCAGAACCCCAACCTTATCTTCAGTTCAATTACCTCGTAAAGAACGCGAAGGCGGTTATAACGGACTCTGGTGGTATAACGGAGGAAACAACCGTCATGGGCGTTCCCTGTTTAACGCTTCGAAACAGCACTGAGCGGCCAGAAACGATAGAGCAGGGCACTAACGAATTGATCGGTACCGACCCAGCTGCATTGGAACCAGCATTGGATCGGCTTTTCGCTGGTGAATGGAAAAAGGGCGGGATTCCCCCTATGTGGGATGGGAAAACCGGTGAGCGCATTGTTGCTAACCTTGAAAAGCTTCTCCGGCAATAAGGGAACCTAGAACACAAGCCTGCAGGCGTTCTTGAATTCTCGGGTACAGTTGTCAAGGCTATATTGGGTGTTCGCCTTCTCGCGGGCGAGCAGCCCCATGGACTGCCGGGTCTGCTCGTCCTGTAGCAGTCTGGCTATGAAGCTAGCGGCGCTGGACGCATCGTCTTTTGGATAAACATACCCGTTGTCGCCATGGTCAATGGCCTGT
>PBNW01000048.1 GCA_002723255.1 Pelagibacterium sp. | reverse complement strand
GCATTGATATATATATGTTTTCATATTATGCTCTTTCCTGACATTGCCGCCAGTTTCCACAATCGGTGGCGACCCGGTGGCGACCCATCGGGGTTTTGACAGGAAGGCGGGCTACAAATGGACACGATCAAGCTGACCAAAACTGTGGTGGCAAATGCGCACCCTCAAGCGGCGCGGTACACCTTGTTTGACAGCCAGGTGCCCGGCTTCGGGCTGCGGGTTTATCCGTCCGGTGCGCAATCATGGATTTTTGAATACCGCCCCGGCGAAGGGGGCAGGCGCGTCGCCAAGAAGCGGATCACGATTGGCAAGGTCAGTGACTTCACGCCCGAAGCGGCACGCAAGCTAGCGGACAGCTATCGCGCGACGGTGCGCATCGGGCAAGATCCTCAAGGGGACAAGGCACGCCAGCGACAAGCCGTATCGGTTTCCGAACTTGCCACCGCCTTTCTTGCCGACCATGTCGACGCAAAGCGCAAGGCCAGCACAAAGGTGCATTACGAAGACGTGCTCAACCGGCTGGTGGTGCCCAAAATCGGAAAGCTGAAGGCCAAGGACGTGACCAGGGCCGACATTGCCCGGCTGCATCTGGCCAATCGCAAGACGCCGTTTCAGGCCAATCGCATTCTGGCAATTGTCGGCTCGATGTATGGCTTTGGTGCCAAGCATGGGCTGCTGCCCGAAGACACCAACCCCGCCCGTGGCGTTGAGCGGTACAAGGAAGAAGGCCGGGAACGTTATCTGTCCACCGAAGAACTGGAGAGGCTTGGCGCGGCGATCCGTGAGGCGGAAACAACCGGCATCCCCTGGAAAATCAATCCCGACAAGGAAACCAAACACGTACCCAAGGAAAAACAGGCAACGATCATTGGGGAACACGCGGCAGCAGCGCTGCGTCTATTGATCCTGACGGGTGCGCGCGTTGGCGAAATCCTGAACCTGAAATGGGATCATGTGGATCTTGAGCGCGGTCTGTTGCGCCTGCCCGATTCCAAGACCGGGCAAAAAACCATCATACTCAATGCCCCGGCGATGGAGGTACTGGCCAACCTGTCGCGCGCGGGCGTCTATGTCATTGCGGGCGATAGTGTGGGCACGGAAGAGGAAAAGCCGCGCTCCGATCTCAAGCGTCCCTGGGCCATGATCCGCCAGCACGCAAATCTGGAGGGCGTTCGTCTGCACGATCTGCGGCACAATTTTGCGGCCTTTGGCGCTGGCGGCGGTCTGGGTCTGCCGATCATCGGCAAATTGTTAGGACACAGCCAACCCCAAACCACAGCGCGCTATGCGCATCTGGACAATGACCCGTTGCGTCGCGCTTCGGACGCGATTGGGGCAACGCTGGTGGCGGCGATGGGCGACCAGCCAGCGGGTAATGTCGTTCGGATCAAGAATGGCTGATTTGGCCACCGGACTGGTCCGGACAGATCAGTCCTTCTGATTAACCTGGCGGCTGATCTCTGCGAGAATACCAAGTACTATGGCGAAGGCGATCATCAACAAACCCTGGTCAATGGCCTGCCCTGACGTCTTGGAGCCAAGATAACGCGCGGCAAAGTCCGTCGCATCGCGATTGAACGCGAAAAACAGGCCCGTCGCCACGCGAAACGCCCCCAGAAAGAGCGCCAGCCGAGCGACGATTATTCCCAATTTCGTAAAGAACATGCTTGCCCCCAAATGATCTGCAGAACGTATCGCGCGGGGACAGAAGCAAGTCCATAGCCAACATTACTATCGCCAAATTCAGCAAAGCTTTGGAAAGTCTGTGCGTCGCTGGCAAACATGGCTTGGCGATTGTGACACGATGCGGGCAAACTGAACCTTGTAACCCGATGGGCTGCAAAGGTGCTTCATGTCTGACGTCATACCGGAAGGCTGCATACCTCTGGCCGAAGTGCGGCGGCTTTACCTCGATCAGCTTTGGAGCGGTGGCACGCCCGTTGATGAGTTGCGCCAAAGGGTACGCGGCAAGGACATTTTGCCTGATGTGGCGCGCGACCATCTTGAACGTTTGAAGCGCCTGGAAAACTTGGAATGGCAGGGACTGCTGCAACCGTTTTTCCAAGGGCGACTCGAAGCACTTGTGCGGATGCCTGGTAGAACCGGGAATTTCACCATTCCCAAATCGGCATGGGCCGAAATGTTCTATCCCGAGCGCCCTTTCCTTGCCGCAGAAATCGCACCTGGACATGGGGAGTATTGGGGCAGCATTGTTGGCTGCACACCATTTGTGCGGCAGTCACAGGCTAAGGATTGGCTGTCAAACACAGACGCGACGATCGTTAAGCTGATGGGGCCAAAGCCACAGCTTCACGATCTGGCGCGGGAAATAATGCTGGGATTGGCACAAGACGGGCTGGTCAGGCCCGATGAGTTAGAAGGTATGGCCAAGCGGTGGGGCCAGCCGCCCCTTCAAGAAGCCCCAGACAGCTCGCGATTCAATCCACTCGAAGAGGCAGTTTGGACCTTACCGATGGTCTTGGCCTGGCTCGTTTGGCGCACGCCGGAAGCGGTGCGCGATGAATGGGATTTGTACCGGACGAAGTGTTGGCACTGGCAGAGCTTCAGCAGGCGGCTACCGGTCAATGGAGGCACATCCTGGCGGGAGGTGCACGGGCATGAACTGGTTGACCGGCGTCGGGCGTCTGTAAGGGAATTGAGCCTTGCAGAAGCTTTCGATGAAGCCAATGGCGAAACCGAATTTTGCATGTCGGTAAAGTCGGCACGCGAGGTGCTCTGGAATTCCTTGGCTGCAAGCGTTCTCGCTGCCAACGCGACGGATGCAGACGGCAATGTCGTTACGATTCCGCCACGGGAATGGGCATACCTTGAACTGGCACATACTCTCGATGGCCCGGACTATCTGATAAACCGACAGCATTCGCTACAACCGGCGTATATGAACCTGACGTTTGCGCGCCAAGACGTGGTGCGGCTGTGGAAACCTCTAACAAGGGCGAAGGTTGGAAGCGCCGGGGAGCCCTTCGAGTATCCGCACCAGGATCGATTCTGGCCCTTGATCGCCGCATGTATCTGGATAGGTGCCGAAGGACAATCATTGACCACCGCCCAAATCGCCGACGTCGCACTGGATGAGGCGGGCGCTGGTCGCCTCTTTGAAGCGCTAAATCAAAACCGCCTTCGAGCCACAGGCATGAACCGCGATCTGGTCCGAGAAGAGATTCCTGCCACTTATTGGGAGATGGCCACGCTTAACCCGAATATACCCGGCCATTTTGTGAATTTCGTCGATGACGCGGGCGGCGGCCTATGGGGTACCATGACTCCGTTCGGCGGTAGTGAGCCTCGCTGGAACCGCATAAATATCGAAGCCAGTGCGCTCAAGAAGGCCTTTCCCTTCGCGAAATCGAAACCGGACAGCTGCCGAAAATGGCTCGAATCAGAGATGCGCGATTCGCCGATGAAACGACCCAGAACCAAGATGAAATATCGTGAAATCGCCGGGGAGCGTTTCAATACAGGCCCGGCGGATTTCGAACGCGCATGGGTCGGCGCGCTGGAAAATGTCCCGGAAGCCAAGCCCTTCTGGACCAGAGGCGGACGCCCGAAAAAACAGGCCGAATAATCCCCTGGCAAAATATATCCTGCCCACTATTTCGCGGTCTGCCACCCTTGCACCCTGTTGCGTGTGATTTGCTCCACTAGCGACAGGATAGCCAATGTCTTCCCAAACCATCTCAACCCAACGCCCCATGCTGCGCACCCACCAGGCTGCCGCCTATACGGGCATGGCGAAATCCACCCTTGAGAAACTGCGCTGCAATGGCGGTGGCGCATCATTCATTCGGGTTGGCCGCGTCGTTCTTTACGATCCTGATGATCTCGACACCTGGCTTGCTGCGCACAAGCGGCGCACCACCACTGATGAAAGTTAGGCGGCGGCCCAATGCGCAGGCCGAAGCCAAACTGGCGTGCCGTCAAAGTCCACCGCTCCTACTCGGTCGATGAACTGGCGCGCACCATGGGCGTTGCCAAAGGGACAGTGCGCCGATGGCTGAAATCGGGCTTGGCCCATTTGGATGACCGAAAGCCGGTGCTGATCCTTGGCGAAGACGCCCAAGCGTTTCATGCAGCCAGGAAGGCGCGCAAGCAGAGATGCAAGCCCGGTGAACTCTATTGCGTCAAATGCCGGGCACCGCGCGCACCCTTCGATAATGAAGTTGAACTGGTGCCGCTCAAGGCTGGAGCGGTCAATCTGCGCGGGCTTTGTCCCGTCTGTACGACCCTGATGCACAGGCGCACTGCCACTGCTCACTTGGACCGGATCAAGCAGCATTTCGAGGTTTCAAATCCGCAGGGCATTCCATCCCTAATGGATACCGGACACGTCCCCTCAAATGTTCACTTGCAAAAGGAGCCTGACACCAATGGCAAAGCACCATCCGGAGAATGAGCGCATCAAGCGCCAATATTTCGCCTATCTGGAAGAGGCCAAGCGCATGGCACCTTCATCAGTCGACCAGGTAGCCGCTTCGATTGTGCTATTTGAAAAGAGCACGGGCTACCGCAGCTTCAAGGCCTTCCATATTGAGCAGGCCAAGAAATTCAAACGCGATCTGGATGCGTCGACCAATCCCAAGACTGGAAAGCCGCTGGCCAAATCCACGATCCATTCCCGGCTGATGGCGCTCAAGGCATTCATGCAATGGCTGGCAGGACAACAAGGGTACAAGTCGCGCATTTCCTATTCAGACGCAGACTATTTTAATCCATCGGCCAACGACACGCGCATCGCCAAGGCCGAACGCGAAAAGCGGGTGCCAACGCTGGCACAAATCCGCCATGTGCTTGATACCATGCCCACTGAAACCGTGTTGGAGAGGCGCGACCGGGCATTGATCGCGTGTACCCTTCTGAGCGGGGCGCGTGACAACGCAATAGCTTCGCTGAAGATCAAGCATATTGATTTGGAGGCTCGCAAGATCAATCAGGACGCCCGCGAGGTGCGCACCAAGAATCGCAAGAGCTTTGTGTCCTGGTTCTTCCCGGTCGGCGATGCCATAGAGCAGATTGTCAAAAGCTGGATAGAGGAGCTTGTCACCGATCACCTGTTCGGTCCCGATGATCCGGTGTTCCCGGCAACAAAGATCGGCTTTGATGACAACGGTCATTTCGCGCCAATGGGGATCACGCGCGAAGGCTGGAGCAATGCCACCGCGATCAGGCGGATTTTCAGAGACGGCTTCGCAGCCGCTGGGTTGCCATATTTCAATCCGCACAGTTTTCGCGACACGCTGGGTCTTTTGGGTCAGCGAACCTGCAACAATAATATCGAAGCACTCAAGGCGTGGAGCCAGAATATGGGACATGAACAGGTACTCACCACTTTGATGAGTTACGGCGCGGTGGCACGGGATCGGCAAGGGGAGATTATGCAAAAAATCGGCAAGGGCCAGAGTGCCACAGCCCCCTATTCCCCAGAAGTGCTGGAAATGGCCGAAAAGCTGATCAAAGCAGGGATCGGCAGTCCTTGACCAATCAAGGGTTGCCACCGCGCCAAGGGGCGCAACAAAGCTTGGTTTGAGGCTCGGGAAGAAACGCCTAGCTTTACCCCGCCGACGCGCCCGGACAGCCTGGCTGAAACCGTCAATGAGCTTGGCCCGGTCGTAACGCCCATAGTTGTCGGTGGTGGTGCGATTGCTCAGGGCAATGGGCCGGTGCAGTACGCGTTGGCGGCAATTGCCGTGATTGGATTCGTGGCCGCAGTGGTCTGGTTTATGCGCAGGCGGCGGGGCGGGGAGAATGCTTAGCGCGCTCTGGTGGCTGTTTGAAAACTGGTTCTGGATTGGCATTGGCGGCGGGTATCTCGCCGCCATTGTTTTTGCATACGCCCGTTTCGGCAAGGAGGCGGCAATCGCAGTCGCAACGGCGGGCGGTGCTGTTCTGCTCTATCGCCTCGGTCGCTCCCATGAGCGCGACCACTACGAGGACCACATCAGCGAACTCTCCGAAGAAAGGCAGGACGCTTATGATCAGATCGACAATCGCGGCACTGACCGCAACGATGCTGCTGACCGGCTGCGGGACAACTCTTACTGATTGCCCCGAACCCACGCCGATCCCTGCCGATGTGCAGGGCAGGGCGGCTGTTGAGCTTGAGGCCCTGCCGAACGGATCGGCGCTGGCTCAGGTCGTCGTGGCGTCCCTCAATGATCGCGACAAGCTGCGTGCCTGTCGCTCGATCCGCTGATCTCTCGCCAACATTCGGAGCAACAATGTCTGACTGGTTTCAACACCTGGCCGCGCTCAAGCCTGCGACTGTGGTTCCGGCGCTGTTTGGTGCCGGGCTGGCGGTTCTGATCGAACTCAAGCGCCACACCTGGGCAACGGCGACCTTTGCGCTGATATCGGGCGCTCTTGTCGCCTTTGCGGCCACGGAGCCGGTCATCGAGTTTTTGAACCTTACGGACAATGCGGCCTATGCCGTGGCCGGCGTTCTTGGGATCTCGGGCCGTAATCTGATCGTGTGGTTGCTCATGGTGAGCAAGGATCCGCTTTCGGCCTGGCGGAATATGGGCAAGAAATGAGGGCCACCAGATTGGAGTTAGTCGACTCCAATCTTCGACGGCGCGTTGTTGGGTGAGAAAGGTTACACCTTTAGCCCTCTTTTGTACCCATTTCCACACATCGCCTGTCGACCCAAGGTGGTAAAAGTTGGTCAATCGGACTTTGGTATGATTGAAAGAATTTCGTACCCATTTCTACGCTCAAGGTGCATCGGCTTGATCGTGTCGATGCGTTTACTTATGGAGGAGTTCAAGAAATGGCTATAAAGAACCCCCGCTTCATTGCGGGCGCGTTTTCGTTTGCGCTGCTTTCGACTGTTTCAACTGTCGCGTTGGCCGAGATGTCGACGGCGATCCAGGTGGAACAGCGAGGTGTACCTGGTCTGGAGGATGCTGCCGAGATTATCGTCGACCAGTGGGGTATCGCCCACATTTATGCGGAGTCTGACAGAGACGCCCTGTTCTTGCAGGGATACAACGCCGCGCGTGACCGCCTATGGCAGATCGATTTGTGGCGCAAACGCGGTTTGGGCCTGCTATCGGAGAATTTTGGCGCCGAATATGTTGAACAAGACAGAGCGGCACGCATGTTCCTCTACCGCGGCGACATGGAGGAGGAATGGGAGGCTTACGGCCCCAACGGCCAAGTCTATGCTGGGGCCTTCGTTGAAGGTGTGAACGCATATGTCCAACAAGTCCTCGATGGTGAACTGCCCCTACCGGTAGAATTTGAACTCACAGGTACCGAGCCTGATCTCTGGTCGGCCGAAGATGCCATTCGCATCCGTAGCCATGGTCTGACTCGCAACGCCTCGTCAGAAGTAAGGCGATCACAGGTTGCGTGCGCGGCCGGACTGGATGCGGATGCTCTGCGGCGTGCGCTTGAACCGGTATGGGAGACGAGCATTCCTGAGGGGCTCGACCCCTGCATAATTCCCGGTGACGTCATGCGGGACTACCAGTTGGCTACGCAGGGCGTCGAGTTCGTCGCGCCGGACGGAGACCTTGCTGCACTCGACTACAACCAATTCCTTCGGACAACCGAAGACAATATCGATCGGATTGGTTCAAATAACTGGACAATTTCGCCGGAGCGTACGGCAACCGGTCGACCAATTCTGGCCAATGACCCGCATCGTTCACATGGCGCGCCTTCACTACGCTACATTGTTCATCTCAATTCTCCGAGCATGTCGGTTATCGGGGCGGGCGAGCCCGCCTTGCCAGGCATTTCAATCGGCCATAACGGGACGATTGCGTTCGGTCTGACCATCTTTGCGGTCGATCAGGAAGATCTCTATGTCTATGAGTTGAATCCTGAAAACCCTGACCAGTACCGTTACAACGGTGAATGGGAAGACATGGAAGTTGTGACCGATACCATCGAGGTGCGTGATGGAGAGTCGCAAGCGGTTACAATGAAGTATACCCGCCATGGGGCTGTGCTGCAGGTCGACGAGGAAAACGACCGTGCGTTTGCAATCCGAACGGTCTGGCTGGAGCCAGGGACTTCTGCCTACTTCGGGTCCGCGGACTACATGACAGCGCAAAACTGGGACGAGTTCTCGACTGCCATTGAGAGGTTTTCGACACCATCCGAGAATCAGGTCTACGCCGATGTTGACGGAAATATCGGTTGGATTGTGGGGGCGATGACACCCACACGCGAAAACTGGGATGGCCTAATGCCCGTGCCGGGTGATGGTCGCTATGAATGGGATTTCTTGCCTCGCCAAGATCTTCCTGCTGTGTTCAATCCTGAGAAGGGCTGGTTCGCTACTGCAAACGAAATGAACCTTCCTGACGATTTTGACTACGAGCGTTTCCGTATCGGCTTTGAATGGTCGGACCCATCACGCTATCAGCGCATCGAGGAGGTTCTCAACGCCAACGATTCCATGACGCTTGCGGACTCCATGGCTCTACAAAATGACGATACGTCAATGTTGGGCCGGCGCTTGGTGCAACTGGTCACAGATCTTGAACCTGCAACAGGTGCTGACAGCTCGACGGTAGCTGCGCTCGACCTGCTGCAAGGTTGGGATGGTGCCGTCACCGTCGACAGCGCGGCTGGTGTGGTCAGTGAACTCATGCTGCGCTCGCATTTGGGAAAAGCTACCGTTCAACGGGCGTCGCCGGCAGAGGCCATGGAGCTGATCGGCAATGGCAGCATAACAAGCGTTATGGCGTTATTGGAGAATCCTGACGAGCGGTTGGGGGCCGATCCTGAAGCGGCTCGGACGGAGATTCTGCAAGAGGCACTGACGAATGCGGTGGCTGAAGCCGTGACTCTCCTTGGTGGTGATCCCGCACATTGGCAATGGGGCGCCCTGCATAAAGGGTACTTCAAGAGCGCGATGGTTCCGTTGCTGCATGAGCGGATGGTTGATCAGTTCAATGTCGGACCATTCGCTATGGGTGGCGCCTCCACCACGCCGCGTGCCGCGAGCTACAATTCCAATTTCGAAGTCACCTCGGGCGCTTCGTTCCGTATGGTTCTGGATGTTGGAAACTGGGATGCGAGCCGCGCCATCAACGCGCCTGGGCAATCGGGCGATCCAATGAGTGCGCATTACAGGGACCTTGCACCCCTGTGGGCTGCTGGTGAGTACGTGCCACTCTCTTATTCCCGCGAGGCGGTTGAGAGCAATGCGTCGTTTGTTCTGGAATTGACTCCGGACCAATGACTTTCCGCAGCTGGCGGGCCTTCTCGCCAGCTGCTCACTTTCCTGACGATCGAGGGTACGAACGTGTTGTTGCGTGCCTTTAACGCGATCGGTAGGCACCTCATGCGCCGAAGACCAGCAGGGCCAAACCCAACACGCCCGTTCGAACGAACCAAATCAGGGCCTCCCAGTCATCCCATCGGATCCTGAAGTTCGTGCAGGCCGCGTCGGCCATGCTGCAGGCCAACAGGTTGAAAAACAGTCAAGCCAAAAATGTGACGCAACAGGGCGGAGCCAAAAAGCGATAGGACGAGCGGTCTCTTGTGCACAGATATGTCGTCTCATTTTTTCGCCATGTTTAGTTTAGCACAAATGGCGGTTCCCGACCCCATTGCAGCCATTTCAAGGGTCGCGGCAGCTTCCTGTAAGCCGCCGCTGGTTTCTGTGGAATGTCGAGATATAGAGCTATCCTTATGCCTCGCATTGCCATCCCTAGCTTTGGTAATTATCGTTGAGCTGGCGTCAGAATTTAGGTCGAGGACAATGCAGGGAACACAGGGTTATGCGGAAAGCGCTGAAAGGCTAGCCACTGAACCGCACCGGGTTTGCCGGAGGCTCTAACTTCTGAGAAAGTGGAGCCGATATGAGCAAGACAACGAACAAATTTGCACCTGAAGTGCGCGAGCGTGCCATTCGGATGGTCCTGGACCACCAAGCGGAATATCCGTCCCGGTGGGCTGCAGTTTCTTCCATCGCTGCCAAGATCGGATGCTCACCGGCCACATTGCATGACTGGGTCAAAAAGACCGAGGTCGACACGGGCAAGAGGGCAGGCCTGCCGAGCGATGTGATGTCAATGCCGCGCGGTCGCACTATGGATTACAGGGCTGGCGGCGCGCCATGATCTATCCCGATTTCATCTTTGCGGTGAATCGGGAAGGCGCTGGCAGGCGCATCACGGTTCTGGAAACAAAAGGCGACCAGCTCGACAATCTCGACACCGCCTATAAGCGCGACGTGCTCCAAGTGCTTTCGGACAACTTCGCATGGGACACCACCGCCCCAGCTGGGACGCTGGAGCTTATGCAGGACAATGGCGAAACGGTTGAATGTACGCTGATATTGATGAGTGAGTGGCAGGTGAAATTGCCGGGGGACCTTACACCTTAGAGTGCGTCGAAACCCGAAGGGAGCCTAGCTTGCGCAAGCTACTTCTATTTGCCGCTGGAGTCGTGCTTCTGCTTTATCTGCTGCCAGGGGGAGACTGGATGCTCACGCAAGAGGAACGTGCAGGCATTGAGCGAACCGAACGAGCGGAGCGGACCATATCCGCGCTTTCAACTAACGGCGCGGCATATGAGTTAGGCCGAGCATACACCTACGCACATGGATGCGATTTGACGGTCGACTATCACGCCCTGCAAATGGTCTATGGGCGACACGGGTTTGAAGAACAGGACATACTTGACGGCGGACGGCTTCGAAATGCATGGCTTGGCGGCGTCCAAGAAATTGGTGAGCTAATTGTCTTGAGCGAAGGCGACCAAGGCAAGAGGGCAATGCTATGCGCCTTGGCGATTGCCAATTTCGGCGACGATGGGCGCACAATTCCGATGCTTCTTAGGTGAACTTTTTGGATACGCCCTAAATCAGCCGTGGCGACCCGGTGGCGACCCGACAAAAATTATGGTTCGCACGCGCAAAGCGCGCTTTTCATAACCACTTGATTTCATTTAAAGAAAATTGGCGCGCCCGAAAGGATTCGAACCTCTGACCCCCAGATTCGTAGTCTGGTGCTCTATCCAGCTGAGCTACGGGCGCGCAGTGCCGGTGCGGTTAACGCGGTGTCGGGGGCGATGCCCCGAGCGGCAGGCGAACGCTTATACTGGCTCGGCGGCCATTGCAAGGGGCCAGCAGGGGAAGTTTTCGAGGAAATTTCGTCAGCCGCCCGCTGCGGCACCCGATGGCAGATCGATTGCGAAAGCGATTCCCTCCGCGGTTTCGAGCAGTTCCACGCGCCCGCCATTGGCTTCGATCAGTTCGCGCACGATGGCGAGGCCCAGTCCCGTGCCCCCGGCCCTGGCCGAACCCTCGAAGGCGACGAACAGGTTTTCCCGCGCGCGCGGCGGCAGGCCCGGTCCGTTGTCGGCGACGACCAGCCTCACGCCTTCGCCCGTCCGCTCATGGGTGAACCGAACATAGGGCGTGGCGATCTCGGGGCTGGCCTCGAGCGCTTCGCGGGCATTTTTGAACAGATTGGTCAAAACGCGGGCCAGATGATCGGGATCGACAAGGATCACCGAATCGTCAGGAACCTGATTTTCAAAAACGATCCGAGGATGCCCCGTCAGCCCACCCGAAAGGGCAGCTTCAAAACCGAGAGCCCGAAGATCGACAGGCTCGGCGCTTGGCGGGGCCGATTGCTGGCGTCCGTAGTCGAGCACGGTCTGGGCAAAGGCAATGGCCTTGTCGAGCGTGGTCACCAGCCGGGGGGCCAGTCGCTGCACCTGGGGATCATCGAGATTGGCCACCTGGTCGGAGAGCAACTGGGCCGAGGTCAGCATGTTGCGCAGGTCATGGTTGATCTTGGAGACCGCCATGCCCAGATCGGCAAGGTGGCGGCGCTGGCGCAGCATGGCGAACAACTCGGCCTGGGTATCGGCCAGCGCGCGCTCGAGGATGCCGATCTCGTCGCGGCGCGCCGTGTCGGGCACGATCACAAGCGTGCCGTTTTCAGGGTTTTCGCGGAAGGCCAGCATCTGGTTGGTGAGGCGCTTGATCGGTCCGATCAAAAGGCTCTCGGCCAATATGTATATGACGAAGGCCGTCACCCCCGCGATGACGATCGAAACGAGCACGATGTTGCCGGCATAGGTCAGAAGGTCGGCTCGCAGCGGGCTTTCGGGCATCAAGATCTCGACCACCGCATCGCCTGCGCCGGGCGGCACGCCGACGATGCGCAGGGTGCGCTGGCCGCCCACGACGAGTGTATCGAGCGCCTCGATGATAAGGCGCATCGGGTTGGTGTCGCGCAGATCGGCCAGGTGGGGCTGCTCGGGCATGGTTACGGCCTCGAGCCCGATCAGATCGGTCTGGCCCTCGCGGCGGTAAACGATGGCGATGGCGCCGGCCGCCTGCAACAGTGGATCGGTGATTTCGGCGGGCAGGTCCATCACATCGGGCGCGGTATCGAACACGCGTACGGCCACACTGCCGACGCGCAGCCGGTCCTCGAGCCAGCCAACGCGGTAGTTGGCGAGCGAGGGGAGGAAGACGGCGATTTCGACAAGGAGAATGACCAGCGCGATCGCCGCTATGATCTTGACGGAGAGGCCGGAGAACGGACCTGGCACCTTGGCGATGTCCCGTGTCATTGTGCCAGCCTACAACCCGATTTTACCTATGGCAACAAACGCTTAAGCAGACGACGCCAGCCTGCGGGGGCTGCGCCGGGGTGGTCGCGCGCATATTCGGCGGCGGCAAGGGGTATGATCTGGGCGAACGACGGATATGGCGCCACCAGCCCGCCGAGTTCCGATAGCGTCATTTTCCGCGCAATGGCGAGAGCAAAGACAGGCACGAGTTCAGGCGCCGTCGGGCCCACGACCCCGGCGCCCAGCACCCTGCCGGCGCTGTCGATGATGATTTTGACCTGCCCGTGCGGTTGGGCGCGCGCCCGCGCCGCATCGGTCTGGGCCAGCGCGATGCGGACGATTTCGAAACGATCCTTCAATTTGGCCCTGGCCTGCACCTCCGTCATCCCGACCCGCGCGATCGCCGGGCTGGTATGAACGATGCGCGGCACAAGGCCCTCTTTGCTCACCGAACCGGTAATGGCATCGACGGCAAGTTCGGCGCTGTGACGTGCAGCGTGCACGCCCTCATGTCCGGCAGCATCGCCGACAATAAAGATGCGGCGGTTGGCGGTCCGGCCGAACCGGCCGAGTTCGGGCCGCCGTCCCTGCATTGCCACGCGGGCCAGCTCCAGGCCCAACCCCTGAAAATCGGGCTCGCGTCCCGTCGCAAACAGCAGATGGCTGCCCACGATCCGGTCCTCGTGTGGGCCGGCCTTGATGTCGAGAACGATATCCTGATCGTCGCCGCCGGCGACCGAAACAATGCCCGTGTGGGTGTGCAGTTCAAGTCCTTCGGCCCGCAAGCGGCGCAAGACGATATCGACCAGTTCGGGGTCTTCCCCGGCCAGCGGCTCGAGCATTTCGACAAGTGTCACTTTTGCGCCCAGCCGCAAATGGGATTGGGCAAGCGCCAGCCCGGTCGCCCCCGCCCCCACGACAATCAGATGAGACGGACGGCGGGTCACTTCGAAAATTGTTTCAGGCGTAAAGAACGGCACACCGTCGAGCCCGGGAATGTCCGGCACGACAGGGCGGGTGCCCGTGGCGATCAGGAAGCGGGACGCCTTTATCGACCGGCCGCCGACGTCAATTGTGGATGGGCCGGTAAAGCGGGCCCGACCGCTGACGGTCTCGATGCGCTGGGCAATCAGGTGCTCGGGAGAAACTGTCGGGCTCGCCTCTTGGATCATGGCGCGGATGCGCGCATTGATGCGGGCGAAGTTGATGCGTGGCTCGTCGGTGCCAAGGCCGAAATCCCTGGCGGTACGGATCTGGTGGGCACGCTCGGCGGCGGCGGCCAGCACCTGGGCCGGCAGTGCGCCCCAATTGTGCGCAACGCCGCCAAACTCTCCGGCCTCAACCAGCACGACGCGCAACCCGCGCGCAACCGCGCGCTCGGCGGCCGCGATCCCGGCCGGACCGGCCCCAATGATGCAAAGATCGATCCCGTCGCCCTGCGCCACGCGCCTGCCCTCAACCTTTGGCCTTGATCCTGGAGCCTGTCCGAATCCATGATGGGTTACGGTCCCGCTTTTAGCGCGGCCAATGCACGCTGGCCAGCGCCAGAAAACACACGCGATTGTGGCCATCGCGCAATTGACTTGCCCCCGGGTTTTCCCTATAAGCCGGCCAACCTTTGCCGATGGCCCGGGACCGCTTGTCCCATTCCCTTTCGCGCAAGACCTAAAGACAACAGACAAGCTTAACCAGAGGATCGCGCGGACCGGCGCGCGATGAACCATAATGAAGCGTACTTTCCAGCCGAGCAATCTTGTGCGCGCCCGCCGTCACGGTTTCCGTGCCCGCATGGCGACCAAGAACGGCCGCAAGATCCTCAATCGCCGTCGCGCGATCGGGCGCAAGCGGCTTTCGGCATAAGTCGGGCCTGGCTCCGATATGCCGGATAGCCCGGCATTGCCGTTACGACGCCTGAAAAAACGGGCGCAATTTCTTAAAGCCGCGCGGGGCAGTAAAATTGCCAGGCGCGGCTTTGTGTTGCAGGCCGTCCCCGTTGCCGATCCTGTTCCCGGTGTGGGATATACCGTGACCAAGAAGACCGGCAACTCGCCCGAACGCAGCCGCATCAAGCGCAGGCTGCGTGAGGCGGTGAGAGCCTGTTCGGACCGGCTGGTCGCCGGCCATGACTATGTGTTGATCGGGCGGCGCGAGAGCCTGTCCGAACCGTTCGACAATTTGACGCGCGAACTTGGCAAGGCCATCGCGCGCTTGCACAGACCGGCCCAAGCGCCAAGCGGACATCCAAAGCCATGAACGAAAACAATCGCAACATGATCCTGGCCGTCGTCCTGAGCATGCTCGTGCTCTTTGGGTGGCAGTTCTTTATCGCCGGCCCCCAGCTCGATCAGGCCCAGCGCCAGGCCGAGCTTTCGACCCAGCAGGACCAGGCTTTGGACAGCGCCGATCTGGCAGCGCCCAGCGCTGATGGTGTTGCCGGTGCGACGCCGTCTTCGGACACCGACACCCAGGTCTTTGCGAGCCGCGACGATGCTCTGGCCGCCACCCAGCGCGTCGCCATCGAAACCGGGTCGCTTTCCGGTTCGATCAATCTGACCGGCGCGCGCATCGATGATCTTCACCTGGTGCGCTACAATGAAACCCCCGACCCCGACAGCCCGACCATCACGCTGCTCTCGCCTGTCGGTTCGGACGTCCCCTATTATCTCGAGCAGGGCTGGGTCGCCGCGCAGGGAAGCGATGTGCCGCTGCCCACGGCGCAGACCGAATGGAGTGTTGAGAGCGGGGACACGCTGACCGCCGCAACACCGGTGACGCTGGCCTGGGACAATGGCGAGGGGTTGATTTTCCGCCGCACCGTCAGTGTCGATGACAATTACATGTTCACCATCGACCAGAGCGTTGAAAATTCCGGCGCCGGCGATGTGACCCTTTTCCCCTATTCGCGCATTGCGCGGCTCTATACACCCCAGACCCAGAATTTCTTCATTCTTCATGAAGGCGCCATCGGGATTTTGGGCGACAGCAACCTCGTCGAAAAATCCTATGGCAATCTGCGCGACGAAGACAACGCCACGATGGCCTCGACCGGCGGCTGGCTGGGTTTCACCGACAAATACTGGGCAACCGCGATCATTCCACCGCAGGACGAGGCGATCAACGCCCGGTTCTTTTACGGCACCGGTACGCCGAGCGGAAATGACTACCGCGCCAATTATGTGGCCCAGGACGGCGTCGTCGTGCCCGCCGGTGGCAGCGCCTCCCATGAGAGCCTGGCCTTTGCCGGCGCCAAGGTGGAATCGATCATCGATTCCTACGAACGGGCCTATTCGATCGACCGGTTCGAGCTGATGATCGACTGGGGCTGGTTCCATTTCATCACCAAACCGATGTTCTACCTCATCCGGCTGCTCTATGAATTCCTGGGCAATTTCGGCCTCGCCATTCTGGCGGTGACCGTCATCGTCAAGGCGATCTTCTTTCCGCTGGCCAACAAGAGCTATGCCTCGATGGCCAACATGCGGCGCGTGCAGCCCAAGATGAAGGAAATTCAGGAAAAGCATAAGGACGATCGCGCTGCCCAGCAGCAGGCGATGATGGAGCTCTACAAGACCGAAAAGATCAATCCCATCTCAGGGTGCTGGCCGGTCCTGATCCAGATTCCGGTGTTCTTTTCGCTCTACAAGGTTCTGTTCGTCACCATCGAAATGCGGCATGCGCCGTTCTTTGGCTGGATTCAGGATCTGGCGGCGCCCGATCCCACCCATATCTTCAACCTGTTTGGCCTGCTGCCTTACGATCCCAGCGCCGTGCCGGTCATCGGCTCGTTCCTGGCCATCGGCATCTGGCCGGTCATCATGGGCATCACCATGTGGGTGCAGATGCGGCTGAACCCGCCGCCGGCCGATCCCACCCAGGCGATGATCTTTAACTGGATGCCGGTGATCTTCACGTTCATGCTGGCGACCTTCCCGGCCGGCCTCGTGATCTACTGGGCGTGGAACAACTTCCTCTCGGTGGTCCAGCAATGGTTCATCATGCGGCGCCATGGGGTCACCGTGGACCTGCTCGGCAACATCAAGAGTTCGTTCAAGCGCAAGCCCAAGGCTGCCGAATAGACTTCATTTTGATCGCGCTTCCGAAGCGGAAAAGTGCTACCCACTTTTCCCTGAAGCGCTCTTGGTAAGGGCCGGGCGACCGGCCCTTCTCTTTTGGACACGCGAGAAATGACTGACTTGCCCGAAACCGTCCGCCTGCTGTTTGCGCGCCCCTGGATTTTCCTCAAGGGCTGCGTCCGCGTGTCCGATCTTCCCGCAGATGACATCGTCGAGATCGCCTTTGCCGGGCGCTCGAACGTCGGCAAATCCTCCCTGATCAACGCCCTTGTCGGCCAGTCCGCCCTGGCAAGGACATCCAACACCCCCGGCCGGACCCAGGAGCTCAACCTGTTTGCGCCCGAGGCCGGCGGCATCCGGCTCGTCGACATGCCCGGCTATGGCTTTGCCAAGGCTCCCAAGCCGGCGGTAGAAAAATGGAACAAGCTGATCCATCAGTTCCTGCGCGGACGCCCCAATCTGCGCCGCGTCTACGTGCTTGTCGATGCCCGCCACGGACCCAAGCCAAACGATGCAACGGTCATGAACGAGCTCGACAAGGCCGCCGTTTCCTATCAGGTGGTGCTCACCAAGGCCGACAAGCTAAGTGAAAAGGACCTTGGTGGCGTCCTCGAGGCGACAGCCAGGTTCATCGTCAAACGTCCCGCCGCGCATCCGGAAATCATTCTCACATCGAGCGAGAAGGGCCTGGGCATCGACACGCTGCGCCAGGAAGTGGCGCGGCTGCGTGAGGGCCTTTAGAGCCTTTCAGGATTTGATTGACTCAAATCCTTGGCTCCAAACCCTTGTTTTGTCGCGTGTCCGAACCGCAAAAGCGTTTCCATCCCCGATCGCGTCGAGGACATGCTTTTGCTGGACACGCTCTAGCAGGCAAGGAACCGGCTGATGGCGTGCGAGAGGATTGCGCTGTCCGAGCGGGTCTTCATTGAGTCATGAGCCGCATCGATAATGTCTTCTGACACTTTGCCGCGCCGCAGGTCGATGAGCGCTTTCGAATAGTCGTCCTCGAATTCGGGGTGCGGCTGGAAACTCAGAATATTGCCTCCCGCATAGGACAGCCCGGCATTGGGGGCGAATGCGCTGCGCAGGATTACCTTTGCCATCGGCGGCGGCGTGATGACCTGATCCTGATGCGAGCAGGCAATGGCCAATTTATCGACTCCCGGCACGAAATGGGGATGATCGGGCAAAACCTCGTAGACGTGCCGCCCCAGCCCCCAGCCTTTTTCCGACTTGCGCACATCGCCGCCCAATGCGTCGGCAATGATCTGGTGGCCAAAGCAGATGCCCACCATCTTCGTCCCGCGCTCGTGGGCGCGGCGGATGAAATTGCGCAGCGGGTCCATCCAGGGGAGCGGGTCGTACACTCCAGCCGGCGAGCCGGTGATCAGAACGGAGTCCAGCCCTTCGGGATCGGGCAGCGGCGCGCCTTCGAGCACGGGCACGAAGTCGGGCGCAATCCCGGCACCGTGACGGGCCAGCATCGTGGCAAACATTTCAGGATAGGGGCGGAACCGGCCGCGCAATGGCTCTGGCACGAGGCCGGTTTCGATGATGGCAAGATTCATGGGGAGGGACCGTGGACGAACGATCCCGCATTCAGATCCTAGGCCGCAACGAACGTCAAGGCGACACCATTGATGCAGTGGCGATTGCCGGTCGGCTCGGGCCCGTCATCGAAAATATGACCCTGGTGGCCACCGCAGTTCGAGCAATGGCATTCGGTGCGCGTCATCATAAATGATGTATCGACTGACGTTCCGATAGCGCCCGGGAGGGCTTCCCAGAAGCTGGGCCAGACGGTGCGGCTGTCATATTTGGCTTCCGAGGAATAGAGCGCCTGCCCGCATCCGGCGCAATTGTAGATGCCCGGCTCGTAGAGCTTGTCGAGTTCGGATGTGAAGGCGCGCTCGGTGCCGTGCTCGCGCAGGACGTAATATTCCATCTCGTCGAGCCGCTCGCGCCATTCGGCGTCGGTGAGGGTAAAGGGAAACTCTCCCTCGGCGCCCTTGGCGGTCAAGGCAAGCCCGAATGCGGCGGCGCCGGTGGCGAGAGTTCCGGCAAGCAGGAAATTGCGACGGTCGATCATGGTCATTCTCCTTGCGTCGTTTATCCCAGTAAATTGCCTCGCGATCCAGTCAAACCCGCGTGTAGCGGGACCGGGCATGGTTGCGCCCGGCCGACGGAGGGCGGGCCGGGCGCAGTTTGCGGCTCAGAGTAGGATTGGGGGCGAACGCTGAGCCGCGGTGCCTGTTTAGATGTTACATGGCCGGCGTGAACACGGCGTCGGTCACATGGATCACGCCGTTGGACTGCATCACATCGGCGATGGTGACGGTCGCGGCAGTGCCGTTTTCGTCAGTGATCGTGACGGTGTCGCCGTCATAGGTGGCTTCGAGCATGCAGCCGCCAAGGGTTTCGATTGTGTGGCTGCCGCCATCGGCATCGATCATGCCCACGAGATCGGCGGCGGTCGCCTCAACGCCAACCACATGACAGGTCAGGACCTGCTGCAGCATTTCGACGTTTTCAGGCATCAACAGCGTGTCAACGGTGCCTTCGGGAAGGGCAGCGAACGCTTCATTGGTCGGCGCGAACACTGTAAAGGGGCCGTCGCCCTGCAGCGTTTCGACAAGGCCGGCAGCTTCCACGGCGGCGACAAGGGTCGTGTGGTCAGCCGAGTTGACTGCATTTTCAACGATGTTCATGTCCGGCGACATCGGCGCGCCACCAACCATGGGGTTGTCCTGGGCGAGCGCAGCGCCGGTCAGCGCAGAGGTGGCCAGAAGGGCTGAGAGAGCAATTGCACGGGTCTGCATGGTGTTCGTCTCCTAAAAGATCATCTGTTGTGACCTCCCCTTTTTGGGGAAGTTCGCGATCAGTTACGGAGCGTGAGACCAACAAGTTTCAGACGGGTCGAAAAAATTTCCTCAGATGGCGGCGATCGGTCCGGCCGCGACAATCGGGCCCTGAGGATCGCCGGTCGGCGAGCCGCCTTCCACTTCCCGCGTGACGGCCAGCGTTATGCCCTGGGCCAGTTGGCCGCGCAGCGTTTCATCGACCGCAATGGTCTGTGCCTCGGCCACATCGATCACACCCATCGAGATCGGCGCATTGTCGCCCTCGATGAACCAAAGCTCATAATCATTGCCCGCACCGGCCGGCGAACCGGCACCGCTCACCCGCAGCGCACCGGACGCGGAATCATAGCGCGCAATAAAGCTCACATCGCTGTCGACGGTCTGCATCGCCGCCACGAGCTGGGCGGTATCGAGCGGCGTTTCGACTCTCGGTTGGAGCAGGTTGAGACCGACGGAAAGCACCGCCACAGCGGCCGCGGCCCCGGCCAGCGACCTCCAGACCAGGAGCGAATTGTACCAGGGCGTTTTGGCACCCGCATCGGCGAACAGCCTCTGCTCGATCCGGCCCAGAAGGGTGTCGGGCGGCGAGGTGGGCACATAATCGTCATTGAAAGCGGAAAAGCGATCCTCCCAGAACCGCGCTTCGGCCGCGAGATCGGGGCGCGTTTGGATGGCGCGCGCCATTGCGGCGCGGCTTTGCGCGCTTGTCAGCCCGAGCACATATTCAGCAACCGCCACGCGGCGCTCTTCGTCCCGGTTCAGATCGTTGTCGTCAAAATCGCTCATCGTTTTGTCTATTATGCTCCAAGACAGTCGCGCAAGGCCAGGAGCGACCGGCGCAGCCAGGTGCGTACCGTGTTAAGGGGCACACCCAGCCGGTCGGCTAGTTCATTATAGCTTTCGCCTTCGACGTAGGCCCTGCGCACCGCTTCGGCGCGTTCGGGTTTTAATTGCCCCATGCACTCGTCAATCCGGTTGCCGTCGTCGGTGTTGATCGCCGACTGTTCCGGGCTCATCCCGGAATCTTCGAGATCGAACGCTTCATCGATGTCTGTATGACCCGGCCGCCGCGCGCGCAGCCTGTCGATGGCGTTGTTGCGCGCGATGGTAATCAGCCACGTCATGGGGCTTGCGGCATCGGGGCGATAACCCTCGGCACGCTGCCAGACCTTGATGAAAACGTCCTGCAAGGCGTCCTCGGCTTCGCTCCTGTTGGAGAGTATACGCAGGCTCACGCCAAAAAGTTTCGCGCTCGTGCGTGCATAGAGAGCGCGAAAGGCATTGCGATCACGCAACGCAATGCGGGCCAGCAGGTCTGCAATTTCAGCGGTATCGGCCATAGGCGCCCTCCCTATCGCATAACAATTGCATTTTTGCTTACGAGTTCCATCAGTAATTGGATCACGAGCGCGTCAGCGAGGACTATTCACAGGACGCGCGTTCGGGTTAGAGAGGTTTTCAAGACCGAAAAGGAGTTGTCCTGCCCCATGGCCGACGGACTTGAAAACGCCTACGACGCCGAAGTGCTGTCCAAGGCCCTGCCCTTCATGCAGCGCTACGAGAACAAGACGGTTGTCATCAAATATGGCGGCCATGCCATGGGCGATCCCGAACTGGGCAAGGCGTTTGCACGCGACGTGGCGCTGCTCAAGCAGTCGGGGGTCAACCCGATCGTGGTTCACGGCGGCGGTCCGCAGATCGGCGAGATGCTCAAAAAGCTCGGCATCGAATCAAAATTCGAGGGCGGTTTGCGGGTGACCGACAAGCGCACCGTCGAAATCGTGGAAATGGTTCTGGCCGGCTCGATCAACAAAGAGATCGTGGCGATGATCAATGCCGAGGGCGAATGGGCGATCGGGCTGTGCGGCAAGGACGGCAACATGGTGTTTGCCGAAAAGGCCCACAAGAAATATGTGGACCCGACCTCCAATATCGAGCGCGTCCTCGACCTCGGTTTCGTGGGCGAACCCGTCGAGATCGACCGCACGCTGCTCGACCTTCTGGCTCGCTCGGAAATGATCCCGGTCATCGCGCCCGTGGCTCCCGGCCGGGATGGCAACACCTACAACATCAACGCAGATACCTTCGCCGGCGCCATCGCGGGGGCGGTATTTGCCAAGCGGCTGCTGTTTTTAACCGACGTTCCGGGGGTGCTCGACAAGGATGGCGAATTGATTCCCGAACTTTCGGTGCGCGAGGCTCAGCAGTTGATCGCCGACGGCACGATCTCGGGGGGCATGATCCCCAAGGTCGAAACCTGCATCGAGGCGCTCGATCGGGGCGTTGAAGGCGTGGTGATCGTCAACGGCAAGACGGCCCATTCGGTGCTGCTCGAATTGTTCACCGAACACGGCGCGGGAACACTCATGGTGCGATAGATGAG
The DNA here is from genome assembly GCA_002723255.1 of Pelagibacterium sp. Taxonomy (GTDB): domain Bacteria; phylum Pseudomonadota; class Alphaproteobacteria; order Rhizobiales; family Devosiaceae; genus Pelagibacterium; species Pelagibacterium nitratireducens. The sequence continues at coordinate 3,509 of PBNW01000048.1, read as the reverse complement.
ATCGATCACACCTTCGTTTTCGGTCATTTCCCATTCATCGATTTTGGGCATAATGGGGTCATGAACCAGATGACCCCGCCTGCCCTCACAACGCCCCTCGAAGTCGATCACATTACCGATTGGGTGTTCGACCTCGACAACACGCTTTATCCGCGTGAATGCAATCTGTTCGCCCAGATCGATACGGCCATCACTCAATATGTGATGAAAGTCGCCCAGCTCGATTTCGGAGCGGCGCGTGATCTCCAGAAAGCCTATTACCGCGATCACGGCACGACGCTCAACGGGTTGATGAAATCCCATGCCGTCGATCCCGAGGACTATCTGGAAATGGTTCACGCCATCGACTATTCGCCTGTCGCGGCGCATCCCGAACTGGTCGAAGCCATCGCGGCGCTTCCCGGCCGCAAGTTCATCTTTACCAATGCGAGCGCCGGTCACGCCGAAGCCGTACTGGCGCGCCTTGGAGCGGCAAGCCTGTTCGAGGGCATCTTCGACATCAAGGCGGCCAAATACCGGCCCAAACCCCTCGAAATTGCCTATACCGACTTCCTTGCCGCGCATGGGATCGGGGCCAGACAGGCCATAATGTTTGACGATCTGGAAAAGAACCTGCGTGTACCCCATGCAATCGGCATGTCCACGGTTCAGGTCGTGGCCGGTTCAGGGTTCGAGCATGACCAATGCGATCCCTGGGAACTGGGCCGCGGCGAAGACATGGAACACGTCCACCACGTCACCGACGACATCGTGGCATTTCTCGCGCGCTGCCGCTGACGCTTTTTCGCCCGATTGGCGTGATCGAAAAGTCATCTCAAAGCGTTAGCGTCTATGTCTGGCCGTAAGCGGCCGCAATGGTGTAAGTTCGCAGCTTTGCAGTAAAATGGCACAACAAGCGCCGAAAAACGGGGACCGTCATGAAAAGAATTACTCGCCTTTCGCTTATCGCCACGATCGCATTGGCCGGGACCAGCCAGGCCGCCCTGGCGCTCGAGGCCACCGATTTCGCGGATCGGCTCGTTGAAACCAGCAAGCTGATGGGTGTTGCCTTCACCTATGGATCGGCCAGTGCCGAGGGCGACACGGTGACGATTTCCGATTTCACCATCTCCATTGCGGGTGAAGACGATGTCGAGGTGCCCGGTGATGTGGTGTTTACCGGCGTTGTTGAAACGGCAGAAGGTGGGTTCACCGCTGAACGCGCCACCATCGAGGACGTCGACTATACCGACGAAGACGAGGGCATCACGCTCAACTTCGTCGATATCGCGGCCGAGGGCATCGCATTGCCCGCAGAGGTCAGCGTCGACACAATGCTCGAAACCGGGTTCAACCTCTATGATCGCATATCGGCAGGTCCGCTGACGGTTTCAGATGTCGAAGGCAACGAGCTGTTTGCCATCGCGTTGATGGAAGTCACCATTGACGAGGCTGCTGCCGACGGCGGCGTCACCTCGGGCTTTCAGGTCACCGGCATCAGCGCCGATCTGAGCGCGATCGAGGAGCCTGAAGCCCAGGAGGCTTTTGCGACTCTCGGCCTTGAACAGTTCAACGCCTCTATGTCGGGTGAGGGAACGTGGTGGCCCGAGACCGGGGAAGGCACTGTCAGCGACGTCTCGTTCGTGGTCGATGACCTCGGTTCGATCTCCATGGACTTCGCTGTCGAAGGCTACACCGAAGCGCTCTACTCCGAGCTCATGAAGCTCAATCTCAAGATGGCGGAAATGGCCGAAGCCGATATCGAGATGGACGACGAGCAGATGCTGGCCATGTCCGAGGCGATGATGGAGCCATTGGCCAACGTCAAGCTGGTGAGCGGCGCGTTGCGCTATGACGACAATTCGCTGTTCATGAAGGTACTCGATCTGGTCGGCGCCGAGCAGGGCGTCGATGGTGAAACCTTCAAGGCCGGTTTGCAGTTCATGGTGCCCATGGCCCTGGCCGAAGTCGAGAACGAAGCCTTCAAGACAATGGTGACCAGCGCCGTCAACACGTTCATTGCCGACCCGCAGAACTTCACGATCTCGGTCGAGCCTGAAGAGCCCATCGCCTTTTCCGAGTTCGAAGACATGGAAGCCGAAGTGGAGGCCGACCCCTTCGTCCTGGTCGACCTTCTGAACGTGCAGATCACTGCCAACCAGTAAGCGATCCTGTTGATGTCTTGGGGCCCGCCGGATACCGGCGGGCCCCTTTTTAGTGTTCTCACGCTTGCGGCGGACACCATATGCCGTTGCGCACTCCGGATCATGTCGGGGGGATGCTTGCCCCTCCGGTTCAGGCCGGGTGTTCGATCCGGGGCAGATTGTAGGTCTTGCGCACGATCTCCCAGGCTTCATCGGCCGTATCGACGAAACTGAAGAGTTTGAAGTCGTCGGGCGAGATTGTCCCCTCCTCGGCCAGCGCCTCGAGGTTGAGAACCCGGCTCCAGAATTTCTTGCCGAACAGCAGCAGGGGAATGCGGTCCATTCGTCCTGTCTGGATCAGGGTCAGAGCTTCGAAAAATTCGTCCATCGTGCCGAAGCCGCCGGGGAAAATGGCAACCACCTTGGCGCGCATCAGAAAGTGAATCTTGCGCGTCGCAAAATAATGGAAATTAAAGGAAAACTGCGGCGTCACATAGACATTGGGGGCCTGCTCGTGGGGCAAGACGATGTTATAGCCGATCGAGGGCGCTCCCACATCTGCAGCCCCGCGATTGCCCGCTTCCATCACCCCAGGCCCACCCCCGGTCGCCACCACATATTCGCTGAATTCGGTGGCTTTCGAGGTCAGCGATGCCAGTTGGGCAAAGCGCCGTGCCTCATCGTAATAGACCGAATTGGCCTCGAGATTTTTCCTCGCCTCGTCGGTCTTTGCCGCCCAGGCCGGCTTGCCCGGCTCGGGGATGCGCGCGCCGCCAAACAGCACCACAGTCGAATTGACATTGGCCTCGCGCAGCCTGGATTCGACCTTGAGATATTCGAGCTGAAAGCGGACCCCACGCAATTCCTCGCTGGTGAGAAACTCCTCATCGGCGAAAGCCAGCCTGTACGCTGCCGATTGTGTCTGCGGCGTTAGCGGCGAATGGCGTACGGCCTCCATATCCTCCTTGGACGAACGCAGCGAGGAATGGCGTTTGCGGCCCATGATCAGGCTCCTTTTTGGTCTTCTAGAGCCGTTCAGGATCTGATTGACTCAAATCCTTGGCTCTAAGCCTTTGTGTTGTCGCGTGTCCGAACCACAAAACCGTTTCCATCCCCGATCGCGCCGAGGATATGCTTTTGCCGGACCCGCTCTAGTTCCGGTTACTATGTCAGGGCCGTGTTAAGGATGGGTGGCTGTTTTTCCAAGCCCCTGACGCAGATGTGCGCGATCGCCCCCTCTCGGTAATATTTATCCCCGCCCTCATCACCTCCCCCATACTGCCCTCACGAACCCGCGCATATGGACGCAAGCGCAACGAACGTTTGGGCGGGATCGGTTCGGGTTCCATGCGGGTCGCCGCAGGGAAGGTCCAAAGCGGACGGATG
>PBNW01000047.1 GCA_002723255.1 Pelagibacterium sp. | reverse complement strand
GGGCGGGTAAGGGCTTGCTCTCCAGCATCTCATCCTCCCCCGCGTCATCCTCGGGCTTGACCCGGGGATCCGCAACGCTGCTGTTGTGCAGCGCAGAAGTGGCGCCCCCTCGCGTCTCACGGCTCCTCAACCCCTTCACCGGCTGCCCGACGCAGCAGATCCCCGGGTCGAGCCCGAGGATGACGATGGGGTGGGGTGAATGGTGGTGATGGAGCCGAGAAGGCGGCCCAAGCCCCACTGCTATATTGGACTTGATCCGGGACCCAGCAGCCTTGCCCATACTCCGGTGCGAGAGGAGAGACACATGGACCCCGGCTTTCGCCGGGGAAGCGAGGGGAGGAAATAGCGGGGGCAATGGAGCGGGAATTCGGGGGAGCGGTGGGGCAGAGGAGCGAGGAGGGGCGTTGGCGCCGATCCGTCGACCGGTCTCCAATTCACTCTGCCGCACACATCTGTGTCAGGGGCTTGAGCGAGAGTGAAACCCTAACCGTCGCGGCCTCAGTCCTTCTTCCCGAACAGCTTTGTGAGCATGTCGGCCATGGGTCCGGATTCGGGGAGTTTGGTCTGGGGAGTGGATGGGCGGGCCTGCCGGACATGGCTTTGCGCTTTGGGTGCGGACTTATCCGCTTCGGACTTCGATGCTGAAGGAAGGGCGAGCGCAAGCTTGTTCATCAGCGCTGCCGCGTCACCTTTGGCAATCAAAGCGGCATTTTTTGCCAGCGCATCGAGCAGGGGTTCCAGCCACTCGTTTTCGGCCTTGTGGAAGTTCGAGAGCACATGGGAATGCACGCGGTCCTTATGGCCCGGATGGCCGATGCCCAGACGGATACGCACGAAATCCTTGCCCAGATGGCTTTCGATGGAGCGCAATCCATTATGCCCGCCATTGCCGCCGCCCGTCTTGACGCGCACCTTGCCGGGGGCGAGGTCGAGTTCGTCGTGGATGACGGAAATATCGGCAGGAGCGAGCTTATAGAACTGGGCAGCCTGGGCGACGGAATCGCCCGAGCGGTTCATGAAGGTCTGGGGCTTGATCAGCATGATTTTTTCGCCATCGATCACGCCTTCGGACACGAGGGCGGAAAATTTCTGGCGAAAGGGTGGGAAACTGTGCTGGCGGGCGATCTCGTCGACGGCCAGAAAGCCGATATTGTGCCGGTGGGCAGCATATTCGGCGCCGGGATTGCCGAGCCCTATGATCAGGTGCATCGCATCTCTCCGGGAAAAGCGGGGCCGGCGGCTTTTTGCTGGTCACGCTTCCGAACCGGAAAAGTGGATGCCACTTTTCCTGGAAGCGCTCCGAGCCGCCGGCCCGAAGGTTTTAGTCTTCGTCTTTTTCGCCTTCGTCGCCTTCATCGGCGTCCGCGTCTTCAGCGCCTTCGGACGAGCGCAGGGCAGACGGAGCAGCGATGGTGGCGATGGTGAAGTCGCGGTCGGTGATGGTCGGGACGACACCCTCGGGCAGGTCCACGGCCGAGATGTGCAGCGAGTCGCCGACTTCGGCCTTGGACAGATCGACCACGAGGTATTCGGGGATCGAATCGGCCGGAACGGACACTTCGACAGTGTGCCGCACGACGTTGAGCACGCCGCCCTTCTTGAGGCCGGGGGACTTTTCTTCGTTCTCGAAGTGGACGGGAACTTCGACGGTAAGGGTCGAATTCTTGCCCACGCGGAGAAAGTCCACATGCACGAGGAAGTCGCGCACGGGCTCAAGCTGGTAATCCTTGGGGATCACGCGGTGCTTTTTGCCGTCCACATCGATCTCGATGACGTGCGAGAGAAACCCGCCGTCATGAATCTTGCGGAACGTATCCTTGTAGGAAATCGCGATGGAAAGAGGGGCTTTCTTATCGCCGTAAATAACGGCAGGAACCAGACCTTGACGACGCAGTTCACGAGCGGCCCCCTTGCCCACCCGGTCCCGCACCGAAGCCTTCAGCTCGACGCTCATGGAAATCATCCATTGGTTGGGTGCGTTTCTCCGGATTTTTCCTTGTCACGTTTCCGAACCGAAAAAGTGGTGTCCACTTTTTCTGGAAACGCTCCGAACGAAACGCGCGCCCGTCCTCCAGGGGTGACGAGCGCTTCATGGAGCGGGTCTATACAGGAGGCGGAAAAATTGGGCAAGAGGCCCGATAGCGCTAGTCTTCGTCTTCCGTCAGTGCTTCGAGCCCGCGCCGGCTCATTTCATCGAGCGCCGCGGCGCGCAGTGTCATGGCGCGTTCGGTCAACGGTCCATCGGGATCGTGATGGACACGGAACAGGCGGCTGGTGCCGAAGCGCTTGTGCATTTGCACGAGCATTGCGTCGGGCCAACCGGGAATTTCATCGAGAAGAGCCAACAGCTCGGTCTCGGCGCTTGAGCGCGGGGCCACCAGAGGGTGGCGGGGAGGGGTCTTTTTCACTGATACTTCCACATACGCAGCGTACGCGGTCATGGCTGGCTCGCCCCACCGGATCTTCCGCAGAAAAGGAAAATGCCGGAGCCAGTGCAAGGTTCCGCGTACAGGCAGCGCTTGTGGCTGAGTCGTGGTCATCGGTCAAAATCCCCTCGCTTCCATTCGAACAATGGCAGCGTGAGAGATTCGCCGATCGGGCGGCAGCCGGGATGATTCCGGGCCCTGGTGTTAAGGTGTTGTTAACGCTGGCTGCGTGCGGCGTTCAGTCGAACAGGCTCGAAACCGACTGTTCGGACGCTGTGCGGGCTATTGCCTCGCCGATCAGGGTTGCGATCGAAATGTGGCGGATCTTGCCGACCTTGGCGACGGCCTCGGTCATATCGATGGAATCGGTGGTGACCAGTTCCTTGAGCCGGGATTTAGCAATGCGCTCGGGTGCGTCGCCCGAGAGGACGCCATGGGTGATATAGGCCGAAACTTCCCTGGCGCCGGCATTGAGCAGCGCCTCGGCCGCGTTGACCAGCGTGCCGCCGGAATCGACGATATCGTAGATCAGAATGCAGGACTGGTCCTCGACGTCGCCGATGATGTTCATCACTTCGGATACGCCGGCGCGCGGGCGGCGCTTGTCGACGATGGCCAGTTGCGCGCCGATGCGGTTGGCGACGTTGCGGGCCCGCAATACGCCACCGACGTCGGGGGAGACGATCATCACCTTGGAGGTGTCGTAGTTTTCGGCGATGTCACGGGTGAGGACCGGAGCGGCGTAAAGATTATCGGTCGGGATATCGAAAAAACCCTGGATTTGCGGTGCGTGCAGATCCAGGGTCAAAATGCGGTTGGCGCCGGCATGGGTTATGAGGTTGGCCACAAGCTTTGCCGAAATCGGCGTGCGGGGGGCCGATTTGCGGTCCTGACGCGCGTAGCCGTAATAGGGCAGGACCGCCGTGATGCGACGGGCCGAGGAGCGGCGCATCGCGTCGATCAGGATCAGCAATTCCATGAGATTGTCATTGGCCGGAAAGGACGTGGACTGGAGGATGAACACATCCTCGCCGCGCACGTTTTCGTGGATCTCCACGAAAATTTCCTTGTCGGCGAATTTCTTGACCGACGCGTCGGTCAGTGGAATTTCGAGATAGTCGGAAACGGCCTTGGCCACGGTGAGGTTTGAGTTGCCCGTCACCAGCTTCATGGTCAGCCTCTATATGTGCCCTGATCGCCAGAGGCCGCCAATGCCCCGAGCTTGTGGGGCGGACGTTTAGACCCCGAAGGCCGCAAACTCAATATGACTTTTGAATGAAGGTGAAGGGCGGTTAACGGTGTTGCCCGTCTGCACAGGGTGTCACCCCCTCGCAATGAGCGCAATCTGGCGGCCCGCGCGTGTGTTGTTGTGGGTCGCGTAGCGGTGGGAGAAGTAGAGATCGGGATGGGCGTAGGTACAGCTTCCGACCGATTCGACTGTGCCGATGCCCAGCGATTTTGCCTGCGAGAGCACGAGGCCGGGCACGTCGAAATGGGGCCGGGGCCAGCCCTCGGTGATGATGAAATCGGCAGCGTCGGGGAACTGGGCACGAATCTCGTCGGCCATCTCCTCGCCGATCTCATAATTTGGGGCCGATATGGCCGGGCCGATGGCGGCGATGATGTTGGCGCGCGAAGCCCCCAACTGTTCCATGGCGGCGACGGTATTGGCCAATATGCCGCCGACGGCGCCTTTCCAGCCGGCATGGGCAGCGCCGATGATCCCTGCCTCGGGATCGGCAAGCAGAATGGGCGCGCAATCGGCAGTCAGAATGCCCAGCGCGATGCCCGACCGGGTGGTGACCATGGCGTCCGCTTCGAGACGATCTCCAACCCTGAAGCCATTGTCGACGACATGGACGTGGGTGCCATGAACCTGTTTGGCGAGAGCGACTTCAATGGGGCCGCCCTTGAGGGCCATGACGGCGCGATGAACATTGTCGACGACATTGGCCGCGTCGTCACCAACCGAGCGCGAGGCGTTGAGCGAGGCGAACTCGCCTTCAGACACGCCGCCGCGCCGTCCGAAAAATCCGTGACGGACAGCAGGCGCTTCGGTGATTGCTGGGCTTTTTTCGATGGGCGGATGCATTGTGAGGCAGGCTTTCTCTACGCGGGGAACCCCGCTGGGCGCAGTCCCGGGCTGGCAGCGCACAGAACCTTGAACAACTCACCCATCTGATCGGCCCGTGTGAGCCGGTCGAAGGCCGATGCGAGGGAGGCGGCCTTTTGCGGGTTTGCCGTGGCGAGTGCTAAATGACGCTCGGCCAGCCCCAATGATGTAAGAAAACTGCCCTGGGTCACAATGGGGTGGACCGTCAACCCAGCCATGCGCCCAGCGCGCCCCAGAGCTTCGAAATCCACATGCGTTGTGAGATCGGCCGCGCCGGGTTGAGCGAGGGGATCGACGGGAGCATGGCGGGCAAGAGCCTGCAGGGTTTCGCCGGGTTGGGTGTGCGCGTAGCCATAATCGATGGTGAGCAACGCACCGCCACGCGGGCCGAGAAGGCGGCAGAGCTGGCCCATGAACTGTTGCCCCGCCAGCCCGATTTCGGCGACCTCGCCATCTTCCGCCGATGCGAAAGCCTCCCCGATCAGAGCTTCCTGATAAGGCGTGGGCGACATACCGAAGACGCGCTGGCCATCGGCAAGTCCGACGCTGCGTTCATACCATATGCCCTCGCGTCTGACGAATTGGCGGACCGGGAGCGCGTCGAAGAATTCGTTGGCGATGATGATGAGCGGAGAGGCGCCAAGGGTTTCGACGTCCTCGATCCAGTCGGGCGAATGGGCCGAAAGCCTTTCGCGCTGCATGGCGGCGAGGACCGGATTGGTTTCGTAGAGTTTGAGGTCGAGAGCCTCGGCGAGGCCGGTGGCACGGGTTGCGACGCGGAGGGCGTCGGCAAGAAGCGTTCCGCGTCCGGGCCCGAGCTCGAGAAGCGTGAATTTTTCCGGACTGCCCATCTGGAGATAGAGATCGGCGATCCACGCTCCGATCATTTCGCCAAAGGTCTGGCTGATTTCGGGGGCGGTGATGAAGTCGCCGCCGGTGCCGAGCGGGTCGGCCTTGCGGTAATAGCCGCGTGTGGGATGGGTCAGGCACAGGCCCATATAGCTCGCCAGCGACATCGGTCCTTGCTGGCGGATCTGCATGTCGATCAGATCGCCCAGGGAGGGGCCCGGCTCAGCCATGACGACGCTTTTGACTCCAGACAATCAATGCAATGCCCGTAATCAAGATAGGCAGCGAAAGAACCATGCCCATGGTCAGCCAGCCGAAGGCGAGATAGCCGATATGGCTGTCGGGCAGGCGGAAGAATTCGACGAAGATACGCGAAAGCGCATAGCCGACGCCGAAGATTCCTGCTGCGGTGCCGGGGCGACGCAGCACCAGTTTGACGTGCGTGAAATAGCGGATGACGAGGAACAGGAGGACGCCTTCGAGCAGGCCTTCATAGAGCTGGCTGGGGTGGCGCGGCAGGTCGCCGCCGCCGGGGAAGATCACGCCCCAGGGCATTGTGGTGACAGAGCCGTAGAGTTCGGCGTTGATGAAATTGGCAACCCGGCCGAGAAACAGGCCGATGGTGGCGCAGCAGGCGAGCAGGTCCAGGCCTGACAGGATGTTGGCCTTCTTGCGGCTGAGATACACGATCATGGCAACCATCAGGCCCAGCATGCCGCCATGAAAGCTCATGCCGCCGTCCCAGAGGGCAATGATCTGGCCGGGGTTTGCGGCAAAGACCAAAGGATCGTAGAACAGAACGTAGCCCAGCCGTCCGCCGACGATGATGCCGATGACGATCCAGAAGGTGAAGTCGAACAATTCGTCGGGGGTCATGGGTGGAGTGCCATTGACCCAGAGCGATTTGCGCCTGAGCAGGAGCATGCCGTATCCTACGCCGAGGAAAATGCCGGCCAGGTAGGCCAGTGCATACCAGCGGATGACGATGGGTCCGATGGCAAAGGCGACCGGATCGATCATGGGGAAGGGCACGTGGGGCCTCGAAGCTGATTGCGATTTTGCGGGACCATGCCGCCCGGACCGGCTCTGGTCAAGCGGTCCTCGAGCCCCTACATAGTTGGCAGTGGGCCGGACGGCCAAACAAGAGGAAGTGAGCGATGTCGCAAGGACAAAAGTTTTTCGACGATCTGGGGCGGTTGATGAACGATGCCGCCTCGGTTGCCGATGGTGCGCGCCGCGAGGCGGAGACAGCCATCCGGGGCCAGATGGAGCGGGTCGTCAACGATCTCAACCTCGTCAAGCGCGAGGACTATGACGCATTGCGCGAACTGGTGAGCATCCAGGGCGAGGAAATCGAAGCCCTGCGCCGCGAACTCGAAGCATTCAAACGCCGCAAGAAGACCACCTAAGTATCATGCGGGTCGCGGTCATTTCCGACGTCCACGCCAATGTGCTGGCGCTTGAGGCGGTGCTGGCCGACATCGCGCGGCACGACGTGGAGAAGATCCTCAATCTCGGCGATCATTTCGCCGGACCCCTGTGGCCCAAAAAGACCGCCTCGGTCATGGCTGAACTCGATATGGTGGCGATCCGCGGCAATACCGATCGCTACCTCGCACAAGGCGATGCGGATCTGCTCGACGAGGATGATCTCAAGATCATCGACGCCATTGAGGGTGAGCCGATGAATTGGCTCAAGCACCTGCCCGAGACGGCCATTTATGCCGATGCAATCTTTATGAGCCATGGAGCGCCGCGATCGGACGAGACCTATTGGCTCGACCGCAAGGTCAAAAAGCACGGCTTCCGTGTTTCCTCGCTCGAAGAGGTAGAGGCTGAACTGCCCCATGGCGATTATCCGGTCTATTGTTGTGGCCATACCCATATTGCGCGGGTGGTGACGCTGGACGACGGGCGGATCGTTTTCAATCCTGGCAGCGTGGGGCGGCCCTCGTTCAACATGAACGATCCTGTGTCAGCGGCGCGGCTTTCGCCGGCGGCCGCCTATGCCATTGTCGAGCTCTCGGCGGGAAAATGGCACGTCAATCTGCGGCAGGTGGCTTATGACAACATGGCGGCGTCTGCCATGGCGCGGGCATGGGGCAATGAAACCTGGGCCCGCGATCTCGCCGAAGGGCGCACGCGCTAGAGCGCTTTGTGACAGTGGTGTAAAACCCTGTGGTTTGAAGGGTTTGTTAAGAACCCGTTAACCATATCGCTCCGATCATCCACAAGAGAATTTCGGTTTTGGGCCCGCGTTTCTGGGTCCCTGCCGGAGGTGCAGTGTACAGTCGAGACAAATGACGATTCGTACATCCTGTCCCCGGCCGAGCCGGTTCGGTTGTGCCGCGTAAGGCGTCCGGCATCCTGTCGGCCGCTGCATCTTCGAACCCAACGCATAAGCGTGCGGAGCCAGCCATGTCACTCCTCGAATTGGAACTGGATCGGACCATTCACCCGGTCGATATTATCGAGCACATTGCCGCGATCAGCGACTGGTCGTTCGAGCGGCAGGACGCTGACGAAATCTCCATTTCGGTCAAAGGGGGCTGGAGCGACTATCACGTGTCGTTCAACTGGATGGAGGAGATGGAATCGCTCCATCTGGCCTGTGCGTTCGATCTGAAGGTGCCCGAGGCGCGCCGTGGTGAAATCAAACAGCTCATCTCGCTGATCAACGAGCAGCTTTGGATCGGTCATTTCGACATCTGGAGCAAGGAAGGCGTGGTTCTGTTCCGGAACTCGCACCTGCTTTCGGGCGGCGCGGAGGTCTCGCCGCAGCAATGCGAAGCGCTGTTGCGCTCGGCGACCGAGAGTTGCGATCTCTATTATCAGGCGTTTCAGTTCGTGGTCTGGGCCGGAAAATCTGCCTCCGATGCCCTGGCGGAAGTGATGTTTGAAACCGTGGGGCAAGCATGAGCCTTTCGACTGCCGGCTCGGTGCTGCTGATCGGCGCCGGCAAGATGGGTATGGCGATGGCGGCAGGCTGGATGCGGGGCGGCCTGCCCGGTCCGGCGCTAACGCTGGTCGACCCGCAGCCCCATGACAGCGTTTCGGCATTTGCCAGCAAGCACGGCGCCGTGCTGCGCACCGATCTTCCCGACGAGACGCCGCGTGTCGTGGTGCTGGCCGTCAAACCCCAGATCATGGATGGCGTGCTGGGCGTGGCAAGGCCGTTGGTTGGGACCGAAACGCTTGTGGTGTCGATCGCTGCCGGAATTTCTTCGGACAAGATTGTTGCAGGTCTGGGCACCGACCGCGTGGTGCGGACAATGCCCAATACGCCTGCGCAGATCGGCAAGGGCATTTCGGGCGCTTTTGCCGGCGATGCGGTTACGTCCGAAGACCGACAATTGACCGAGGCGCTTTTGGCGGCAGCGGGTGGCGTGGTCTGGGTTGAAAACGAGACACTGATCGATGTGGTTACTGCGGTTTCCGGATCCGGGCCGGCCTATGTGTTCCATCTCGTCGAAGCCATGGCGGCGGCCGGTGAAGGCGAGGGGCTGAGCCCGGAACAGGCCATGGTCCTGGCGCGCCAAACAGTGATCGGGGCTGCTGCATTGCTGGAAGCCGATGACAGCACGGCCGCGCAATTGCGCAAGAACGTCACCTCTCCCAACGGAACGACGCAGGCAGCGCTCGATGTGTTGATGGCACCCGATGGGCTTGGCGCCTTGATGAAACGGGCGATCAGCGCAGCCCGCAAGCGAAGTGAAGAATTGGGGCAATGAGCGAAGCCATTTCGTTTGACGACTTTCTCAAGGTCGATATCCGCACCGGGACGATCGTCGAGGCGCGGCCGTTCCCGGAGGCACGCAAGCCGGCGATCATAATGCTCATCGATTTCGGACCGGAGTTGGGGATCAAGAAATCCTCGGCCCAGATCACCGTTCATTATACGCCCGAGCAACTGATCGGTCGTCAGGTTATGGCGGTCGTAAACTTCCCGCCGCGCCAGATCGGGCCGCTGAAATCTGAAGTGCTCACGCTTGGTTTCGAGGATGAAAGTGGCGCCATCGTGCTCGCCGCGATCGACAAGCCGGTGCCCAACGGACGCAAGCTGATGTAATCGGCATGAGAAGGGCTCGCTTGTCTTGGTGCGTGGCTTTGCCATATAGGTGAGCCTCCTCAGACCGGAATTAGCAATTGACCAAGCCGGACCTTATTCCCACCGAACGCGAACCCCGTCTGCTTGGATCGAAGCGCTCGGCGCTGGTGCCGCCCATGGCGGTGGCCCGCTGGCTGATCATCCTGATCCTGCTGGCGTGTGTTTATTTCTTTCACGGCTTTCTCGTTCCCGTTCTTGCCGCCTTGATCATCGGCTTTGCGAGCTGGCCGGTCTATCGGCGCGTTCTGGGCACGGTGGGCGGAAATCGCACGCTGGCGGCGAGCCTGATGATCGCCGTGATCGTGCTGTTTATCCTGATCCCCATTCTGATGGCGTTGAGCTACGCGACCAATGAAGCTCAGCAACTTATTCGATGGGGTGTCGCGACCAACGCAAATGGAGCCGCCGCACCGGACTGGTTCGCAACGCTGCCGTTCGTTTCCGAATGGGCTACTGAACAATGGGATCTCTATGTTGGGCGGCCCGGGGCGTTAAGCCAGTATGTCGCCTATATCGGGGGTGCTAACGCCTACAACATTTACCAGACGGTGCTCGCCGCGGGGGGAAGTTTTCTCGATCTGGCGCTGAACCTGCTGTTCATGCTGATCGCGCTGTTGTTCGTTTATCGCGATGGCGCCAACCTGGCCGAGCAGCTCGACCGGTTCGGCGAGCGCATTCTGCCCACGCGCTGGCAGCGGCTGTCGCGGGTGGTGCCGGCGACGATCAGTTCGACGGTAACGGGCATGACCATCATCGCGATCGGTGAAGGCATCGTTCTGGGGATCGCCTATGCCTTGGCGGGTGCGCCGTCACCTGTGCTGTTGGGTGTGGTCACCGGCGTGGCAGCCATGATTCCGGGTGGCGCGCCGCTCTCGTTCACGCTGGTCTCGATCTATCTGATGGCCAGCGGATCGATCGTCCCGGGCATCGCGCTGTTTGTCTGGGGTTCGGTCGAGCTGTTTATCGTCGACAAAACGCTGCGGCCCAAGCTGGTCGGGGGGCCGATCAAGCTGCCGTTCCTGCCGACGTTTTTCGGGCTGATCGGCGGGGTCAAGACGATGGGTTTTGTCGGCCTGTTCATCGGCCCGGTTTTGATGGCGCTTTTTGTCTCGATGTGGCGCGAGTGGGTTCACGATCTCGACCAGGTCGACAATGACGGCGGCGCGGGTCTTGCCGTGCCGCCCGAGGTCGAGGATTTACGCGATGCCCGCATAGATCAGGCCCAGAAGGAGCAGGCCTAGCACGACGCGGTAGATCACGAAGGGCGTGTAGGACTGGCGCTGCAGCCATTTCATCAACAGCGCGATGCTGGCCAATGCGGCAAAGAAGGCAAGGACGCCGCCAAACAGCGCGTCGGACGTCACCTGCGCATTGCCGGCCTGATAGAGATCGTAGCCAGCCAGCACGCCGGCGCCCAGGATTGTGGGGATCGAAAGCAGCATGGCAAGGCGGGCCGAAAGCGGCCGGTCCATGCCCACGAAGCGTCCAGCCGTCATGCAGATTCCAGAGCGCGAGACGCCAGGAATGATGGCGATGCACTGGGCGATGCCGACAACCATTGCATCGCGAAGCGAGAGGGTTTCGAGCGTGCCGTTTTGTTCGGGGCGCCGGTCGGCCAGCCAGAGCAGAACGCCGAAGATAATCGTGGTCCAGGCGATGATCGTTATGTTGCGGCCGGCCTCGGTGACCAGGTCCTTGGCGAGAAAGGCAATGACCACTATGGGAAGCGAGGCGGCGATCACGACGAGCAGAGTGCGAAAGCGCGGACCCATCCTGCCCGTAATGCCATCGACCAGTCCCATGAACAGCATGATGACGTCACGCCAGAAATAGACGATGACCGCGCCAAGCGAGCCGACGTGAAGCGCGATATCGAGCGCAAGTTCCTCAGCGGGCGTCATGGTTGTTGAGGCGACGCCCAGAAGGCCGAGCAGCCAGCGGCCCAGAATCAGATGGGCCGAGGAACTGATGGGCAAGAACTCGGTGATGCCCTGAACGAGGGCCAGAAAGACCGTGCTGATGATATCCAATTTAAGGGGCGTCCTATGACATCGGTTCGATGAGGCGCAGGGTGCGCAATAATTGGTGGTCGCCCCGCTCGGTCATTTCGGCAAAAAAGTGTCGGACGCAGTCACGGGTGTCCTCGGGCAGGGCAGCAAAAGCAGCCTCGATGCGGCGGGCCTGAGTGGCGCTCAGAACCTCGAAAAAGTCGCGGCCCTTCTCGGTGGGAAACAGCAGGCGCTGGCGGCGGTCGGTCTCGCCATGTCGCTGGGCAACATATCCGCTGTCGATCAATTGGCGCAGGACGCGCGCCAGGCTCTGCTTGGTGATCCGCAGGATATCGAGCAGATCGGCCACCGTCATGCCCGGACGCAGATTGACGAAATAGATGACACGGTGGTGGGCCCGGCCGAACCCCTGCATTTCGAGCAAGGCATCCGCATCGCGAACGAAGTCCCGGTAGGCAAAGAAGAACAGGCCCATGATATCGATGGGCATCTCGGGAAAATCGTAGATGGCTGAATTTATGTCAGCCTTATTGACATTTATCGAATGCGCTGGCATCGTCCTACCAATATCTTTGCCTTCTAATGAGTTATCACAGAGCCGCTTTGGTTTGCCAAGTGGTGAGAGAATACTGCAATATGGGGCACAGATCGTGGCCGAACGGCCCAAAGCCAACAAACGTATAATCGGGAGATAAAGATGGCCACCGTGCCAATGGATCAGCGAGACGGTTGGATCTGGTACAATGGAGAGATGGTTCCCTGGAAGGATGCCAAGCTCCATGTGCTGACTCACGGTCTTCACTATGCCAGCAGCGTCTTTGAGGGGCAGCGCGCTTATGGCGGAGAGGTGTTCAAGCTGCGTGAGCATACCGAGCGGCTGATCTTTTCGGGCAAGACGCTCGATTTCACAATTCCCTATTCGGCCGACGAGATCGACGAAGCTTGCCGTCAGGTGCTGGCCAAGAACAATCTTGTCGATGCCTATATGCGCCCGGTCGCCTGGCGCGGGTCCGAAACCCTTTCGGTGCCTGCACGCGACAACAAGGTGCACCTGGCAATCGCCGCCTGGGTGTGGCCGAGCTATTTTTCCACAGAAGAGCGCCTGAAAGGCATTCGCCTTTGCTGGGCCGACTGGAAGCGGCCCTCGCCCGAAACCATTCCATGCAAGGCAAAGGCCGCGGGTCTTTATATGATCTGCACGCTTTCCAAGCACACAGCCATGGACAAGGGCTATGCCGACGCATTGATGCTCGACTATCGCGGCTATGTGGCCGAAGCGACGGGCGCGAACGTTTTCTTTGTCAAAGGCAAGGACATCACCACGCCGCTGCCGGACTGTTTCCTCGATGGCATCACGCGCCGCACGCTGATCGGGCTGGCCAAGGCCAATGGCTATACGGTCACCGAACGGCACATCAAGCCCGAAGAGCTTGCAGAGTTCGACGAGTGCTTCCTGACCGGCACGGCCGCCGAAGTGACGCCGGTTTCTGAAGTGGGCGAGTACAAATTCACCCCGGCCGATGCCTGCCGGACGCTGGTTGAAGCCTATATGAGCGAAGTGCAGCCCAAGCAGGCGGCTGCGGAATAAAAAGCTGCACTATCGCAGAGATTTGGGAGCCGGGGAGAAATCTCCGGCTTTTTTCATGACCACCGGGCGGTGGCCTTGTCGTCGCTGTCCTTTGCCTCGACCCAGCGGGCTCCGTCCGGTCCCTCTTCCTTTTTCCAGAAAGGGGCGGTGGTCTTCAAAATATCCATGATGAAGTTGGCGGCGTCGAAAGCGGCTTGCCGGCGCGGGGCGAGGGTCATCACCTGAACTATCGGCTCGCCGGGATAGAGCTTGCCGAAACGGTGGATGATTTCGGCATCGAGGAGAGCGAAGCGCTCGATTGCGTTTGTGCGCAATTGCTCGAGTTGGCGCCGTGCAAGAGCCGGGTAGTGCTCGAGAGTCATCGAAGAGATCGGGTCTTCGCGAGTGGAGCGCACCAGGCCGGTAAAGGTGACAGCAGCCCCGGCACCCTCGTTTGCCTTGAGAAAGGCATTGAAGAGCGTTCCGGGATCGAACGGATCGGCTTGCAGGCTGACGCCCATCTCAACCACCCGTCATGGGCGGGAAAAGCGCCACGGTCTTGGCGTCTCCCAGCGGCGTTTCGTGGTCGACCAGTTCGTCGTCGATGGCGGCCCGGATGAGCTTGCGGTTTGCCGCGGCCAAAGCAAAGCCTTCGTCGTGACGGGTCATCCATTCGATGAGGTCGGCTATCGTTGCGACGGAATCGGGTGGGGTCACGTCATCGCTGTCCCGTCCGAGGCGTTCGCGCAACCAGGCGAAATAGAGAATTTTCATATCGGATCGTCCTCGTTGCGCGCCATGTGTGCCGAAACCCCCGACCAATATTGCCAGCCGGTGATGGCGGTGAGAATTGCGGCGAGCCAGAGGAGAATATCGCTCAACTCCCGCGTGCCGGGGATAAGCGGCTCGGCGATGACGATGCCGAGCGCAACGAGTTGAACCGTCGTTTTGTATTTGGCGAGCTTTGAGACCGGCACAGTGATCTTTTCGGTGCCCATGAATTCATGCAGGCCGGACACGAAGATTTCGCGCAGCAGGATGATCGTGGCCGGGATCAGGTCCCAGACGCCAAAACTTCCATCAAAGCAGAAGACCAGCAGCAGGGCGCCAACCAGCAGTTTGTCGGCGATGGGGTCTAGCATGCGGCCGATCGGGGAGACCGAACCGTATCTGCGCGCAAGGTATCCATCGAAAAAGTCGGTGACCGCGGCAGCGATGTAAAGCAGCAGCGACAGCCAGCGCAGGGGCGAATTGTCGGCGAGAAGAAACAGCATGATGACCGGGATCGCGAAGATGCGGCCGTAGGTCAAAAGGTTTGGCAGACGGGCCATGTCGAATCTGGTTTCGGTCATCGTGTGTCCTTGGCCCCTGGTCATCTTTGGTTGAAGTGATCGTAGATCAATTGCGCCATGGCGGTCGAGATGCCGGGCAGGGCGGCGATATCGGCGACCGAGGCGCGCGAGACCGCCTTGGCCGAGCCGAAATGCTGGAGCAGCGCACGCTTGCGTGTGGGACCGATGCCGCCGATCTCGTCGAGGGGGTTCTTGACCATCTCCTTTTTGCGCCGGGCGCGGTGCGTTCCGATGGCGAAGCGGTGGGCTTCGTCGCGCAGGCGCTGGACGTAATAGAGAACGGGATCGCGAGCCGGCAGCATGAAGGGCTCCTTGCCTTCCATGTAGAAAGTCTCACGGCCCGCATTGCGTTCCTCGCCTTTGGCGATACCGATGACGGTCACATCGCGCGGCAGGTTCATTTCGGCCAAGACCGCCTTGACGGCATTGGTCTGGCCGGCACCGCCGTCGATCAGGAGGACGTCGGGCCAGTCTGGCATCTCGGTGGAATCGTCTTCGGCTTGGGGGTCGCTTTCATTGGCCAGCCGGGTGAACCGGCGCGTGAGCACCTCGCGCATCATGCCGAAATCGTCGCCGGGGGTGAGGTCTTTCGATTTGATGTTGAAGGTGCGGTAGTGCTTTTTCGATAGCCCTTCCATACCCGCAACGACCATGCCGCCCACGGCGTTGGTGCCCTGGATATGGGAGTTGTCGTAGATTTCGATGCGGCGCGGGGTTTCATCGAGACCGAAGGTTTCGGCCATGGCTTCGAGCAGCTTGCGCTGGCTGGCCGAATCCGAAAGGTGGCGGCCCAGCGCCTCGCGTGCATTGGTCAGTGCGTTGTCGACAAGCGTGCGTTTTTCGCCGCGGCGCGGCGTTTCGATCCGGACGACGCGGTCGGTGCGGGAGGACAGGGCCTCGCGCAGCAAGTCGGGTTCGGCCAAATCCTCCGAGAGCAGGACGAGCCGAGGCGGCGTGCGGTTCTCATAGAACTGGGCGATAAAGGCTTCGAGCACTTCGGCGTTCGTGCTGTCATCGTCGGCGCGCGGATAGAAGGCGTAATTGCCCCAGTTCTGGTGCGCGCGGTAAAAGAACACCTGCACACAGAAATTGCCCGCCTCGTTGTGGATAGCGAAGACGTCGGCCTCGGGGATCGATTGGGCGCCGGTCCCGGTAGAGCCCTGAATGAGTGCCAGCGCACCAAGGCGATCGCGCAGCATGGCGGCGCGTTCGAAATCGAGCGCTTCGGCGGCGCCGTTCATTTCCTTTTGCAGATGATCCTGCACCGCCTTGGTCTTGCCCGAGAGGAAGGCGCGGGCCTCGGCGACAAGTTCATTGTAGTCCGGGATCGAAATGACGCCGGTGCAGGGCGCAGCGCAGCGCTTGATCTGGTGTTGGAGGCACGGGCGGGTGCGCGCGGCGTAAAAGCTGTCCGAGCAATTGCGCAAGAGGAACGCCTTTTGCAGCGCGGTGATGGTCCGGCTGACGGCGACGGCGGAAGCGAACGGCCCGAAATAGTCGCCCTTGCGGCGGCGCGAGCCGCGGTGCTTTGTGAGTTCGGGGGCCTCGTGTTCGGTTGCGATCAGGATGTAGGGAAACGTCTTGTCGTCGCGCAGCAGCACGTTAAAGCGCGGGCGCAGGCGCTTTATCATGTTCGCTTCGAGCAAGAGGGCTGCCGCTTCGGTCTCGGTTCGCACGAACTCCATCGACCGGGTCGAGGCGATCATGCGGTTGATGCGGACCGAATTGCCTTCATAGCTCGTGTAATTGGTGACGCGTGATTTGAGATTGCGGGCCTTGCCCACATAGATGACGTCGCCCTTCTCATCGATCATGCGATAAACGCCCGCGCCGGTGGGCAGGGTTTTGACGAAGCGCTTGATGATATCGGGGCCGGGGAGGGTTTCGTCTGTCATTGCTTGCGGGGGGTCGGCGCGTTGCGCGCGCTCCATTCGAGATGCTCGCCACCATCGAGCGCGATCATCTGACCAGTCATCGAGGGCAGGTTGAGGATCGAGAAGACGCCGTCGGCAATCTCGTCGGGATCGGCGCCGGTCTGCAGCGGCAAGCGCTGACGGGAGGCTTCAAATTCGCTTTCGGACTGGCGGGCATTGGCGAGGGTGGGGCCGGGGCCGATGGCGTTGACGCGGATGCGGGGCGCCAGGGATTGGGCGAGGGTGCGGGTGGCGGTCCACAGCAGGGATTTCGAGAGCGTGTAGGAAAAATAGTCGGGTGACAGCGAGAGGACGCGCTCGTCGATGAGATTGACGATATTGCCCTTTTCGTCGTCGGGCAGCTGGGCGGCGAAATCGCGGGCGAGGAAGACCGGCGCTTCGGCATGGACGGCCATGTGCAGATCCCACAAATCCTCATGGACAGTGTCGGCGCTGTCGGGCTCGAAGACCGAAGCATTGTTGACCAGGACGGTCAAAGGACCGAACGGCTCGGCAGCTTTGGCAATCAGGCCCATGCGGTCCTGGCGCTTTGCGAGGTCGGCACGCACGATTTCGGCGCGACCGCCATCGGCCGCGATGGCATCGGCCAGGTCCTGGGCCTTTTCGCCGGACGAGCGGTAATGAATGACGACCGCATAGTCCTCGGCGGCCAGGCGGGTCGCAATAGCCGCGCCAATTCTGTCGGCGGCGCCGGTGATGAGGGCGGTGCCTCTCATGATTTGCTCCTCGGTCGGTTGCCATCCGATTCGGGATCGATTTTTTCGGAATTCATGCTTCTGAGATAGGGAGAACGTAATGGAAACGCAACTGGCGTTCTATCGGCGGAACCTGCCGATCCCCCACATTATGAGGCCGGCGACAACGCATAGGCCGCCAAGCGGGGCGACGGACAGGCTGAGCAGGACCGCAACGAGGGCGGGCGCGCCAGGGAACAGCGTTGCCATGACGACCAGCGGCAAAAGGCCGATGGCCAGGAGCAGAGCTCCAAGTTGCATGAAGGCGATGCCCCAGCGGGATAGTCTCATGGACCGGCTCCTAGAATGACCTGTCACGATACCGGATCGTTCCTGACCCCAGAGTGAACGAGATTAGCATGAGATGATCGTGCGGGGAGAGCTTGCGGGAAGGATCGGTGATGGCCATGTTGGAGGGGCAACATCAATCACGGAGGCAGGCGGCTTGATTATCGTGCTCTATGCGGCGCTGGGACTGGCGGCGATTACCATTGTTGGCAATCTGATGCTGGCGAAGTGGAATACGCAGCGGGTCGAAAAAAGGATCGGCGAGCGGGCCGAGGCCTATCTGGCCAGCCTCGAGCGCGAGGGGGTGCCCGAGCCGCTTTCGGCGATGAGCGATATCGAGCGGCGGGAGACCGTTTTGAGCGCGGGGCGCGAGGTGCGGGCCGAGAGCGACAGACGCTTTTATGTGGCGACGATCGGCGGGATGGCGGTGTTTTTCGTGGCGCTCGGGTTCGGCATCGAAGCGGGCGGGATGCAGGCGTTCACTCTGGCGCTGGCAGTGGGCGGGGCGGCGCTCTACGGGGTGACCGTATTCATGCGCCGCAGCCTCAGATCGCGGCTGGCCGCGCGCGGGCTGGATGCCGAGCGGCTTCGAACAAACTGAAAATCCTGTTTGTCGCGTTGCCGAACCGAAAAGCCGGTGCTCACCTTTTCCGGCAACGCTCCTATTTCAGCCCCAGAACCGCACCACCGACATAGACCAGAACGCCGGCGGCGATGAGAGCCAGGGGCGCCAGAGCCAAAACGGATACAAACGGTCCGGAGCCGGCGGGGAGATGGATATTGCCGCTGGCCATGCCGCTGGCGATGGCGCGTTCGAGAGCGACGGCGCCAATGCCCGAGAGCATGAAACCGGATGCAAGCTTGACGTAGGATTTCATCGGATGGGTCCGCTATACGACTGACAGTGAAGCTAGCATATCGTTCCGGCGCGGGGAAAAAGCAAGATGGCCGGAGCGGTGAACACTCCGGCCATCTGTCACGGTTTGGAGCCGATCAATTGCCGATGCAGAAATAGCCGTTGGGGCCGTTAAAGCCCGCCTGGCTGTCGGGCCGGGGACGCGGGGGCGGGCCCGGGTTCCAGTGCGGAGGCCGCGGATTGTTCCAGTGCGGCGGGCGGGGGGGATTGTTGCCCCAGAACGGCGGGCGCGGCGGGTTGGGGTGCCAGCTCGGCGGTGTGGGGCGCGGGGGCTGCCAGCTGGGCGGGTTGGGCCGGGGCGGCGTCCAGTTGCCGACTTCGCGCAGATAGTTCTGCGACGCCCAGCCGGTGCGGCCGTAGCGGCCCGTATCGAGAAAGCACCAGCCCGAGCGGCAGTACTGCACATCGACGACCTGATTGCGCTGGAGGGTGGTCACCACACCATAATTGGTGCCCGGACCCGAGCGCACGTTGAGGGCGTTTGTCGCGTAGGCTTCCCAGGCAAACGCGCCTGCGGTCATCATCGCGACCATGAGAGCGGCAAGGCCGCCCTTTATTGCTGTTTTTCCGAGAGCCATAACGCTTCTCCCATCGAGTGTTGCCGGCAGGTTTTCCGTCTGCCTTGGCCCTCAATAAAGCCCATTCAAGCTGAACCTTAACTGAATGTAATGTTTAGGTTGAGTTTTACATGTCTCACGGCGCGCCCCACTCCGGGCATAACGGTCCTAAATCCGGACCTATGCCCTTCGTTGCGCCTCCGACGGGGCGGCCAAAAAATTGGCCGGGGTCCTCGGCTGCGCCTCGTCCATTACATTCGGGTTTTCCCCGTCTCGCCCATGTCGATATCGCCGCCGGTCGCAGCGGCGAAAGCCAGTTTGGCCTTGGCGACGGCGCTGCCGGGGCCGTCCCAGAGTTCGCCGCGCGAGGGGGTGACGGTGAGGAGGCGGATGGCGGGGTCGTTTTCATCGTCCCACCAGGCTTTTGCGAAGTTGGAAAAGATCTCGGCGATCTTTGCGCGGTCGTTGGAGAGTTTGGCTTCGCCGGCGATCACCACGTAATCATTGGCGCCCTTGTCGACGAAGGCGCAGGAGACTTCGGGGTATTTTTCGATCTCCTCGTTCTTGTGACCGGACTCATCGACGAGGAAATAGAGCGCGTGCGCGTCGCGGTCGACATGCGCGGAGAGCGGGCGGGAATGCTGCTCGGACCCGCTCCAGGTGGTGAGCATGCAGATCCTTATGTTGTCGGCGAGCTTCCAGATCTTGTCTTCGGTCTTGGCGGAGGAAAGCTGATCG
>PBNW01000046.1 GCA_002723255.1 Pelagibacterium sp. | reverse complement strand
TCGAAATGAGCGCCGGCACGATCCGGACCCTCGTTTGCATCGGCGTTGAGCATATGCTGGTCGAAGGTTAGTCCCAAAAGGTGCTGGTCCTTACCACCCGTGTCGGGCATGTCGGCCATGATCGGATTGCCGCCGCGGGCCTGTGTCCATTCCCTGATATCCTGAAGTTCGCTGAGCACTTTTGCCATTTCCGGGGTCTCCAATTGCCGCGCTTTGCCTGACAACGACGACCCCACCCCAAATGTTGCGACAAAGATGGGCTTGGCAGACCCAGGCCGAACGGGTTACGCCAATGTGCTGGGCTGTTCAGGGCGTGGCGCAATGACTTGCCCTTGTCCTAAAAAACAAGGGTGCCAACGAACTTTGGACTGCCTACCATGACTGGCGCGCTGCTTGTATTCTGGGTCATCGTGGCCCTGTGCACGATCAAATCGGGCGCATTTCTGGCTCTTGCGCACTTTGATCCCAAAAATCGCGGCGCTCTCTGGTTCTCGGGCGCCTTCGCCGCGGCCGCCATCAGTTTCCTCGGCGAAATCGTTCTGACCACCGGCATTTACCCCGGACCGACGCGCATGGTGATTGCCCTGGCCATGGTCGCGATGTTCATTCTTGTCGCTTACGGGCTGGCCACCCGCTACCGCATCGATCTGCACCCCGGCGGAGGCTGGGCCATAGCGGCCGCATCGGCCCTGCTCTACTGGCTTATCCTCGACCTGCCGCGTGAGGATTTCACCCGCCAGTTTCTCTACCAGATTCCCTATGCGCTCCTGAGCCTTCTTTCTCTGTCGGTCATCTGGCGCTCGCGCGCCAAGAAAACACTCGACTGGCTGTTCATCTGGCTCTTTCTCGTCCTTGCGCTCCATTTCATGGCCAAGCCCTTTCTCGCGCTCTGGACCGGCGGTGTCGGATCAACGGCTTCGGACTTCTCGACAACGGTTTACGCCGGCCTGTCGACGGCATCGGGAGCGGTCCTTCTGCTGATCCTGTCGACCAGCGGCCTGGCGCTCATGCTGAGCGACAGCGCAAGCCGCCTGATCCAGAAAGCCGAACGCGACGCCGAGACCGGCCTGCTCAACCGCGAGGGCTTTACCACTCATGCCGAACGGCGCGCGCTGGCGCTGACCGAGACCGAGGCAACCGAGCGCAACGATTTGACCCTGACCCTCATCGCCATCAAGGCGGGCGCGCCATCGCAGGCCGCCGCGATACCCTTAAAGGCGATGGCCGAACTGATCGCAGATCATGTATCGAGGGACGCATTGGTGGGACGCATGGCCGACCGCGACTTCGCCATCCTTTCTCCCCAGACCAATCTCATGGCGGCACGGCGAACCGCCGAGGGCCTGCGCCTTGCCGCCAGTGAACGGCTGAGCGCACCCGACCACCCCGTCACGCTGAGCATCGGAATCACCGAGCGCGAGAAGGGCGAGGTCTATGCCGATCTGCTGGCGCGCGGCCTGTGGGCGCTCGATGAGGCCGAAAGGGCCGGCGGCAATTGCGTGCGGCTGGCTGCACGGTCCAGCTTCGGCGTGGCCGCGATCCGGCAGGCCTAGAGCCTTGTTTTGTCGCGTGTTCGAACCGCAAAACCGGTTCCACTTTTGCTGGACACGCTCTAGAGCAAACGTCAGGACAGCGCGGCCAGCCGCGTCTGTTCCATCTCGTCCATGGTGAGGAAGTAAAGCCGGTCGGGCGGTGTTTCCATTGCATTGATCCAAACGAGCGGATCGATGCCCATTTCCTCCAGATAGCGCGCGATACGGGCCGAGACCGTCTGGGCATCGGACATCGCCTGAGCCGACCCGACTTCATCGCCGCCCGCGCCGGCATAAATCTGGTGCACACCGACCGCTGCGTTGTCGGAAACGATCCGATCCACCCCACCGGCCAGCACCAGCGGGCAGGACGACCCGCAAAGCGCACCATCGCCCACGGCGGTGCTAAAGCCGTTTTCCCGGATCAGCCTTCCAATGACCAGCGCATCTTCCACCGACCCGCCGGGCGAATTGAGCGCCACGGTTTCAACGTAACCGCCCCGCCTCTCGATCTCGTCGGCAAACCGGGTGGCGGCACCCGGAACAATGGTGCCCGAAAGCATGAGCACGCCGCCGCCGACCAATTCGATCGAAAGCGGTTCGGCAAGCTGTTCGGGTGGCGTCGTGATCTGTTCGAGTGGTCGATACGCGGGATTGTCGGGGTCGATTTCCGGGCGGTCGACGGCCGGCAACAGCGGATCGCCGGGCGCAACCGCCATATCGCCGGGTTGCATCGCGTTGAGGTCGAAATAGTCGCTCGCCAGAACCCATGCCGCACCGGCCAGCATGGCAAAGAACACGGTTTTGAGGATCGCTCCATCCTCGACCGCAGCGATCCGCGCGATAAACCCCCGTGTCGCGCCTTTTTGCGGCGCGGGAGTGCCAAGGCTGCTCATGATCGCGCCGGCCCGTCGCCGCGCTTGCGCTGGAAGGCGGGAATGGTGGTGACGGTATCGTCCTTGGCCTCGGTCTCCGTGACCTTATTCGCTTCGGCCCGCTCGGCCGTCTCGGGCTCAACAACCGGTTCGACTTCGGGTTCGTCTTCTGGCTCAAGCCGTTCCGATGGTACCGCGCTCGCCATCATCTGATTGTGCAGCGCCACAGCCCGCATCATGTCGGCGGCGGTCAGGGTTTCGGCATCGTCGAGCGCCTCGGCGTCGCGCCGCATGGCCTCGTGAGCCACCGCCAAAAGCAGAACCAGAACCACCGGCAAGAGATCGATGGAAATGGCGCCCGCCCAGGAGGGCAGGAAATCGGACGCATAGCGCAGCACGGCTTCGGCGCTCGAGAGCGGCACGAAGCGGCGCGGCTCGACGCGCGGTTCATCAATGATCGCCTGGGCCGCTTCGCTCAAAGCCGTGGACTGGGCCGCCACCGCCTCGCGGATATTGGCCATGGCCGCATCCTGACGCACCACGAGCCCGGCGCTCTGTCCATCGGCAACAGGGGCAATGAAGCCAAGCGAGAGATCTTCGGCGGCCCGCGCCACCGATGGCGCCACCGACGTTTCCTGCAGGGCGGCGATCGCCCCGGTCAGAGCGACGATCTCGGCGGCAAATTCATCGGCTCGCGGCTGCACGGCGCCCGGCGCCGATACCAGCTCGCGCATGACGCTCAGGCGCTCCGAGCCGGTCTGGAACAATTCGTTGACCCGGGCCTGCGAGTTGGAAATCGAAGCGCCCAGCGAAGTCATCTGGGCGCTCATCTGGCTTAAAAGCTGCACGACCGAGCCCGAGCCCGCCGATCCGGTCAAGGCGCCCCCGCTGCGCTCCTCATCGGCCAGCGTGGCAAACCGATCCGCCGCCCGCTGCACGTCGGGCAAGAGCGATTGCGCGCCCAGCGCATTGGCATGGGCAGCGTCGAGATCGCCGGTATAATCCTCCAGCGTCACCGCCATGTGCTGCTCGAGCGCGGCCGAACCGGCCAGCGCGGCGGCGTTGAGCCATGAACTCATGGCAACGATCATCACCGAACCGATGGCCATGACGACGGTCATGGCCAGACGCTGGCTCATGGTGCGCATGAGCGGCAGGAACCGCATCATGTAGCTCCAGAACACATAGATGCCGACCGACACCGCGACCGAGTAGATGATCGCGGCGAAAAACACGAAATTGGCGTCGCCGTCGAGAAGACCCCGCACCCCCAGATAGGTGTAAACCCCGCTGGCCAGCGCCAGAACCGCCAGGGCAAAGCGCGTGGTGGTTTCAAGACCCCTGATCGTCTGCCCGATGCGGGCGGCGTTGTTCTGGCTCGGCATTGAAAAATCCCCTGGGCCGCAGCCCGCGTCACACATATTAAGCCGAGCTTAACAGTCAAATGCCGGCAAAATCGAGATCAGTTTTGCCTGCAGAGTGCGCTCGCGCCATTGTGAATGGGCCAAGGCGATCCTTTCCCTGACCCGCGCGTTAACATCATTGAGCAATTTTGCTGCCTGGAGGACGCGACCATGCCCATCACTCGCCGCCAGACCCTCGGCCTGGGATTATCCACCCTCGCCGCGCTTGGTGTCACCACCATTGTGCCCCGCACGGCTTTCGGCCAACAGCCCGAGGGCGATCTTTATCCATCCGACGCTGGCGATTTTTTCATCCATCCCATCTCCCACGCTTCGCTGGTGATCGAAACGCCATCGGGCGTGATCTATGTCGATCCGGTGGGTGGGGCCGAACTGTATTCCGATCTGCCACCCCCTGACCTGATCCTCATCACCCATGAGCATGGCGATCATTTCGACCTGCCCACGCTTGAGGCCCTGGTCGTCGATGGCACCGAGATCATTGCCAACCCGGCGGTCTTTGCCATGCTGCCCGAAGCGCTGACATCCAATGCCCGCGAAATGGCCAATGGCGACAGCGACAGTTTCGGCGACATCGAGATCGAAGCCATCCCGGCCTACAACACCACCGAGGACCGGCTCCAGTACCACCCGCAAGGCCGCGACAATGGCTATATTCTCACCATCGGCGGCAAGCGCGTCTATATTGCCGGGGATACCGAAGACATTCCCGAAATGCGGGCGCTTGAAGATATCTCTGTTGCCTTCGTGCCCATGAACCTGCCCTTCACCATGACAGAAGAACAGGCGGCATCGGGCGTGGCAGCATTCCTGCCCACCTATGTCTATCCCTATCACTATCAGGAAAGCGACATCGACCTGTTCGAGCAATTGCTGATGGATGAAACAGGCGGCGGCACCGAGGTGGTGCGTGGCGAGTGGTATTGAGGTCGCTGTGACCGGGCCCTATTCTTCGGGCTCGGTCGTGACCATCAGCGGAAAGCCGAACTGCTGGGAGAGCTCGATGGCCTCTTCGGCCTTGGTTTCGGCAATTTCCTTG
Organism: Pelagibacterium sp.; assembly: GCA_002723255.1. Taxonomy (GTDB): domain Bacteria; phylum Pseudomonadota; class Alphaproteobacteria; order Rhizobiales; family Devosiaceae; genus Pelagibacterium; species Pelagibacterium nitratireducens. The sequence continues at coordinate 23,246 of PBNW01000046.1, read as the reverse complement.
GTATAGACGGCAATGACCGCCGCGCCCTTCTGGTGCGCGGTCATCATGATCGATTCCGCCTGCGGCTCGCCGAGCCGGAAAACCGATTCGAGCACCTTCACCACGAACTCGCGCGGCGTGTAGTCGTCATTGATGAGAATGACCTTGTGCAGCTTGGGCCGCGCGGTCTTGAGCTTTGTCTGAGTGCGTTGCTTGGTCGAAGTATCGCTCATGACGGCACCTCTGAAATTATATGGGCGGAGCGGCCCTTTAACATAGGTCCGCTCCGCATAAATTCCAAATCAACTTCTATAAATTTCAGCCGGCCGCAGCTTCGGCTGCCGCGGCACGCGAAGCGCGTTTACGGTCGTGCGGATCGAGATGGATCTTGCGCAGGCGCACCGAATTGGGTGTCACCTCGACATATTCATCGTCGGCGATGTAGCTGAGAGCCTGTTCAAGGCTGAGCTTTTTCGGCGGTGTCAGCCGGATCGCCTCGTCTTTCGACGTGGTACGGATATTGGTGAGTTGCTTGCCCTTGAGGACGTTCACTTCGAGATCGTTTTCGCGATTGTGCTCGCCCACGATCATACCCTCGTAAACGTCCACGCCCGGATCGATCAGCATCGGTCCGCGATCTTCGAGGTTGAAGAGCGCATAGGCGACGGCCTGTCCGGTGGCGTTGGAAATCAGAACACCGGTGCGGCGCATGGGCAGCGGGCCCTTGAACGCCGAATATTCATGGAACACGCGGTTGAAAATCGCCGTGCCACGCGTATCGGACAGCAATTCACCCTGATAGCCGATCAGGCCACGGGTCGGAACGTAAAGCCGCACGCGGGTGCGCCCGGCGCCCGAGGGCCGCATTTCGACAAGTTCGCCGCGACGTTCGGTGAGCTTTTGCACGACGACCGAGGAAAATTCGTCATCGACGTCGATGATGACTTCTTCGATCGGCTCGAGCTTTTGCCCGTTTTCTTCGCGGAACAGCACCTTGGGGCGGCCAAGGCACAATTCGAACCCTTCGCGGCGCATGGTTTCGATCAGAACGCCGAGCTGGAGTTCGCCACGCCCAGCAACGTCGAAGCTGTCATTGTCATCGCCCGGTGTCACCCGGATCGCCACATTGCCTTCCGCTTCGCGCAGCAGCCGTTCGCGGATGACGCGGGACTGGACCTTGTCGCCTTCGCGGCCGGCCAGCGGGCCGTCATTGATCCTGAACGTGACCGACAGGGTGGGCGGATCGATAGGTTTTGCTTCAAGCGCTTCGGAGACCTGGGGCACGGCGATGGTGTTGGCAACAGTTGCGGTTTCAAGCCCCGCCAGCGCAACGATATCGCCGGCCTTGCCCTCTTCGATCGGCTCGCGCTCAAGACCACGGAAACCGAGAACTTTCGAGATTCGGCCCTTTTCGACAGTCTTGCCGTCGCGCGAGAGCGCATGGATCGAATCGCCGGGCTTGACCGAGCCCGAAAATACCCGGCCGGTCAGGATACGGCCCAGGAACGGGTTGCGCTCGATGGTGGTGACCAGCATCCGGAAGGGGCCGTCTTCGACCTTGGGCTCTTCGAAATGTTCGACCACCTTGTCGAGCAGCGGACCCATGGTTTCCTTTGAGCCGGACGGATCGTCGGCCATCCAGCCCTGCTTGGCCGAACCGTAAAGAACGGGGAAGTCGAGCTGTTCGGGGGTGGCGTCCAGCGACACGAAGAGATCGAAAATCTCGTCGAGCACTTCGTTGTGCCGTTCTTCTGGCTTGTCGATCTTGTTGATCGCAACGATGGGGCGAAGGCCGATCTTGAGCGCTTTCGACAGCACGAACTTGGTCTGCGGCATCGGGCCTTCGGCCGCGTCCACAAGGATAACCGCGCCATCGACCATCGACAGGATACGCTCGACTTCGCCGCCGAAATCGGCGTGGCCTGGCGTATCGACGATATTGATCCGCGTGTCCTTCCAGTTCAGCGACGTGACCTTGGCCAGAATGGTGATGCCGCGCTCTTTTTCCAGATCGTTGGAATCCATGACGCGTTCATCGACGCGCTGGTTGTCGCGGAAGGTGCCGGACTGCCGCAGCAGGACGTCGATCAACGTCGTTTTGCCATGGTCAACGTGGGCAATGATCGCAATATTGCGCAAGCTCATAAGGGGGCCAGCCATTTTCGGGATTTACCGGAGTGTTTCCAGCCAAAGTGGCACCCACTTTTGCGGTTCGGAAACGCGACGAAGTAAATAATGTGGCTGCCCATACCCTACGATGGCCCGTCAAACAAGGAAAAACGGCGCAGGGCTGGCATGCGCGGGGGCAAAACGGGCTGCCTCCACGCCAGATCAGAGTGCTTCCAGGACAAATGGCTTCCACTTATCCGGTTCGGAAGCGCGACAAACAAAGACGAGGATCGTTGCGCCGTTTCCATGAAACGGCAAAATGATCAGAGCCCTATTTCAGCGACCGCGGAAGGTCTTGGGACTGCCAGAGCCCCAGACCAAAGCCATCGGGGTCCAGAAAGTCGGCACTCCAGCCGCCCGGAGCTTCGGAAACCGGGGTGACGATGGTCACGCCCTTTTCGGCCAGCGCAGCGACCACATCGTCGATGCCGCCGTCCCGCAGATCGAAAACCAGCGCCGGCGTGTTGCCGCGCTTGCCCTCCTGCTCGAAAAAGATCGCCTCGAAGCCGCCCTCGAACGCGGCGGCCAGCCAGAACGGCTCGGCGCCCTCGCGGCGCTGGATATCGATCCCCAGCACATCGCGATAGAACGCTTCGGTGCGCATGATGTCGGACACATAAAACACAAGGCTGGGCGCGCCAAGTTTGGGCATTGTCATGATGGACTCCTCGAAAACGGGTTGAAACACCCCTCGTTGCCACGCTTACCCCTTTTGTGAGGCGGGCCGCGATGACCGAACGACAAAAACATGCCCGTCAGGGTCGTGGCTGGCAAAAGCGCCGCCGTGGCGTTGCAGCGCCGGAAGCAGGCCGTCCCTTATGGTGCCATAAGCCAGATCGAGATTGAGCCCGATCATTTCGGCCGGCATGGCAACGCCCTTTTTCCCCAAAGCCAACTTGAGGGCGCGAATGCGCTGCCGCAACGCGGTATCGGGCAGATCGAGCAGATAGGCGATTTCCGCTTTGGAATGACCCGAGAGTGCAAGCGCGGCGATGACCCGCAAACCCCTGGGCAAATCGGCGAGGATGACGTTAAGGGCATCGCCCTGCGGCGCGGAAACCCGATGGTGCTCGCCCTGCCATTTCGCCTCGCGTTCACGCCGGCGGGCGGCCGAGCGGGCGTCGAACGCCGAACGCTTGCGAATGGCGCCGGCCATCCAGCGGCGATCCGAAGAGTTCGAAAAATCATTGCGCCCCGCCGCAACCGCTGCGATCAGAACCTCCTGGACGACGTCCTCGGCCTCATCGACCCGCCGGGCATGGCGCCGCGCCAGGGCGAGCAGTTCGGCATAGGGGACACTCCGGCGCATGGCCTTTTGGCTTTCCGTCTCGCGAATGGGTTCAGGCACTCTTTCTGGGCGCGTCGCTTTTTTCTGCTTCAAGCAGGGCCAGCATAGTCGCACCATCGACGGGCGGCGAGAAGAAATAGCCCTGCACCTGCGTGCAGCCCTCGGCACGCACGACGGCGAGCTGTTCTGCCGTCTCAACGCCCTCGGCAACCGTGGTCATGCCCAGATTGTTGCCCAGTGAGATCATGGCACCCAGAATGGCGCGGCTGTCGGCCTTGGTGGCCACATCGGCCATGAACGAGCGATCGATCTTGATCTTGTCGAACGGAAAGGCCCGCAGATAAGAGAGCGATGAATAGCCAGTCCCGAAATCGTCCATGGCCACCCGCACGCCCAGCCCGCGCAGCGCCAGCAGCAGGTCGAGATTGGACTGGCTGTTTTCGAGCAGCAGGGATTCGGTGATCTCCAGCTCAAGGCGACTAGCGTCGAGACCGGCCGCCTTGAGCGCCGCCCTTATGGTGGCGATCAGATCGGGGCGCTTGAACTGGATGGGCGAAAGATTGACGGCGACCCGCACATGGCCGGGCCAGCGCGCTGCCGCCCTTGCCGCCGCCTCCAGTATCCAGCCGCCGATGGCGTGAATGATCCCGGTTTCTTCGGCAATGGGAATGAATTCGACCGGGGAGATGGGCCCAAGCTGGGGATGGTCCCAGCGCATCAAGGCCTCGGCGGCCACGACTGTGTTGGTTTGAAGCGATACGATGGGCTGAAAAACCACCGAAAGTCCATTATTGGCCAGAGCGTCGCGCAGCCCGGTTTCCAGCGTCCGGCGACGCTGCAGCGTCGCATCCATGCCCGCTTCGAAAAAGTGGTATGTGCCGCGGCCCTCCGATTTCGCCCGAAGCAGGGCCAGGTCGGCATTGTTCATGATCGCATCGGTGGTCTTGCCGTCACCCGGCGCGACCGCGATACCGATCGAGGTCGAGAGCTTTATCGTTTTGCGGCCGAACACGATAGGCTCGCCAATCGCCTTGACGAGAGCCCGCGCCAGATCGGCCGCCTCGTGAGGCACACCGACGCTGGGCATCAGGACGCTGAACTCATCCCCGCCCAGTCGGGCCACGATGCCACGTGACCCGACGGCGTGAGACAACCGCTCGGCGATCTTGCGCAGCACCTTGTCGCCGATGGCATGGCCCTCGCTGTCGTTGACGGCCTTGAAATGATCGATATTGACCGCAAGCAGCGCCGGCTGTTTGCCGTGTTCGAGCCCCTTGAGCACGGTTTCGAGTTCCTCGCGGAACAGCCCGCGATTGGGCAGGTCGGTCAGCGCATCATGGGTTGCCATGTGCCGCATGCGCGCTTCGGCAGCGAGCTGGTCGGTGATGTCCTCATGGGTGGTGACCACACCGCCGCCGCTCAGCGGCTGGTGGCGTAGCGAGATGAAGGTTCCGTTGGCCATCTTGACCACTTCGCGCACGAACCGCCCGCCCGTCAGGATCTTCTGGCGCTCGGTGCGATAGGCATCGCGATCGACCGGGGCGTGCATGTTGGTCTTGCGGCGGTGCTCCAGGATATCATCGAAGTTTGCGCCGGGGCGGGCAAGCTCGGGGGGCAGGCCATACATCGAGACAAATTCCGCATTGCAGGTGACCAGCCGGAAATCGTTGTCGAACATCGACAGGCCCTGCGAGATGTTGTTGATCGCCGCATCGAGCAGCGCATACTGGCGCTCGAGTTCGCGCTTGCGTTCGCTCATCATATCCGAGCGGGCAATCTCTTCGGTGACATCCTCATGGGTGACCACCCAGCCAAGGCCCGGGGCAAAGATATGGGCGGTTTCCAGCGTGCGATGCGATGCCGTCAGCTCGAGATTGACGGCGCGAAGACCCGAGCGGTTGCCCATAAGTTCGGCGGTATAGGCATCGTAAAAGCTTTTAGGATCGGTATCGGGATGATTGCCCAGAGCGGTTGAAAGCGCGACGACTTCGAAAAGGCTCATGCCGCGCCGGATCGACTTGCGCGGAAAGCCGTAGATATCGAGATAGTGCTGGTTCCACATGACCAGTTCGAAATCCGCGCTCCAGACGCAAAATCCGAACGGAATCGTTTGCAGTGCCGCATCAAGCAGCAATGCTTCAGCGCTATGCTCAGAGGTCGGCTCACGCACCATCTTGCCGTTCTTTCCCCAAGGCCGATGGGGGCAAAGACTAGCCGTGAGCACTTAAAGAGATTTTAAGGGCGCCGCAAAATGGTCAAATTTGAGCGGGTGGGCGGCACCAGAGCGAATATCGTCCTGGTCCCGCCGTTCCTTTACTGACCGCGGGCCAGGCGCAGCTTGCGCGCGCCAAAAGTTTTCAGCCGCAGCCCATTGAGCTTGATAAAGCCCTCGGCATCATGGTGGTCATAGGTCCCGGTGCCCTCTTCGAAGGTGACGAGATCTTCCGAATAGAGCGAGTTTGGCGAAGAACGCCCCACCACATTGGCCGAGCCCTTGTAGAGCTTGAGAGTGACCTCGCCGGCCACCAATTCCTGGCTCTTGTCGATCAGCGCCTGGAGCATTTCGCGCTCGGGGGAATACCACAAGCCATTATAGATCAACTCCGCATAACGGGGCATGATCTCGTCCTTGAGATGCGCCGCGCCGCGATCGAGCGTGATCGATTCAGTGCCGCGATGGGCCGCGAGCAGGATCGTTCCGCCCGGCGTCTCGTAAATGCCGCGGCTCTTCATGCCCACAAAACGGTTTTCGACCAGATCGAGGCGACCGATGCCGTGCTTGCCACCCAGTTCGTTGAGCCTGGTGAGCAAGCTGGCGGGCGACAGTCTTTCGCCATCGACCGAAACCGCATCGCCCTTTTCGAACCCGATGGTGATGGTTTGCGGCGTATCGGGGGCGTCCACGGGATCGACGGTGCGCTGATAAACGTAATCGGGGGCTTCGATGGCCGGGTCTTCGAGCACTTTGCCTTCAGAGGACGTGTGCAACAAATTGGCGTCGACCGAGAACGGCGCTTCGCCGCGCTTGTCTTTTGGCACCGGGATCTGGTTCTGTTCGGCAAATTCGATGAGCCGTGTACGGCTCTGTAGATCCCCTTCGCGCCAGGGGGCGATCACCCGAATACCCGGATTGAGCGCATAGGCGGAAAGCTCGAACCGCACCTGATCGTTGCCCTTGCCCGTCGCGCCGTGCGCCACGGCATCGGCGCCGGTCGCCTCGGCGATTTCGACGAGGCGTTTGGCGATCAGCGGGCGGGCGATCGAGGTGCCCAAGAGATAAACGCCTTCATAAAGCGCATTGGCGCGGAACATGGGAAAAACGAAATCGCGCACGAACTCTTCGCGCAGGTCCTCGATATAGATTTCCTTGATGCCCATCATCTCAGCGCGCTGGCGGGCCGGTTCGAGCTCTTCGCCCTGCCCCAGATCGGCGGTGAAAGTCACCACCTCGCAGTCATAGACCTGCTTGAGCCATTTGAGGATGATGGAGGTATCGAGCCCCCCCGAATAGGCGAGGACGACTTTATTGATGTCTTTGCTCATGGCGTGACCGATAACCGCTTTGATGGCTCAGGATAAGTTGGCGCGACACTAATCAGATCGCGCCCGGCCTGTCCATATTGCCGCAAAAATCGGGTTGCGAAGCGCATCGCGCACGCGCATGGTCTGCCCCGTTCTGATTTTGCGGATACGCGCCATGCTGGTCTATGCTCCCGACCTTTCGATCATTCTCGCTTTCGCCCTTGCCGCCATCGTTCTGGCCATAACGCCCGGGCCGGACATGGCGCTGTTTATTTCCCGAACCGTCAATTTCGGGTCCAGACACGGGTTTGCGACGGTGGCCGGCGCGGTCACGGGGATTGCCGTGCACACAATGCTGGCGGCTTTCGGCATTTCCATCCTGATCGTTACGGCACCGGCGGCCTTCTGGACGCTCAAAATCGCCGGTGCGGTCTATCTGCTCTGGCTTGCCTTTGCCGCAATTCGCTCGGGGACGGGGCTGACGGTAGCGCGCGCCTCCGGCAAGGTGCCCAGCCTTAAAAACTCCTATCTGACGGGGTTGGGCATCAATCTGACCAATCCCAAGGTGGCGCTGTTTTTCGTGACGTTCCTGCCCCAGTTCGTTTCGGCAGCAGACCCGCATGCGGCGGCCAAGCTGATCTTTCTGGGTGTTGAATTCGTGGTTCTCTCCCTGCCCATCGTCATCGCCATCGTGTTCGGTGCGAAATGGCTGACCGAAACACTGATGCGCTCGACGCGAATTCAAAAGGCCCTCAACTGGTCATTTGCCGCCGTCTTTGCCGCCTTTGCTGTAACCATCCTGACGGCCGAAGCCAGAAAATAGCCCGCCCATGAACTATCGCCACGCCTTCCATGCGGGCAATTTCGCAGATGTGGTCAAACACATTATCCTCACCCGCATCCTTGCCTATCTGATGCGCAAGGAGGCTGCGTTTCGGGTGATCGATACCCATGCCGGCGTCGGCCTCTACGACCTTCTCGGTGATGAAGCCGGCAGAACCGGCGAATGGCGCGAGGGGATCGCACGCCTGATGGCCGCTGAATTGCCCGAACCAGTGGCAGGACTGGTGGCGCCCTATCTGGCGGCGGTAGCGGCACAGAACTCCGACGGCCAATTGCGCCATTATCCCGGCTCGCCCTTTATCACCCGGCACATGCTGCGCGATCAGGACCGGCTGATGGCGCTCGAGTTGCATCCCGCCGACGCCGAAGCGCTCAGGGAAAATTTCGCGGGCGACATCCAGACACGGGTGACCCAGCTCGATGGCTGGGCCGCGATCGGCACCCATTTGCCGCCCAAGGAAAAACGCGGCCTCGTGCTGGTCGACCCACCCTTCGAGGTCAAGGGCGAGTTCGAGCGCATGACCCAGGCGCTGGTCAAGGCCCATGCGCGCTGGCCGGGCGGCACCTATGCCTTCTGGTATCCGATCAAGGACCCAAGGGATGTCCAATCCTACGCAAAGGCCTTAAGGGCGACATCAATTGCCAAGATCCTGCGTCTCGAATTGACCATACGGCTGCCCTCAACGCCGCCGCGCCTGCACGGCACCGGCATGGTGGTGGTCAATCCGCCTTTCGTGCTCGAAGAGGAAATGCGGACGCTATTGCCGATCCTTGCCGGGCTGCTGGCCGATGAGGGGCGCGGCCGGTTCCACATCGAGTGGATACGGGGCGAGGGCTAGCTGACAGGGAACGGACTTGCCCTTCCCGGACTTATCCCCATATTCCAAGCACTTTCAGATTATGGGACCGCAAATATGACCTTTGGTGATTTCATCCGGATCTTGTTGTCGATCCTCATTCCCCCACTCGGCGTCTTCCTGCGCGTCGGGTTCGGCCTGCAGTTCTGGCTCAACATCGTGCTGACCCTGCTCGGCTACATCCCCGGCCTGATCCACGCCATCTGGATCATTGCCAGCCACCGCACGCGCGAGGACGTGTCCTTCCGGCGCTAAGGCCGGACCTCAACGATCGCCGAGGTCGAATTCGTAATAGGCCATATCCTGCCCCTTGCCGTCGAGCGCCGCATAAAGCGCTTTGGCGGGACCATTGTCCTGTTCGGTTCCGACCCACGCATATTTGACGCCGCGTTGACGCGCGGCATCGAAAAGCTTTGTCATCAACAGCTTGGCGATACCCTGCCGCTGATGGCCTTCGGCCACTCCAATTTCGTTGACAAAGAATTCGAGCGGCTTGTCGGGATGGAAATAATAAAGGCCCGTCGCCATGCCCACGACCCTGCCCTCGTCGCTGGCCAAAGCGATGAGATAATCGGGATGGGCCAGATAGGCTTTGGCGAGATCGGGCTGGATGGGTCCATCAAACACCGAAGTGTCCGCCGACAGCAAAAGGTCGAGATCGGTTTCGTCGAGCAGTTTGACGGTGATCATGGTGCTCCTCAGAGCATGAAGGCCTCGCGGTCCTTCTTCTTGAGCCGTTCGGTCTCCGATTTGAGCTGCCCGCAGGCGGCGAAGATATCGCGGCCGCGCGGCGTCCTGACGGGCGAGGCATAGCCGGCCCGGTTGACGATATCGGCAAATGATTCGATGCGGTCCCAGTCCGAGCACACATAGTTCGAACCCGGCCAGGGATTGAACGGGATCAGATTGATCTTGGCCGGAATTTTGGCCAGAAGCCGCACCAGTTCGCGCGCGTCGGCGTCGGAATCGTTGATGCCCTTGAGCATTACATATTCGAATGTGATGCGCTTGGCGTTGGAAACCCCCGGATAGGTCCGGCAGGCCTCAAGCAATTCCTCGAGCGGCCATTTCTTGTTGATCGGCACCAGAACGTCGCGCAGGTCATCGCGCACGGCATGGAGCGAAATGGCCAGCATGACCCCGATTTCAGAGCCCGTTGGCTCGATCTGGGGCACGACGCCAGAGGTCGAGAGCGTGATGCGGCGCTTGGAGAGCGAAAGCCCTTCTCCGTCCGAAGCTATGAGCAGTGCCTGCTTGACGTTCTCGTAATTGTAGAGCGGCTCGCCCATGCCCATCATCACGATATTGGTGATGGCACGGCTTTCCCCATGCGGCACCAGCCCGTCGGTGGGCCGGACGCCACCGGGAAAATCCCCGAGCCGTTCGCGCGCCATCATCACCTGGCCGAGAATTTCTCCGGCGGTAAGATTGCGGACGAGCTTCTGGGTGCCGGTATGACAGAACGAACATGTGAGCGTGCAGCCCACCTGCGAGGAAACGCACAACGTTCCGCGATCGGATTCGGGAATATAAACGGTTTCGACTTCGACCGGCGGCATGTTGGGATGTGCCGGATCGCGAAAGCGGAACAGCCATTTGCGCGTGCCGTCGTTGGAAACCTGTTCGGAAACGATTTCGGGGCGCCCGATGGTGAAGGCCTGGGCCAGATCGGCGCGCAACCCCTTTGCGATATTGCTCATGGCCCCGAAATCGGTGGCCCCGTTCACATACATCCAGTTCCAGAGCTGGCTGGCCCGCATGCGCGAATCGCGCTCGGAAAGCCCGGTATCGGCCAGTCGCGCGCTGATCTGCTGTTTGGAAAGACCCAGCAGATCGATCGGTCCGGATTTTTGCGGACGCGGCACGGATCCATGATCGATATTGAGCGCCAGACTCATGGGCGGTAGTTCCAGAAAAATTGTGAGGGTTCGCGGTATATGGATCTGGGCGTGCCAGATTCAAGCTGGCAGCGCGCGTCCAGGCCAGCCTCTAGCACAATCAGCCAATGAGCGCAAAGCCGGCGCTAACAGGCCTCATCCATCGAGCGCCCGGCAGCCGTGGCTCCGGAAAGCGAAAACGTCTGGCGAATGCTCTGGCCGTCGGCGCTGGTGCCGGTCACCGACATGGTGGATCCGGCGCGAATGGCCTGTACGGCATTTGCCGACTGGGACGGGTCAGCCATCCAGGCAGCGTCGCCTTCGGTAAAGAGCTCGAAGTCCTGGCTGCCCGCGGTCAGCGTCGCGCTGCTCTCGGGGGCAAATTGATATCCGGAAACCAGATTGATTTCCGAGCGTATGCCCTGCGCCGGGCGGTGGGTGATATAGAAGTAGGCTTCCGTAAATCCGGCCGGGATGGGCTCGGTGCTGGTGGGACGCGAAAGCACGAAACAGATCTGCCCCGCGCTTTCGGCCGTCGCATAGGCCGTCCAGGCATTGTGTTCGCCCAGAATGCGCACCGACTGCCCCACAGCTGGCGACAGCCAGACCCCTGTCACGATAGCGGCAAGGGCAACAATATTGGCGAAACGCGATGCCATCAAAAATAGTCCTAAATGATCTGGGCCGGTTCAAATGCAAAAGGCCGGGCGGACCCGACCTTTGCCAAATTGCCGCTTTTTAGGCAAGCGGGTCGGGCTATTGAGGGCATTCCTCATTAGCCTCGTTGAGGGCGGCGGTAACCCCGCGCAGCGAATAGGTATCGACTGTATCTGTGCCGCGCTGGGAGGTGGCGCGAACCACCATGTTCGATCCCGCCCGCATGGCGCCGACAAATCCCGGCTCATCCTCAATGGAGGCCAGCCAGCCCGATTCCCCCTGGGTCACCATGGGATATGACCGCCCATCGACCGACACCGAAGCATTGGCGTTGGTTTCATGGATCGGATAGCCCACGATCGTCGCCACCTCGTTGCGGTTGGTGGGCCGGATGGTGACGATGAAATGGATCGCCCCGCGGTTGACGTTTGTGGGTTCGCTCGTCTGGGGTGTCGAGGAGATGTAGCAGATCTTGCCGCCACCATCGGTATCGGTCCACGCCGTCCAGAAGTCGAAGGTTCCCAGATTGTCGGCGGCAAAGGCCGCCGGGCTGGCACAAAGCACGACCGCACCGGACACCAGAGCGGCTGCCGTGCGGCGGATGTGGCTGCGAAACGATGAATTCATCGCCAAACCCTTCCCCTTAATTCTCTCGTAAATGCACATGACTGCCGCTCTTTCTGCACCCATTATGGTTACCAAGGAGCAAATACGCGCGGCATTTCCCGACCGGGACACAAACTAGGGATGAATTTGGCCGGAATTGGGCCTGATCAACCTCAAATCTGTGTGTGATTTATGGCCCGGCGCGACTGAACGCGGGCTGAATGAACAGGCCCTAGGCGGCCAGCGGATAATCCTGCTCGACGATATAGGGCCCACCACCCACCGAATCCCGGCTCGAGAACACCACGAACTCGTCGACGGAAAACCGCATGGGTGCAAAATGCCCAGCCTGGGCAATATGGCGCGCCAGATCACCTGGACCGGTATCGCGCAGGCGCGCCAGCGTGACATGGGGAATGAACTTGCGTCCGTCGGGGTTGAGCCCGACGCGCTGCAGCAGCCTTTCCTGACTCGCTTGCAGGCGCATCAGGGGCTCGGAGGGTTCGATGGCTGCGTAAAGCGCCCGCGGCTTATTGCCGCCGAAAACGCCAAGATGGGAAATGGTCAGATCGAAGGGTTCGACATCGGCATGCATTTCGAGCGCATCGAACACCTCGGTTGCCATTCGATGATCTATATCGCCGATGTAACGCAGAGTGACGTGATAATTTTCCGGATCGATCCAGCGGGCGCCAGACAGCCCGCCCCGCTTGAGCGAGAGGACGAATGCAATATCCTCGGGGATCTGCAAACCGGTAAACAGCCTGGGCATGAGCGAAAGCCCTCCATGTCCCGGCCGACCGGCCCGATCCGGCGCGGCCGAATCAAAGCCTATCACATCCATGCTGGCCGGCGATCAAAAACCCGTCAGCCCTCGGTGAGACCTGCTTTGGTCGACCGGTTTCGCTTGTAATTTCAACGCCCCATCTCCATATTAATCGGCAACTGGCAGGGCCAGGAACGGCATGGGGCCGCTCTGGTTGCTAGATAGCCAATTTTTAACTGAGGATGGAACGGAAAATGGCACAATACGACCGTCAGACCGTCGCCGGGCGCGTAGGCACGGCCGCCGCCATCGACGAGGGTCTGCGCAGCCACATGCTGCGCGTTTACAATTACATGGGCATCGGCCTTGTGGTCACCGGCCTGATCGCTTTCTTCGGCAACCAGCTGGCCGTTACCGCAGACTCCACTGCAGCCGCGGCCCAGATGGCCAATGGCACATATCTGACCCAGTGGGGCGTTCTGCTCTACACCAGCCCCTTGATGTGGGTCGTGGCGCTGTCTCCGCTCGCCTTTGTGCTGGTGCTCTCGTTCGGCATCAACAAGCTCTCCTTCGGCGCCGCGCAGGCAACCTTCTGGGGCTTTGCCGCCCTTATGGGGTTGTCCCTCTCGTCGATTTTTCTGGTCTATACGGACGCTTCGATCGCCAAGGTGTTCTTCATCACCGCCGCCATGTTCGGCTCGATGAGCCTTTATGGCTACACGACCAAGCGTGACCTGACCGGAATGGGTTCGTTCCTGATGATGGGCCTGATCGGCATCATCATCGCCATGGTGGTCAATATCTTCCTGCAGAGCTCGGCTCTCGAATTCGCCATCTCGGCGATCGGCGTGGTGATCTTTGTGGGCCTGACCGCCTATGACACCCAGAAGATCAAGGAAGCCTATGCCGAAAATATCGGTCACGAAGGCCTGGGCAAGCTCGCCATCATGGGCGCGCTGACCCTGTATCTCGACTTCATCAACCTGTTCCTGATGCTGCTGCGTCTGTTCGGCAATCGCGAATAGGACATAATCTGCGGGTCCGCCCGCAGGTCTGAACGAACCAATACAAAAGGCCGCGGATCGATTTCCGCGGCCTTTTTGTTTTGACTGCCGGCAGGGTGGACCCTACCGCACCACGTGAAGTTGCGGGTCGAGTATGCGCAGCACGCTGGAAAGTTCATGGCCGCGCTTGAGGACCCGCCCGTCGCTGCCCAGCACCATGTATTGTCCTTGGCGGCGGGCAAGCCTGGGGTTTTTCTCGACAACGAACAGCGGGCGTTCAGAGGTGCGCTGATAGATCGAGAACATAGCCCGTTCGCGCCCGAAATCCAGGGCATAATCGCGCCACTCGCCTGCTGAAACCTTGCGCCCATAGACGTTGAGGATCAGTGCAAGTTCCTTGCGGTCGAAGCTGACTACAGGAACGGGCCGGCTTGTGGAGCGGTTGGGTGAAAAGGGGAAGACATCGCCCTTCTTGCTGTCGAAGCGCTCGCTCAAACCGGGCTACCTCCATGCGGATGTGACAATCTGTTGACGATGATTGCCGCGTTCGCGCGCGCTGGCAAGAGCCAACTGCAAGAACAGTTGGCGCAAACTTTCCTCCAATTGACCGGATTTGGGCCACAATCGGACCCTTCTTGCGCCATTTTGCGCAGCTAACGTTAGATCATTGCCTCCAGTAGCCGGCCTCTGGATCCACCGAGCCCCCAAACCATGGATCCAGCAGGCCGGCGCCCTTCCCGGACTTTTCCGGCGCCATTGGAAGGCTCTGCGTCCTTCAACACGATCCTCTTGCCCCTCGGTCAGATAACGCCGGGGCGTTTTCTTTGTCACCGATGTCAGCGGATGAATGTAGAGGCGCCAAGGACACGCCCGGGCAGGGCGCCATCCTTTTCCTGAACGATGACCGCGGCACCATCCGAATCGGGGCCCAGGACCTCTTCGAGAGGAATGGTGATCTCGGCACCCTCAAGTGGATTCCACATTCCGATGGCCTGGCGCGCGGTGACGATATGGGTGTAGGTCAGCGCCTGCCCTGAATTTTCTCCCCGCTCGATCATGACGTCGGCCCGGGCCCGATACGGAACCACCCAGACAATGGCCGACGACAAGGTCTCGTCGGCCGGCGCGCTGAAAACCACCGAATCCGATCCGTTGGCCCTCAGCGTGACCGGAAGCAGGGATACTGCCTGGCTGATGGCCTGCTCGGCCTCGATGGCGTCCGAACCCACGACCGCGTTCTGGCCATTGATGACCATCTGCGGGGTGTAAATCCGGTTCTTGCCCCAGCTTTGGGCGTAGCCCTTCTGCAGCTCGGTATTCTCCGGAAGGGCGAACGTATCCTCCCAGCCGATATAATCCCAATAATCAATATGATAGGCGAGAGCGACGATATCCTCACGCTCCCCCAGCTGGGCCAGAAGCCGATCGGCGTCGGGACACCGCGAGCATCCCTGACTCGTGAAAAGCTCAACGACGGCATCCGCTGAGCTGCTGATCTCGACGGCGCCCGCCGGCAGGGTGACGAGACATAGGGTAGCGGCAAGACGGAGCCGGAGCCAAAGGGTGTTCATGGGCGTGTTTTGTACGCGCTCAACTCTGACCCCGCCAGTCAATTGATGGTGAAAGTTTCAACTCCATGGGCCCGGCCCATATCCTCGATCTCTTCGATTGCCGCCGCAAACGCCGTCCAGTCATCGGCCTCGGCAATCGGCGCCCAGATGGTCTCGACCTCCTCGATCAGCATGGTGCGCGGCCTCGCGCGCTCAAAATAGGGGTGGGAAAGATTGGCATTTGGTGCCACCGCATGGTTCGACAGGAGCGTGCGGAAGGCCAGGAACGTTTCGCTGCCATAAGCCTTCGCCTGGGGACCCGACAACGCACGCTTTTCCGAAGCAAGCCCGCCCCGCCAGTCGAAAAACACCTGCTCATAGGCAGGCCGCTCGGCGGCCATGAAGGCAAAAAGCGCCGACACCAGTTCGCCATCTTCGGCCGGGCCACGAGAGACCAGACCCAGCCGGCCAATGATGACCCTGGCAAGCTGAGACTGAAATTGGGGCCAGAATCGATTGAGTTCGGGTTCGAGCTTTTCAACGCTCGAAATCGGCACGAGGCATTCGGCCAGCCGGGTCAGGTTCCAGGCCATCGCATCGGGCTGCCGGCCGAAGGCGTAAAGACCGGTTTGATCGAAATAGGCCGCAGTAAAGCGCGGATCATAGACCGGAAGGAACCGCCAGGGACCATAGTCGAAGCTCTCGCCGGTGATGTTGGTGTTGTCGGTGTTAAGTACACCATGAACAAACCCTGCCCCGATCCATTGTGCGGTGACCCTGGCAACATTTTCGGCCACCGCCCCTAGGAATGCCGGAACCTGCGCCTCGGCGGGTGCATCTGCAAGCTCGGGATAGTAGTGAGCGATGGCGTGCGCGACCAGTTCGGCAATACCGGCCTGATCACCCAGATAATCGAGGCGCTGGAAGGAGCCCACGCGGATGTGGGAGTGCGAAAGCCGCACCAGAACCGACGAGCGGGTCGGCGAGGGCTCATCGCCGCGATAAAGTGCTTCGCCCGTTTCGATAAGGGAAAAGCTCTTTGAGGTCTCAACTCCAAGCGCTTCGAGCATTGTGGTGGCAAGCACCTCCCGCACCCCGCCCTTGAGCGTGAGCCTGCCATCGCCGCCTCGCGAAAAGGGCGTCACGCCCGATCCCTTGGTGCCGAAATCACGCAGTTTACCGTCGGCCAGATCGTGGCCCTGCGCGAACAGAAACCCGCGACCGTCGCCGATGTCGGGGTTGTAGCTCTGGAACTGATGCCCGTGATAGCGAAGGGCGAGCGGCGTCTCAAAACTGCCCGGCAGCGGCGCGAAGCGGCCGAAATGCTCGACCCATTGCACCTCGGTCAATCCGGCCAGCCCCATACGTTTTGCCCAGCGCTGGTTGCGATAGCGCAAAACCGTCTGCGGGAAATCGGCCGGATGGACGGGGTCGAAAAAGGCTTCGCCCAAATTTGCATGTATCGTGGCGCCCGAAAAATCGCTCATGTCAGTCCAACGCAGGCCGTGCGTGTGCGGTTCACCCCTCGATTAGATGTTTTCGAAATGGGCGTAAACCTCACGCGAAATGTCTTCGAGCGAGCCGCGATCGAGAAACCCCGAAATCGCATAGGCCAGGGGGCCGTCGATCCAGCGGAACGTGTTGACCCCCAGATCTTGGGAAAACTGAAATGCCGTGTCGCGGGCGCCGGCATTGCGCGCCATCAGGATGGTGGCCCGGTCGCCCTGGGCATTTTCATACATCAGCATTGCGCCGGGCTTTCCCCCGACCGGCAACAATCGCCCTCCGACCAGTTCGAACCCGAGATCTCCCAGACTGGGCGCCGTAAAGGGCTTTTCGATACGGTTGCCGAGCCAATTGACCAGATGATCGCGCTCGGATGCGTCCACTTCGACCGGGTGACGCACTTCGCGCACATAGGTCAGGAACACGTCCCGCGCCGCCACTTCGAGCCATCCCGATCCCGTGTCCGCCACCTGGCCCGCCGGCTGGGCCATCCCGCGCGCCAGATAACCCGACCCGCCCCCCAAGCCGAACGCGACAAGCACGGCCGCAGCCATTGCCGGCCAGCCGCCAAACCGCGATGAGCCCACGCGGGTTGGCGCGGGAATATCGGACGCCTCTCCATAGGCATAGGCCGAGAGGATTTCGGAAAGCGCCGCGTCATTTGTGCGCCAGTTTTCCACCTCATTGGCCAGCTCACCATCGGCATCGAGATAGGCCCGCACCTGCGCTGCACGGTCCACGTCCAGTCGCCGATCGACAAGGGCGTGAAGCTCGTCTTCAGATACTGGGTTGCCGGTTTCACTCGTCATTGGCGTCAGACATCATCGGTTCGAAAAAGAGGTTATGGATTTATGGGCCAAAAGCTCGCTCAATTGCCGACGGGCCCGCGACAATCGCGACATGACGGTTCCGATCGGCATGTCGAGGATCTGGGCGACTTCGGCGTAAGCGCAACCTTCGATGGCAACCAGAAGCAGGATCGCCCGAGCCTCGGGGCTGAGCGTATCGAGCGCGCGCATCAAGGTGTTGTGCAGCAAAGGGTCGGGCGCCGGCGCATCATCGGACACGGCCAGATCGTCATCGATCGGTTGCAGCAGCGGTTGGCGCGCCTTGGTTCGCAACCGGTTGCGGTTGAGATTGGTCATGATGGCATAAAGCCAGCTCCTGCCGTTCTCACCCCGCCATTGCCTGTTGTGCTCGACAGCACGCAACAGCGTGCCCTGGAGGAGGTCTTCAGCCTCTTCCCGATTGCCCGCAAGACCGTGGGCATAGCGCCGGAGCGCCGGTAAATGGGTCAAAAGCGCTTCACGCATCCGCTGGTCCCGGCGCGACCAGGAAAGGGCCGCGCCGGACAGTCTAGCATCAAGGGCGTGCGACGTCCCAATTGCCGCCGACCCCGTCGCCCGACGTCATGCCTGGCTCGGTATCGTTGATCCAGTAATAGAGCGGCCAGCCATCCTTGGCCCAGATCAGAGTGCCGTCGGTGCGCTCGACGATCGAATAGGGCTCTTCGGCCATAGCCCCTTCCTCGGCGAAAAAGGGCGGCCAGTTGACGGCGCACTGCTCATAGCAATTGGAGACGCCCGGCTCGTCATTGGCGAAGGTGTAGAGCACCATGCCTTCGGAATCGGCGATCACCTCGCCGATATCAGTTTCAAGCGTCTGAACGTCAGGGGCGGCAAAGGCCGCGCCAGCCGAAAGAACAAGTGCAGCCGCGCCGGTGGCCAGCGAAGCGAAAAGGCGGAAAGTCATTATGATGTCTCCCTTGGTGCATGTCGGGGCCAATGCGCCCAGCGCACGCCCTCACCCCTGTTAGACACCACGGCCCGCCGATTTATTCCCAACGCGCACAAAAAAGCCCGGCCAAGGACCGGGCTTTTCAAAACTGACACGCGAGATTAAGGGCTTATTCGCCCTTGCTCTCTCCAGCAGGAGCTTCTGCTTCTGCTGCGGCCTCTGCTGCGGCAGCCTCTTCGGCGGCCTTCTTTTCAGCTGCTTCCTTTGCTGCCAATTCGGCGGCAAGAGCCTCGGCGGCCGCGACCTTTTCGGCTTCGCGCGCGGCGCGGGCCTCGACGGCGGCCTGACGCTCATCGGCCTCGATCTTCTTGGTGCGGGCATTGGTCGATTCAAAGATACGCGCCGACTTGCCGCGACGATCGCGCAGGTAGTAAAGCTTGGCGCGCCGGACCTTGCCGCGCTTGAGAATTTCGATGCGGTCGATCATCGGCGAATGGACCGGGAACACACGTTCCACGCCTTCGCCATACGAGATTTTGCGGACCGTAAAGCTTTCCATCAGCCCACCGCCGGTGCGGGCGATCACGACGCCTTCATAGGCCTGAAGGCGTTCTTTTTCGCCTTCACGGATCTTGACCCAGACCTTGACGGTATCGCCATGGGAGAATTCGGGGACGGCGCGCTTTGCAACAAGCGCTTCGAGCTGCTCTTTTTCGAGCTGCTGGATAATGTTCATTTCGTTTTCCGTTCTATCTTTTCATGGGAGCCCTTTTGGGCCCGGTCTTGTTTGGACGGCGGGATGTGCTCATCCCATAGTCGAGCGCGCTATACACGCCATGCGCCCAGGAGTCTAGGGCTTTTGGGTATAGCGGGCCCATAGATCGGGCCGTCTTTGCCGGGTCAGGGCTTCCGATTGTTCCCTGCGCCATCTTTCGATCCGGCCATGATCTCCGGAGGTCAGGATTTCGGGGATCTCGTGTCCCTCGAAAGCCTGCGGTCGCGTGTATTGCGGATATTCGAGAAGCCCGTTCTCGAAACTCTCATCGGCATGGCTTTCGGCAGCGCCGAGAACCCCCGGCAACAGTCGCACCACCGCCTCGAGCAGCACCATGGCCGCCACTTCCCCGCCGGCCAGCACGTAATCGCCGATCGAGATTTCCTCGAGATTGCGCGCGTCGATGACCCGCTGGTCGATGCCTTCGAAACGCCCGCAGACGATCACTGCACCAGGACCCGCAGCAAGGTCGCGAACGCGCGCCTGCGTCAACGGTCTGCCGCGTGGGCTCATGACGATTCTGGGGCGCGGATCCTCCTCTGGCGCAATATCGTCAAGCGCCGCAGCAAGAATATCGGGTCGCAACACCATCCCCGCACCGCCACCCGAGGGCGTGTCGTCGACCGTCCGGTGCCTGTCTCTGGCATAGTCGCGCAGAAAATGCGTTTCGAGCGACCATGCGCCCTTTTCCATGCCGCGACCGATAACGGACGCACCAAGCGGACCGGGAAAAAGATCGGGAAACAGCGTGACGACCGAAGCGCGAAAGCTCATCGGCCTTCGTCCGGCTCGACATCTTCAGGATCGCGCGGCGTATCCTCGAGCCAGCCTTCGGGGGGGACAGCCACGATATACCCATCGGCGATGTGGAGATCGGGAACCACGGCCTTGGTGAACGGCAGATAGACCGATTTGCGGGTTTCGGCGAGCTTGATGTCCAAAAGATCGTCGGAGCCGAAATTCTCGATGGCGGAAATGGTGCCCAGCACCGCACCATCGGCCAGCCGGACTTCGAGCCCGATCAAATCGGCATAATAAAATTCGTCTTCGTCAGGCTCGTCGAGCCGGTCACGGCTCACATAGAGCGAAACGCCGTTGAGCCTTTCGGCATCGTTACGGTCGGTAATGCCCTTGAGCGTCGCAATGACGACCGTCTTGGCCAGCCGTGCCTTGGCGATCGAGATCGAAAGACCGTCACGGTCGGTTTCGAGCGGATCGTAATCGGCAATGGCCAGGGGGTCTTCGGTGAACGCTGTGATGCGCACCTCGCCCTTGATCCCATGGGCCGCGCCAATGCGGCCCATGAGAATGCGGTCTTCAGGCATTTTGCGCCCGGTCACCGGTCTTACTCGGCGCTGGCTTCTTCAGCGGCGGGAGCGTCTTCGGCAGGGGCGGCCTCTTCAGCCGGAGCGGCAGCAGCTTCCCGGGCAGCTTCTTCAGCAGCCTTTTTCTCCTCGAGGCGTTCAAGCGCCTTGGCACCCGGCTTTGCCTTGTTGGGATTGCTCTTGGCAGCCCGCTTCAAAAGACCGGCGGCATCAAGGAAGCGCTCGACGCGATCGGTCGGCTGGGCGCCGCTCTGCAGCCAATAGGTGGCACGCTCGATATCGAGCACGACACGCTTTTCGTCGCCCTTTTCGAGCATCGGGTTGTACGAACCGATGCGCTCGATAACGCGGCCGTCACGCGGCGAGCGGACGTCGGCAATGACGACGTGATAGTAGGGGCGCTTCTTGGAGCCGGCGCGAGCCAGGCGGATCTTGGTAGCCATTGTGTCTTGGTCTTTCTGCTTGGGTAGGTTTAAGTCGGTTTACTTCTTTTTGCCCGGCAATCCGGGCAGTCCCGGGAGCCCCGGTAATTTCGAGCCGCCAAGTCCGGGGAGGCCGGACATTCCGCCCCCACCCTGTTTGACGAGCTTGGAAAAATCATCAGGCAGCTTGGAAGGATCACCTCCCATCTGCTTTGTCATCTGTTCGATCTGGGCCGGGTCCATATCGGGCATGCCACCCATCATCTGCTTGCCCATGCCGCCGAACATGCCGGCCAGACCGCCCGGCCCGCCGCGCGAAACCTTTTTCATCATGTCCGCCATCTGGCGATGCATCTTGATGAGCTTGTTGATTTCCGAAACCTCGACGCCCGAACCCGCTGCGATGCGCTTGCGGCGCGAAGCGTTGAGCAGATCGGGCTTTTCACGTTCCTTTTTGGTCATCGACTGGATGATGGCGACCTGGCGATCGAACACCTTGTCGTCGGTGCGGCCATTGGGCAGGTTCTTGGCCATATTGCCCATGCCCGGCATCATCTTCATGAGCGAGGCCATGCCGCCCATCTTCTTCATCTGCAAAAGCTGGCCCATAAGATCGTCGAGATCGAACTGACCCTTCTTGAGCTTCTTGGCCATTTTCTCGGCGTCTTCGGCCGTGACGTTCGCCGCGGCCTTTTCGACCAGCGAGACGATGTCGCCCATGCCCAGAATACGGTCAGCGATACGGCTGGGATGGAAATCTTCCAGCGCATCCATCTTTTCGCCCACACCGATCAGCTTGATCGGCTTGCCGGTCGCAGCCCGCATGGAAAGCGCCGCACCGCCGCGCCCGTCGCCATCGACACGGGTGAGAACGATACCGGTGATATCAACGCGTGCATCGAACGATCGCGCCAGATTGACGGCGTCCTGACCGGTCAGACTGTCGGCAACGAGCAGGATTTCGTGCGGATTGGAGACGCGCTTGATCTCGGCGGTCTCTTCCATCAGCTCTTCGTCGATATGGGTGCGGCCCGCCGTATCGAGCATCACCACATCGTAGCCACCGGTCCTGGCCGTCGAAATGGCGCGCTTGGCAATCTCGACCGCCGACTGGTTGGGGACGATCTCGAGCACATCGACACCGATCTGACTGCCGAGCGTCTTGAGCTGCTCCATGGCGGCCGGGCGGCGCGTATCGAGCGAGGCCATCAGAACGCGCTTGTTCTGCTTGTCCTTGAGCCGTTTGGCGATCTTGCCGGTGGTGGTGGTCTTGCCCGAGCCCTGCAGGCCGACCATAAGGATCGGCACCGGCGAGGGAGCATTGAGCGAAATGGGCGAGGCTTCTTCGCCCAGAACCGCCACCAACTCATCATGAACGATCTTGATGGCCTGCTGACCGGGTTTGACCGACCGGGTGACTTCCGCGCCCACGGCGCGCGCGCCGACCTGCTCGGTAAAGGCGCGCACCACTTCGAGCGAAACGTCGGCCTCGATCAGCGCGCGGCGAACCTCGCGCAGCGCGGTTTGCACATCGGCTTCGCTCAGCGCACCTCTTCCGGTGATCCCGGAAAAGATCTTGCCCAAGCGGTCTGACAGGCTTTCAAACATACTTCGCTCATTTCGTTCGTGTCAGGATAGATGCGAATATGGGGCCCAAGCGGTCAAATGCAAAGCGCACCCGCGGGCGCAACGCGCTGGCGGGTGTTGACCGGAAACCTCTCGGGTTGCCTAGTGACTCGCAAATCCATCGTTTCTGACAGAAGGTCGAGCCGGCTTATAAGGATGCGCGTACGCGGAGTCAATTGCCGCACGATCGGGTGCAAAGGTGGAAATCGCAAGACTTTTGCGCCATATAAGCCAAAGATACCCTTTGGTTGAGCCGAAAAGCCCGAAAATGACCGCGCCACTGCCCTATCTCAAGATGAATGGCCTTGGAAACGACTTCGTCGTTCTGGACGCGCGCGCGCAGAAAATCGCGCTGTCGCGCCAGCAGATTGTCGCCATTTCGGATCGGGCTAACGGCATCGGCTGTGACCAGCTGATCGTCATGGAGCCTGACACGGTCGAGGGCGTCGATGTGTTCATGCGCATCTACAATGCCGAGGGTGGCGAAGTTGACGCCTGCGGCAACGCTACGCGCTGCATTGCGGCTTTGGTTGCCGATGAAACGGGCAGAAATGCGATAACAATCCGCACCAATGCCGGCATTCTTGCGACCCGCACCGATGGCGAGATGGTTACCGCCGATATGGGCGTGCCGCGTTTCGGCTGGGAACAGATCCCGCTCGCCGAGCCCTTTTCGGATACGACAGGCATCGAATTGCAGATCGGGCCCATCGATGCGCCGATCCTCCACACCCCAT
>PBNW01000045.1 GCA_002723255.1 Pelagibacterium sp. | reverse complement strand
GCGACGTCTTCGCGGCTCACGAACGCCACCTTGTTTTCGGCAAAACCGGTCAAGGCGCCAGACGATGCCAATTGCTTCACTTCATCGGCGAGGGCTTCCGCATAATAGTTCATGCGCAGTACCGTCCACTGCGGTGCAGCCTTGATCAGCGCCTGCTCGCCGCGCCAGTAGCTTGCGCCAATGGCGGGTTCGGCCTGTTCGCGGGTACCGGCAGCCGACAGGAGGACGATGTGCTTTACACCGGCCGCAACGGCAGCGGCAATCGCGGTTTCGTTTTGCGAGCCGCGCATCCCTGGGCGAAGGTCACCGGTGGGAATGAGGATGACCTTGTCGAGTCCGGCATAGGCCGTGCGTAATGGAGACAATGATGGCCAAAACCAATCTCAAGCTCGTCGAAGTGGACTATGCCTCAGAAGGCGAGGCCAACTGCAAGGCGCTTGGCCAGATTTTCGAGCGCATCGGCGATAAATGGACGATTATGATCGTGGGGGCTCTGTCCCGAGGGCCCATGCGCTTTAATACCTTGCAGAGGTCAATCCCCGGGTTGTCCCATAAAATGCTCACGACAACCCTCCGTGGATTGGAGCGCGACGGGCTCGTGACGCGCACGGCATTCGCCACCATCCCGCCGCGTGTTGATTATGAGCTGACAGAGCAAGGCCGCTCGCTGCATGAACCGCTGCTGACCTTGGCCTCATGGGCACGATCACATCAGGACTATATCGAGGCATCACGCAAGAGTTTCGACGAACGCGCCGCCGAATAGGCCGCCATTGTGCAAGTGAAATGATGCCTGGACTTGTCTGGGCCGATGGCAGCTTTGCAACTTCGACTTTGAATGGGCAAATGACGGCAACGGGGTCGATTACAGACATCTATCTGAGATGGGCCACGGACGAAGGGTTGGCGCCCCGCCGATGCGGAGCGCTGGCCTGAGCGCCCCCCAAAGGGTGCTTTCGTCCGTGAATGGGAAAGGGAGCGCGAGGGAAGGGGCTTTGGGGCTTTGGCCTAACCTCGGCCGGTACGATGAAGGCGTTTCGCCTTCAGGGCTTCGATCATGACGGCCTGCACCTGCTTGGTGAAGGGGCCGCTGAATTTGCCGATCCGATTGCCGGATTCGAAATAGAAGCTGCGCGCCGGAATGTCCTCGTTCGCCTCGTCGGCGACGATCCACAGCCGCATATGGGCATCGAGACCCGCGCGCCGCTTCTCGATTTCGGGAACCTCTATGGCGTAGCGACTGGATTGCGGAACGCTGGTGATCGGCACCATGAGCAAGACCAGCTCGTCATTGCGGTTGCGCACGAGCAACGCCAGGACGACGGGCCGATCCTTGCGGCCCTCGGTTTCGCCGCCGGCCGCTTCCCGGCTCCACAGGAAGGGATAGCGCCACACGTCGCCAAGGCGCGGCGCGGAATCAGTCATTGTCGATGCTGTTTTGCAGGTCCGCGATCAGCTTGTCGGCCTCTTTGTCATCGAGGTCGTCGAGGCGGAACGCGCGCCGTGTGTCCTGGCCATGCGTCAGGCTCTCGTAGCGCTCCATCGACATGATGACGTAGCGCGGCTTGCGGTGTTTGGTGATCGCGACCGGCGAGATGGTCGCGGCTTCGAACAGGTCGCCGGTCTTGCGGGTCAGATCGGCAGCGGCAAATTCTTTCATGATCCGAACCTCGGTTGCGTTATACAGAATATACAGTACTTGCGATTATTCTGCAAACTCAAAGTGATGGGAAGGGAGCGCGAGGGAAGGGGCTTTAGGCTCCCCTCGTTGTCGTCGCAGCCGCTCGATGCGGCAGTGACCGCGGGGAGGCACTGGGGGCTGGGAGGCACTGGGGGCTGGGAGCCAAAACGGCGGCTCCAGCCTTCCGCCTGACCGTCCGGCGAGGACCGGGAGAGAGGGGGGCAAGGTCAAAATCCGGAGGGGGTTCACCCCGCCCGAGCGAACGCGAAGGGGCGGCGCGAATCCGCGCATGCGGATCCGCGTCGATCCTCCACGAGCCGTCTTGAGCGGCGAGGAAGGACGGGGAGACCGGATTTTGTCCTTGTGGGGGAGAGAGGGCAAGGCTTTTTCTCCCTTCTAAAGGGGAGAGTTGGCTGCATGAGCGGCCGCCGCAAGGCCGCGATCCGTTCGAGGCTGGGGGGCTTTCGAAATGAACCGCGGCCTGTCCCGTTGCCGGGATGCGAATAATCTACATCATCGGCCATGGGTCACAAGGCGAGGAGAGGAGCCGCCCTTGGAAAGCGGCTCCCCTGTCGGCGTGACAAGAAGGGCTGGCGACCTGCCACCACGCGACCTGGTTATCTTCAACATAGAGCAGGGCGACGGGATCTTTCAAATTTGTCGGAAACATCTCCCGAGTTTGGTTATCGGCCGGTCCGGCCGACGCACGATGCGATCGTAACCCGAATGGGCGGAGACGGCCCGCAGGGATAGCTCCGTGCGCTTGCGCATAGAGCGCGGTCGCGATGCGACGTGCCTCAGAGCCGCCCTTCAGACGCAAGCCCTCATGTTCAGTCGATCGGTGTTTGTTGGTGCTGAATAATTCGCCAGCCGTTTTCCTGTCGAACATATGTCGAGCTGCAGTAGGCAAAGTATGGGTCCGAATTCTCACGATGCCCCTCGGCTCGATAAGCCAGAACGACGGTGTCGTCCCCAGCACTGGTCGACTGTTCGGTCATCTGCACGTCGGTCCAGCGTGGCACGCCCTGAAGACTTTCGGCTATTGTATCACCTTGCATGATGCCGACGGGGGCCGAAAAGGTCATGATGCATTGAGGATGCAGCAGCTCGTGGTAGACGCTGACGCCTTCCAGCCAGAGGCGACGTTCATTGTTCCAAAGTTTTTCCATTCAAAAGCTCTCCTGCGTCTCTTCCTCGGGCAGGCCCTGTGAGCAATCAATCCAGGGCAGCCTACTTTCAACGCCGTAGTGGGAAGATGGTTTGGCCTGTTCGGGATGATCGAGCGAGCCGATGGTGAGCCGCAGGCGCTGATCGTCGTCATAACACAGGAAAAGCGGTGTGCCGCAATCTGGGCAGAATCCGCGTTCGGCGATCGGAGAGGAGCGATAGATATGAGGCTCCGGTCCAAGCCAGCGCACGGTGTCGGGCTCGAAGCGGACGAGGAGCGCGAACGGTCCGCCAGTCGCCTTCTTGCACATGTCGCAGTGGCAATATCCGACATAAGACGGCGGCTCGCTGCATTCGTAGCGGCGTTTGCCGCACTGACATCTACCCGTCCACTCCATGGGGCTTCTCCTTCGCAATTCGCTGAACAATGGTGCAGAGCCGACATTGTTGCCTGTCGCCGCCTGCTGGCAGCATTACGTGCCGACTTCGGCTCAATGGTCAGGCCGGCAAGGCCGCGCTACTTTTCTCTGGCTTGCCAAGATTTTGACGTTGCACAACAACGTCTTTAACAAGCGCTATGGTGGGCGCTTAAGGAGGCAGGGGCCGTGATACACGATTTCAGGACGATATCGACGCTGTGCAGAGTATTGACCCTGTGCCGATGATGCTGGACGTCGTCTGCCAGGCGACCGGAAACGCGGGCCCGGATTGGTAATGGCTGCCACTTCAACCGCGAAATGCGCGAAATAGTCGAGGCAGGGCTTCAAGATATCTCAGGTCGAAACCGGCTAACACGAAGGCCCCGAAGCCGATGGCGCTCATCTACGAAGGCCGAGCACATCCGTGAGAGGCTAGGTACCGGCCTGCATGGTCACCGGGTGATGAAACGCAGCCGACGACAAATGGCCTGAAATGCCGCGAACTCCAAGCCGATGCCGATCTCGAGAACACATATCCCTCACGCTAGTGGCAACGCGATGCCGGTAGTGCGTCAGCCGAGGGAGAAAGCATACTATAGAGTTCATCCGATCCGCGCCAGAACCGGAAAGACGTCTAGCAGCCAGTAAGATAGTGCGCTCAGCCGTCCGGTAATCATGGCGATCCCCATCAGGATCATGATCGCACCCGCAGCCTGATGCAGACGGCGGCCGACGCGACCGATGCTCCGCAGTTTTCCTGCAATCCTGTCCGTGAAGCCGGCTACGATCAAGAATGGCACACCGAGGCCCGCCGAATACACGGCGAGAAGGGCAATGCCTTGCCCCACCGTCGCGCTTGCAGCGCTGGCGGTGAGAATCGCACCGAGAATCGGGCCGATGCAGGGCGTCCAGCCGAAACCGAACGCGAGCCCGAGTACGTAGGACGCGACGGGCCGGCCCCCCGGAACATTTAGGTGAAAGCGGAGCTCGCGTTCCATAGTCGCAAAGCGTGCCGCACCGATCATGAACAGACCGAACAGGATTACAATGGCGCCCCCGATAAGATTGAGCTCGTAGCGCCAGCTCAGGAGCGCCTGCCCGAGGGCGGTAGCCGACGCGCCCAGCGCCATAAAGATCGTTGAAAAGCCAAGGACAAAGCAGAGGCTCAGCAAAACGACACGACGACGCGAGGGTACCGCTGCGCCCGTCACTGTCCCCCCGGCAACATACGATATGTAGCCTGGCACAAGGGGGAGAACACAGGGGGAAACGAACGATATGGCTCCGGCGAGGAGCACGGCGGTCAGCCCAAGAAGCGAGAGATCAGACATGGAACGTCTCCATGGCCGCCCGTCGCCACGGCCGAAGCTTGGCGGCCCTCACGTAGGCCGCTGTCCGCCTCACTCCCCACTGCAGGACGGGGCTGGGCCTTGCGCCAAGGAAGAGATGGAGATTGCGGTGTGCTCCTGCTTTGCGCACTTGAATGTTCAGCCATTCGCTGAAGATCGTGTAGCCCAGCACGAAGAGGATAGCCGCGGCAGTCACGGCAGCCATTCAAGAATGCGGTCGAGCATACTTGGCTCTGGCGGGTGAGCGTTCGTCAGACCGTTGATGTAAAGGATCATATTGATCCGTTCGAAGTCCGCCCCGTGGAAGATAGCGGCATGGCGGGTCCCGCGGGCGATGATGTGAGCCATTGGAGCGCCTTGATTGCGGCGCGACAACTCGCCGAGTTCGGCAATTAATTCGGTAATGGTATCTCCGCCTCCGGCTGTGACACGGAGCCAATTTGTGCCGTCCCACCCTTCGACAGCGGGCGCTTCGGGTGAAGCGACGGTAAGGAAAGTGACCATCTCACGCATCGGCGTGATGTTGATGGATTTCTGGACTTCGACCAGAAGAGCCTGCTGTTCGGTGCAAGGGCTACCACACTCATCGGGAAAGAAGCTCAGGACGATGATGCTGTCCGCCAGGTCGCGCAGGTCGAGTTCGACACCATTGGCGCTCATCAACTCGATGGCGGGCAGGGGTTGGTCGGCGATTTCGAAAGCCGGCTCCTTTTCGCCCATCGTCTCGTCAAGCCGTTCGCCCGGGTGATTGGCAAGGGCAGGTGTGGCAATACTTAGAATCGCAAGCAGGAGAAGCGTCCTCATTTGCTGCCCTCATGCGGGCCGCTCGCAGCCACTCCGAGAACCGGAACATCAACAGTGACTTCGCCGGCGGCCTCAAAATGGAGCGTGAGTGGAAAGATCGTGCCCTCAACGAGCTTCTCCGAAAGCCCCATCAGCATCAGGTGCATGCCCCCTGGAGCGAAATTCACCGCTTCTCCGGCGGGCAGATCGAGAGTTTCGCGATGTACCATTCGTCCGACCCCGTTAGCGTCGGTCTCAACGGCATGGATCATGACGCGGTCGGCTATGGGTGTTGATGCGCCGATCAGCCGGTCGTCCTTGTCGCTTTCCGCCGTCACGTAGGCCGCTCCAGGGCGGGAGGCGAGAATGCTGGCGCGCGCCCAAGGGTCGGTAACTGTAACCTCGGCGAGAGAGGCAAGAGGGGTTGCAAAGACGAGCGCCAGAGATATTAGGAACTTCATCTATTTTGGTCCTTTCGAATGCGCGCAAGAACCTGCTCGGCCATATCCTCTGGCGGCTGGTCCCGTTCCTGGAAAGCTGTTTCAAACTGGCCGTCCGGGCGCATCAGATAGATATGGCCGGCATGCGCCATCATGTAGCCGTCGGGGGCATTCTCATCGTCCATCCGCTCGTACCAGGTGCGGAAGTTGCGTGTCGCCTCGGCGACCTGTGCCTCAGTGCCAGTCAAACCAACGAGGCGGGGATGGAAGGCAGCGACATATTCGGCCATGACCGGGACGGTATCGCGCGCCGGGTCAACGGTGATAAACAGTGGTACCACGCGCTCTGCATCAGGACCGAGAAGATCGAGAACGCTCGCCATGTAAGCTAGCGTTGTGGGGCAGATGTCAGGACAGTGTGTGAAGCCGAAGAAGACGAGTTGCCAGCGCCCGGTGAAGTCGGCCTCTGTCACGGCGCGCCCAGTATGATCCATCAGAGTAAACTCCGAGCGAATGTCAGTTTCACCGATGGTGGCCACTTCGACAGAGATCCCTCCAGGCGTTGGCGGAAGCAAATAGGAGCGCGTCATCAGTGCGCCGCCAGTTGCAAGCAGGACTGCGGCCACGGCGCCCCAAAGCACCAGCCGGATACGCCGTAGACGACGGGTTGCTAATTCTGTGGTCATTCTTTCAACTCTTATGAGAAACCCGCCCAGGCATTCGCCCAGGCGGGTGCGCAAGTTCAGCCATCCCGCGGTTCGGTCACGGGCGACTCGATCTGGTTGGTCATGGCCTGCATCATCTCAGTGCAGGCCTCCATCATCGGCCCCATTTGCTGCATCATCTGCATCATGCCCTGCATGCCGGTCATGTCGCCGTTCATCATGTTTCCGGGCATGGTAGTCTGATCCTGCATCATCTGATCAGGCGCCTGGCCACCGGCCTCCTGCGCAAACGCGGCCGTCGTCAGGAGCGCCGCCAGTGCGAACGCCGAAATGCTGAGTTTGGAAGCGATGTTCATGGTAGTGTCCTTTCAGTTGCTGGTTAGTCCGTCTTAACCTCCGGCCCTCCGGCCGGATTGCTCTTGCTGCCGCAAGATTTCGAGCCGCCCATCATGCACATTCCCAGACCGCACATTACGGCGCAGGGCGCGAGGGCGAGGATCAGGGGGGCCGCTCCGATAGCCGTCATCCAACCCCAGTTCAGCCACAGGCCAGCGGCGATCGATGCCATGGCAGCAAGGATGAGGCCGCGTCGGCCGAAGCGGATGCGAATGCCCGACGGGCGTGCGACGGGGGATAGGTTGCTTGCATCGGTGGTTGTTTCGGTCATGGCTCAGGTTATCCCTTTGTGAGATTGATGATGGGCCGAAATTGCGCGACGGCTTCGGGGGTTATTCCATTTGGCCGGGCCTGCGAGCTGGCCGGTCTCGCGCCCCCGCGATTGATAAAAAAGATCGTCGGAGGGCTGGTTTCCGCCGGATGCGAGCGTCTTCAGCAGTTTTTCGGCGAGGTAGATGCCGAGATATCGGATCTCGATCTCGTGGGAGAGCGGCATCGGCCGAAGGGCCACAGCAGGAGGGTCGGCCAACGCCATTTCGCCGGCGAAAAAGGCGAGACGCTTCATGATCCGTCCTCCGCCTGCAATCGCCGCACGACGGAAAGGATATCCTCTTCGAGCGACGTTCGATCGAACGGTCCGACGTGCTTGTAAGCGATCCGCCCGTCGGCATCGACAACGAAGGTTTCGGGGAGACCGTAGACGCCCCAGTCGATTGCGACACGACCCGACTGGTCCGCACCGATCCGGGTGTAGGGGTCGCCAAGCTCTTCTAGGAAGGCCAATGCCTCCACGGCATCGTCCTTGAAATTGATTCCGTAGATTGGAACTATGCCGTCCTCGGCAAGCTCGTTGAGCAGAGGCATCTCCACCCGGCAGGGCACACACCACGATGCCCAGACATTGACAATCGATACCTGGTCGCGAAGATCGGCGGAAGAAAAGCCGGTCTGCCTGCCCTCGACCGGAGGAAGGTCGAACTCAGGGATCGGCTTGCCGATGAGTGTCGATGGCAGGCTGTCGTCGTTGTCGTTGAGCCCCCAGTAGAGCGCCAGTGCAACGGCGGCGAAGACCGCGACGGGCAACATCAGAACCAACCTGCCGACCCACGACGGAGCCCGACCTTCGCTTGTGCTCATGACCTGTCCTCGTCGTTCGCCGTGACCTTTGCCTGGAAGGTACGCTGGCGCTCGGGCCATGTGCTTTTGATGTAGGCCAGCACGGCGCGGATCTCGGCATCGTCCAATGTTCCTTCGAAGGCAGGCATGTCGATCTCGTAGCCCGGCACGACCGCCTCGACACCGTTCTTCGTGATGGTGAACAGATCCTGGTCCGAATGGTGCCAGGTGTGCCCGGTTTCATCGTGCGGCGGGGCGGGCATGCGGCCGTTATCGAGCCTGCGCTTCCAGTCGGCTTGACCCTCCAAATTGGCCCCGTGGCAGGAGGCGCAGCTTTCCGCATAGAGTTGCCGTCCAACCGCAATTTCTTCCATCGTTACCGGCTCGCCCAGGACCGTCAGGCCCTCCGCACTCGCGTCGTGGTCCTGCTGTTGCGCGAGCGCGGCGATGGCCACAAGACTCGTAACAGTGGCACTGGCGATTATGATCAGTTTGCGGGTCATTTCGGCCCCCTCAGGTATTTCACCAGAGCCACGAGGCTTAGGACCAAGACCGCAAAAACAAGCAGCAAGACAAGACCGCCGCCGGCCATCATGAGGCCCATCATCGGTCCGTTCATCATTCCCATCATACACTCACTCATTGGAATAGACGGTGATCCCGTCCTCGCCGAATGCGTAAGTCTTAAGGGTGCCGCTTTTCTCGGGAGCCATGCCTGGGGCGTTTGCCGGCATTCCCGGCAGCGTGATGCCTTCAATCTCCGGGCGCTCGGTCAACAGCCGATCGATAATCGCGGTCGGCACAAGGCCGCTGACGTAATAGCCGTCGATCTCAGCCAGATGGCAGCCGAGTCCTTGCTCGGGAACACCCGCCTCGACCGAGCGCCTGTCGAAATCCTGGTCGTCGACGAGGGTCACCCGATAGCCGTTTGCCTGAAGATAGTCGGCGTATGTGTCACAACACCCGCAGCCCGGACTGCGCCAGATCGTGATTTCTCGGGAGAGCTCAGCCGCAGCCATCTCTCCCATGCCGGCGACAGTCTGCTGATCCGTCTGCGCACTGGAGAGTGTCGTGAACGCAATCGCTCCTCCGACTGCGAGAGCCGCAAGCGAGGCGAGGGCGAAGAGTTTTTTCATTATAGTCTCCATCAAGCGACCGCGAGAGTGGTCCAGTTTGCGCCGCCATCGCGGCTGAGTTTCAGGACGCCGTCGAGCGCGGCGATCAAACGTTTTTCATCGGCGGGATGAACAGCGACCGCCGAGGCAGAGCCCTGCGCGACATGCGACCAAACCACGCCGCCATCGCGGGACGTCCAGACGCCCGACGGCAGCGCGGCGTACAGTGTTTCGGGTGCAGAGAGTGCACTGGCGAGCGCTCGGACCGGTTCGCTCCTTGGGAGCGGAGCTTCCGAAGGAGGCGTGTCGCCTGCAACCAGGGCATCCATCGCGTCGCCGGGCTGGACGTCCTGCCAGCGGCAGAAGCAGTCGGGAACACGCGTCAGGCCCGCTGGGGTGCCGGCGTAGATCCAGATTCCGCCCATGCCCGTTGCCAAATCGACTGAAGCGAGCGCCAAAGGGTCACGTTCGGCGTCCTCGAGCCAGGGGCGATCGATAGCAAGACTCCAGTTTCCACCAGCGTCCTCGCTTTTCCAAAGGCCGTCCCCCCGGACTGCTGCATAAAACATGTCAGGTTGGCCGGCCGCTACGGCCACAGCATCGACTTCACCCTCGGCGAGCCCACGGGAGCGGGTTTCCCAGCTGCGGCCACCATCTTGGGACAAGACGACGCCGCCAGAAGCGAGACCGGCAAAGAGATGTCCCGGTTGCGCAGGGTGCGTGGCCAGGCCTAGAATGGCGGCAGGAACCGGCAGCGCTGTCCAGGACTTGCCGTTATCCTCGCTGCGGATCAGGTTCGAGCCAGCGGCGAGCAAAGCATCGCCATCGAAGGCGACGACCGCCATGGCCGAATCTGCCGGTACGGCAGCACGCAGAGCCATTGGTAATGCCGAGGTCCCGAGTGCAGCACCGGAACCTAGGATGAACATGCGGCGCGTGAGCGCCGGATATGAGTGGCGGGACATAATTATTCCTCATCAAACTCTCGGTCTACCGCCGGGGCCAGTGGGTGCCCCAGTCGGTAAGGACTGGATCGCGCGCGTCGGAGAAAATGCGTCGCCGAAGCACGAGATGACATTCCCGGATGCGCTCGCGCGCCGGGCGTCAGATCAGATGAGGGATCGAGGAGGTTGTTTGGCTGGGGGACCGGTAAGACCGCGCAGATTCTGCGTCACCACCGGATTAAGCGTCTGACGGGGAGACTGAAACATCCCCTGCGACTGCGGGACAAGCAAAGATGCGAAACCGCCCGCTCCACAGATGACGTCGCACGCGAAAGCCGTCTGGCCTTCGTCGCCACATGCGTCGCAATCGGGCATATCCATCGCGGCGTCGTCGGAGGCAATCATGGCGGCGGTCATCTCCGCCGAGCCCGTTGCATGCGCGACCGAACTTGCCGCGAAAGCGGCAAGGACGGTAACAACAATGAGCCGGACGAAGAACTTCATACTGATAACTTACCCTATAGGCGGT
Source organism: Pelagibacterium sp. (assembly GCA_002723255.1). GTDB lineage: Bacteria > Pseudomonadota > Alphaproteobacteria > Rhizobiales > Devosiaceae > Pelagibacterium > Pelagibacterium nitratireducens. Next base: position 13,704 of record PBNW01000045.1, on the reverse strand, counting down.
TGCACTTCCATAGATATGGTTGCGACCAATTGCGCCTTCGAATGCCTTTAGGCTGTTCCGGAGTGAGCCAGATCGTTGACGATCGGACATTCAGGACGATCGTCGCCATTGCAGCGATCGACAAGATCACGGAGTGTTGCACTCAACGACTGCAGCTCCGATATCTTCTTATCGACATGGGCAAGATGCTTTGCGGCAATCTTCTTGACCTCTGAACTCGATCGCTCACGATCCTCGTACAGGGACAAAAGCGTCCGGCACTCATCTATGCTGAATCCAAGGGATCGGGCGCGGCACAGAAATGTGAGCTTGTGCAAGTCCTCAGACTCGAAATCACGATATCCGTTTTCGCTTCGCGAGGGCCGCACCAAGCCAATCTGCTCATAATACCGTATGGTCTTGGCTGGCAAACCGCTCTGTTCAGAGACATCTCCGATGTTCATCGTGGCAGTACCTTTTATCCACTTCCCAGCCTTACGTAAGGGTTCCACCGATGGGAAGGTCAATGGGGGTTCGACGTTTTTTTAAGCCTTGACCTTCCCATCGGTGGAAGCGCTACTTTTTGGTGCTCAACTGCTTGGAGGGTTGACCATGGACGTAGCGCGCGCCAATTCGGGAATGACCAGAGACCCAGTCTGCGGCATGGTGGTAGAGACGGGGGACAGCAGCCCCCGCCATGAGCACAAAGGCCATCTCTACCACTTTTGCTCCGAGAATTGCCGGTCTCGCTTCGCCGCCTCGCCTAGCGACTTTATAGAGGCCGTCGATCCGGTCTGCGGCATGGCAGTCGATCGGGCGACTGCCAAACACTTGTCCTCGTATTCGGGCGAAAACTTCTACTTCTGCTCGGCTCGCTGCAAGGAGAAGTTCGAAGCGGCCCCCGAGACATACCTCAAGGGCAAGCCGACGCCAGAACCTATGCCAGCCGGCACGATCTACACCTGCCCGATGCACCCTGATATCGAGCAGGTTGGACCGGGGGACTGCCCGATCTGCGGGATGGCGCTGGAGCCCAAAGGCGTCCCGCAGGGCGACGAAGGCCCAAACCCAGAACTGGTCGACTTCTCCCGGAGGTTCTGGATTGGTGTCGTCCTGACCATTCCGGTTCTCCTTTTGGCAATGGGCGGCTATGTCGGTATCCCGATCCGTAGTTGGACCGGGGAGCGACTTGCCCACTGGCTAGAACTCATTCTAGCCACGCCGGTGATCCTTTGGGCGGGGTGGCCGTTCCTGGTGCGGGGGTGGAAAAGCTTCCGCAGCCTGAACCTCAACATGTTCAGTCTGATCGCCATGGGGATTTTTGCGGCGTGGGCGTTCAGCACTGTCGCCGTAATCGCACCAGGCCTTTTCCCCAGCGGATTTCGCGACGCTGAGGGGAACGTCGGTATCTATTTCGAGGCTGGGTCTGTGATTGTGGTTCTCGTCCTCCTGGGCCAGATCCTGGAGCTGCGAGCGCGCGAGCGGACTGGCTCGGCCATCCGCGCGCTGCTCGATCTCGCGGCCAAGAGCGCTCGCGTGATCCGCGAGGGTGGCGTTGAAGAGGAGGTGCCGCTCGAAGATGTGGAGATCGGCGAGCGACTCCGGGTGCGTCCGGGTGAAAAAGTGCCGGTCGACGGCGAGGTCGTGGAAGGACGGTCGTCGGTGGACGAGTCGATGCTGACGGGCGAACCGGTGCCGGTAGAGAAAATCGCGGGCGATCCTGTCACCGGAGCAACGATCAACGGGACCGGAAGTCTCATCATAGAGGCCAAGAGAGTGGGCAAGGACACGATGCTCGCGCAGATCGTCGAGATGGTGGCGGCCGCGCAGAGATCGCGCGCGCCAATCCAAAAGCTTGCCGACGCTGTAGCCGGTTACTTCGTACCGGCGGTGATTGCGATCGCGGTGCTGTCGTTCCTCGCCTGGTCTATTTGGGGTCCGTCGCCTGCGCTGGCCTATGCTCTTATCTCAGCCATTGCCGTTCTCATCATTGCCTGCCCCTGCGCGCTCGGTCTTGCCACGCCAATGTCGATCATGACGGCGACGGGGCGCGGTGCGCAAGCGGGCGTGCTCATCAAGAATGCCGAAGCGTTAGAAGCTTTCGAGAAAGTGGATACGCTGATCGTCGACAAGACCGGAACGCTTACGGTTGGCAAGCCGGAGCTTTCCGTCGTGCTGCCCGAGAGAGGTCATGACGAAGCCGAGATTCTGCGCCTCGCAGCAAGCCTGGAGCGGGGCTCAGAACATCCGCTGGCGGAGGCGATCGTCCGGGGTGCCGAGGCGCGAGGCCTCACGCTCGCCAAGGCCGACGATTTCGAGGCGGTCACCGGGATGGGTGTGAAAGGCGTGGTAGACGGCAAGGCGGTCGCATTGGGCAATGCGAGGATGCTGGCGGAGCTCGGGGTCGAGGCACCGTCAGCTGCCGAGACCGCAAACGCCCGGCGCGATGAGGGGGAGACCGTCATGTTCGTCGTCGTTGATGGCGGGGTCGCGGGTCTCGTAAGCGTTGCGGATCCCGTCAAGGAGACGACGCCGGCCGCGCTCAAGGCGCTGCATGACCTCGGCTTCCGGATCGTTATGGCAACGGGCGACAATGAGCGAACCGCGCGCGCTGTTGCGGGCCGCCTCGGCATCGATGAAGTCCGCGCCGACGTGCTGCCCGAGGATAAGGCGCGCATCATTCGCGATCTGCAATCGGAGGGACGCAAGGTGGCCATGGCCGGGGACGGGGTAAACGACGCCCCCGCCCTGGCACAGGCCGATGTCGGCATCGCAATGGGCACGGGGGCTGACGTCGCGATCGAGAGCGCCGGCTTCACCCTGGTCAAGGGCGATCTTGGCGGGATCGTGAGGGCGCGCCGCCTATCCCTCGCCACGATGCGCAACATTCGGCAGAACCTGTTCTTCGCGATGATATACAACACCGTCGGCGTTCCGATCGCTGCCGGTCTCCTTTATCCGTTCTTCGGACTGCTGATCTCGCCAATGTTCGCGGCCGCCGCAATGAGCCTCTCGTCCGTCTCGGTGATTGGCAATGCGCTCAGGCTGAGATCGGTTCGATTATCGTCGCACATGGGCGGCCAGTAACGACAAAAGCCTGAACACCAAGTGGCAGTCGCCAGCTCCAAGTAAAATTGCTGTCCGGCATGATGGGTGACCGCAATTCGAACTTTTTTTGCAACCTCGATGATCTGAGGCACTTTCTCTTGGAGGAGTGTTGACCGACCGATGACGTGTTGACCCACTATTACAAGTCTCGAGGAGGCTGGAATGAATTTGCTTTCCCGCTCCGGCGACTGGATCTTCACACCGCGAAGCGCGGAGCCGAAAAAAATCTATAGCGGGAATGGAGGGGCTGAACTGAATGATAGGCGGCATGACCCTTATTGTGGGTTTGGCACTGATTGTGCTCGTGATCGGGGTACCAATCAAACATCGGAGGGGTTGAAGCCGGACAAACTGCCACGACCCGGGGGGCAGGGATGAGGGGCGGCAAGGACATTGTTATCGTCACGGGCAGCAGCGGTTTTATTGGTTCCGCCGTCATCCGCAAATTGGCCGGGCGGTTCACCCTCATCGGACTGGACCGGGAAACATCGCCTCACCCCCCTTCGGAAGCCGAATGCGTATGCATTGATTTGACCTCGCAAGAAAGCGTTGCGGCAGCGCTTGAACGCGTTCGCACTGCCTATGGCAACCGTATCGCCTCGGTGATTCATCTCGCCGCGTATTTTGATCTGAGCGGCGAGCCGAACCCCAAATACGAGCAGGTTACGGTCCACGGGACCGAGCGGCTGCTCCGCGGTCTACAGGCGTTCGATGTCGAGCAATTCATTTTCACCAGCACAATGCTGGTCCATGCACCGGGCAGGCGCGGCGAGCCGATCGACGAGGACTGGGCGCTCGATGCAAAGCTCCCTTACCGAGCCTCCAAGATTCGAACGGAGGAGCTGATCCATGAAATGCGCGGACGCGTGCCCGCTCTCATAGTACGCCCAGCCGGCGTCTACGATGACATGTGCCACTCGGCATTTCTCTCCCGTCAGATCGCGCGCATTTACGAGCGCCAGCTGATCAGCCACGTCTATCCCGGCGATCTCGATTCCGGTCAGCCTTTCCTGCACCTCGACGATCTCACCGATGCTTTGCAAGACGCTATTGATCGCCGCAAAGAACTATCGTCAGAAGTACCAATCCTTCTGGGCGAGCCCGAAACGCTCAGTTTTGGCGAGCTCCAGCGCGACCTTGGCCGCCTCATTCATGATGAGGATTGGGAAACTCGCACGGTCCCGAAGTCGGTCGCGCGTGCCGGTGCTTGGATTGAAGGAGAGGTTTTCGACGAGGATCCGTTTATCCGGCCGTGGATGGTCGACATCTCCGATGACCATTATGAACTGAATATTGCTCGCGCCCGGGATTTGCTCGAATGGCAGCCCAAGCATTCCTTGCGTGAGACGCTGCCGAAAATGATCGATGCGCTGAAAGCCGATCCGGTCGGCTGGTATAAGGCCAACAAGCTGAATTCGGCGAAAGTCGCCTCGCAGCAGGTCGAAAAGGAGCAGCAGAGCCACAGCAGCAAAGAGCCGCGCGAGCATCAGGAAATGATGCGCGAGCATAAGCAGGGAATGCGGCAAATGCATTTCAATATGCTCTGGGTGCATTTCCTTAATATCCTGCTCGGGCTTTGGCTCGCCACCAGCCCGTTTGTCTTCGGCACATTCGGTGAGGACAATTTCCGTGAAGCAGTATTGCGCGTCACGGAAGAACGCGGACTGTGGGACCCGGCGCTGCGGAGCGCGCTTACCGCCTGGAGCGGCCTGGTCAGCGGCATTCTGATCATGGTTTTCAGCGCTCTGTCACTGTCACCGCGCTTCAGTTGGGCGCCATGGGCGAATACCGCAGTCGGAATCTGGCTTCTCTTCGCGCCACTCATCTTCTGGACCCCAAACGCCGCCGTTTATGCCAATGACACATTGGTGGGCGCACTCGTGATTACTTTTGCCATCCTCGTGCCGATGATGCCAGGCATGAGCCACGAAGGCATGATGGACTCCTCCGACATGCCCCCTGGCTGGACCTATTCGCCCTCAACCTATTTGCAGCGCCTGCCGATCATCGCGCTCGGCGCCATTGGGTTCGTTATTTCCCGGGTGCTTGCCGCCTATCAGCTGGGCCATATCGATGGCGTCTGGGAACCGTTCTTTTCCGGCGATGCGGTCCGGAATGGCACCGAGTATATTATCACTTCGGACGTTTCCAAAGCCTGGCCAATTGCGGATGGTGGTCTGGGCGCCACCACTTACATGTTTGAGGTGTTGATGGGCGTCATGGGAGGCCGCGCCCGCTGGCGTACGATGCCATGGATGGTCCTCCTGTTCGGCATTGTCGTCGTGCCGCTCGGTGTCATATCGATCTACTTCATCATCATTCAGCCGATCGTTATCGGCACTTATTGCACGCTGTGCCTGCTGGCTGCGCTCGCGATGCTGATCATGATTCCATATTCGCTCGATGAACTCGTGGCGATGGGGCAGTTCCTGGTCCTAAACAAGCGGCGCGGACGACCGTTCTGGCGATCTTTCTTCAAGGGCGACGCGCTGCCCGGCAGCGGCGAGGACAAGCAGTCCGGCTTCGATTCCGATCTCGGGGGCACCATCAAGTCGGCGACCCGTGGGGTGACTGTACCGTGGACGCTCGTTGGAAGCGCTGCCGTTGGCCTTTGGCTTATGTTCAGCCGTCTAGCGTTCGGTACCGAGCCACCGATGGCGGACAGCGATCATCTGGTCGGCGCGCTCATTGTCACCGTTGCCGTGATGGCTATGGCGGAAGTCGCGCGGCCCTTGCGCTTCATCAACGTAGCCTTTGGGCTGTGGCTGATTGCGTCGCCTTGGCTGCTTATCGGCGCGGCGCCGCTCGCTTCGGGGGCAAGCGTTATCACCGGCATTCTCCTGATCGGCCTTAGCCTGCCGCGCGGTCCCCGTAGTAAGGAGCATTATGGGAGCTGGGACCGCTATGTCGTGTGAGCCGTGAGAATCCGCGGCTTGTCGCGACATGGCAATCATCAGCCCGGCGCCCGGCTGAGCACGTCGATAATCGGGCAGTCGGCAGCCGTTCCGCCCTCACAGCGTGCGGCCGTATCGGCAAGCGTACGCTCCATGCGCCGAAGATCGGCAATCTTGAGCCGAATATGCTTCAGATGGGCCAGCGCCGCCTCCTGCACATCGCCGCAGGCGTAACTGCCTTCGACAAGTCCTAACAAATTGCGGATTTCGTCGAGGGTGAAGCCCAGCTCACGGCTGCGCCGGATGAACACCAGCCGTTTCCGGTGCGCGCTGGAATAAAGCCGGTGGCCGCCTTGGGTCCGGGGCGGCGATGGCAATAGCCCGACCCGTTCATAATAGCGGATCGTTTCGATATTGACGGCGGTTCGCTGTGACAGCTCCCCAATGCCGAACTCCCGGTTTTGAGCCAAAAATAACCTCTTGTATCTGTAGCCGCTACAGATTGTATCCTACAGCTTGAAGCCAACCGGATCGAGGGAAACTGGACGTGCTGCCAGCCCTCGCGGTCTTCACCGGGACTACGATTTACGCTCTTTAGAGAAAGCAACCGACGACATGGCGGATTTTAAGAGCACTCTCATCTGTCCGCGCTGTGGACACCAGGAAACCGAGATCATGCCTACGGACGCATGCCAGTTCTTCTATGACTGCAAAGGCTGCGGTACTGTCCTGCGCCCGCATGACGGCGATTGCTGCGTCTACTGCTCCTATGGATCCGCGCCGTGCCCGCCGATTCAGGAAGCTCGAAAACGCGGTTCATCCGGGAACTGCTGCGCCGCTTCAGGGGTTGGCGCATGATGACAGAGAAATTCGACCTGATCGTTATTGGCACCGGAACGGCCGCGCGCGTGGCGGCGATGCGCACCCACGCGGCGGGGCGTTCCGTCGCCGTGATCGACTACAAGCCCTTTGGCGGCACCTGCGCGCTCCGCGGCTGCGATCCGAAAAAGATGCTGGTCGGCGGGGCCGCCGCGATCGACCATGCCAGGCGCATGCAGGACAAGGGGATCGCCGGCATGCCGCTTATCGATTGGCCCGAGCTGATCGCCTTCAAGCGCAGCTTTACCGATCCCGTACCGGAAATGCACGAGGACAGTTACGCGGAAAAGGACATTGCCGCCTTCCACGGCCAGGCGCGATTTACCGGACCGAACAGCGTCGAGGTCGAGGGAACCGCGCTCGAAGGCGCCCACATCCTGATCGCCACGGGCGCAAAACCGGTGACGCTCGGAATCCCCGGCGAAAAACATTTGATCGACAATGAGGACTTTCTTGCCCTCGAATCCCTGCCGGAACGCATTGTCATGGTCGGCGGCGGCTATATCGCGGCCGAGTTCTCCAGTATCGCGGCGCGCGCCAACGCGAAAGTGACGGTGCTGCAACGCGGCGATCGGATGCTCACCCATTTTGAGCCGGAGCTGGTCGGCTGGCTGATGGAGAGTTTCGAGGCGGTCGGGATCGACGTGCGCACGGGCACGGAAGTGACGTCGATCGAGACGGCCGGAGACGGATATCGCATCACAGCTTCATCGGGCGGACAGAGCGTGACCATAGAGGCCGACTTGGTCATCCATGCCGCCGGGCGCGTCCCGAACCTCGACGGCCTCGATCTTGACGCCGCCGGGGTGGCGGTGAAGGATCGCCGCTTGCAGCTCAATAAGTATCTGCAAAGCGTCTCGAACTCGGCTGTTTATGCAGCCGGCGATGCCGCCCAGGTTGGCCCGCCGCTCACGCCAGTATCGAGTCACGACGCAAAATTGGTTGTCAGCAACATCCTTGAAGGCAACGGGCACAAGCCAGATTATCGTGGCGTCCCGCGCGTTGCGTTTACGCTTCCGCCGATCGCCGCCGTGGGCCTGAGCGAAGAAGAAGCGCAGCGGCAGGGGCTAAAATTCAGCATAAAGTCACAAAAGGCCTCGGACTGGTTCACCGCCCGGCAGACGGCCGAGCCGGTTTACGGGTTCAAGGTGATGGTCGAGGAAGGTACTGAACGGGTGCTCGGGGCGCATCTGGTCGGCCCGCACGCTGATGAAATCATCAACCTGTTCGCGCTCGCAATCCGGCACGAGCTGACTGCAACGGCGCTCAAGCAGACGATGTTCGCCTATCCGACCGGAGCCTCTGACATCGGTTACATGCTTTAGGAGCGCAGCGTTTAGCCTCGCCTTTGCGCGCGGCGCCCGGGAATAGGGTCCATCAAGGTGTAGAAGGCCAGCGGCGGCAACGTGACGACCTGTCCGTCAGGCCCTTCGAAACGGATCACGTCCGCGGCCCGATCCTGGACTTGCATGGCCGGGAACGGCGATCCGCGCCGGTGTGCTGCCGAGGAAGGTACGCCTCATGCGCGACCTGAAATCGGCGGGACCGCAAAATGGAGCGCTGCGCCAGCAATAACCCGCTTGGATCAGCTTGTGCCATAGTTCCCGCAGGTATCTACGGCGCACGCGGTCTCCGTCAGCAGCTCGTCGCTAAGCAAAAACAGATCATTCAGACGTTGATCGCTCAGGCGATAATGGACAAAACGGCCGCGCTGCTCGCCGGAGACGAGGCCGCATTCGCTGAGACACCGCAGATGGTTCGACGCGTTCGGCTGCGACAGACCCGTGATCGCGACGATCTCGCCGACAGACAACGGCCGCGTGCGCAAAGCATCAAGAATTGACAAGCGCGAGGCATCGGCCAATCCCCGGAATAGCTTCGTACGCAGAGCAAAGGTTGTATCCTTGATCCGCTCCAGCACTTCGACATTACTAGACATATCAGTCACGGATGATATATAGCCTCTCTCGAACAGGAAAGATAGCCATGACAATAACAGCATCAGCGCACGATGCCGAGACCGCACGCTACCGCGTCACCGGCATGGATTGCCCCTCCTGCGCGGCTAAGATCGAGAAGGCAGTGCGCTCGGTTGGGGTGGACGAGGTAAAGGTTTCGACTGCCACGCAGATCATGACGTTGCACGTAAGCGACCCAGCGGCCCGCCTCCCGGAGGTCGAGCGCGCTGTCAGCGGCATCGGATACCGGCTTGACCGTCTGGATGCGCCCGAAACCGACACCGAGGGCGACATTGACGATCTGCCCAAGGACCTATCGCACATTACACCGGCCTACAAACGCGCGTTGTGGATCGTGGTCGTACCCAATGTCGGCTACGGAATCATCGAGATGTTCGGTGGCTTTATTTCTGGTTCGCAGGCGCTAAAGGCCGACGCACTCGATTTCCTGGGCGACGGCCTCATTACTTTTCTTGGCATCCTCGCCATCGGGTGGAGCATCGTCTGGCGCGCCCGTTCCGCCTTAATCCAAGGCCTTTTTCTTGGGGCGCTCGGCCTTGGGGTCCTTGTGAATACGGCCTATCGCGTGCTGGTGCAGCAGCAACCCGAGGCCGAGTTGATGGGCCTGTTCGCACTGGTTGCACTCGTCGTCAATGTGGTTGCGGTTCTTCCATTGCTGCCCCACCGAACGGGCGACGCGAATGTGCGGGCGGTCTGGCTGTTTTCGCGCAACGACGCGATCGGAAACGCAGCCGTCGTCGTGGCGGCAGGCCTGGTGGCTTGGACCGGAACGGCTTGGCCGGACCTCGTCGTCGCCGCCGTGATCGCCGGCCTGTTCCTGCAGTCGTCCTGGTCGATCATCCGCGACGCCCGCAGCGATTTGCGGGAAGCTTCGTCGACACGGCGGAGCGCTCCGGCATGATATCGAGCCGCGAACCCGACCGCTCCTTCACGAACCGCGCCTTGTCGATCAGCTCGATCCGGACAACCTGTCACGGAGGAGCATGAGCACTTGGATATGGGCTGCTGTCCTGTTGGCCGCCGTCTTCGCGGCGGCGTGGGGTTCCGATCATCTGGCGGAGCCCCTTCGTAAGTTGCGCAAACAGTGGGGGCTTTCGGCGGCTGCTGGCGGCTCTCTGATTGGCATCGCCACTGCAAGCCCGGAAGTCGGTGTCAACGTTACCAGCGCCGTGCGGGGCGTGACCGATATCGGCTTGGGGGCAATGCTCGGCTCGACCGCCATCGGCATCCCCGCGCTCGTTTCCGTCGGCTATATCGCAACGCGCAAGCGCGACATTCCCGATGATCCGGGACATCAACAGCACCTGCGCGAGCACCTATTGCGTGTTGATCCGAAAGCAGCAACCGTGCAGGCTCTTCCATATCTCGGCATATTGGCGCTCGCGGCTCTCCTGATCCTTCCTGCGCCCTGGCAGGGGCTACAGCCAATTGATGGCGGGGTCCTGTTGGCCGCCTATGCCGCCTATGCCGCCCAGGCATTTTTTCGCGGCCGCGAGAAGCCCGAGCAGGTCGAGTGGTCGCGCAAGGGGATATGGATGGCGGTCGCCGGCGTTGGGGTTCTCGCACTCGGCGCCTATTTCACCGTCATCTCGACCCAAAATCTAGTGCAGGCGTTTGGCATCTCGCCGATCATCGGCGGCCTGTTCATCACTGCGCCGGTTGCCGCCCTGCCAGAGATCTTCGCGTCCTGGAAGGTGTCGCGGAGCGGCCAGATCACGCCGGCACTCACCAACATCATCGGCGATCACGCCATGACCATGACGGTCGGATTTCTGCCCTTGGCGCTTGTCGGGACGCAGATCGACAACTTCCGGCTGGTCTGGGTAAGTTTCGTCTTTGTCGCGCTTATGCCTGCGCTCTACGCGGCGTTCGTCCGCTGGGGCGGGTCCGAACCCGGCTTCCGCCGCTGGCAGGTTCTTACCCTGGTTGGCGCCTACGCTACCTATGTAGCCGTCGTTGTTGTCTGGGTGCTGGAGCTGGTCTGATGGAGATTTCCAGTATCGGAATAGCGACAGCCTTCGCCGCAGGCGTGATATCCTTTTTGTCGCCCTGCGTTCTGCCGCTAGTACCGGGCTATATATCCTATGTCGCGGGGCGCACGATCAGCGCCGACGGGGTTCCGGCCCATTCCGGAATAACGGCGGCGAGCCGAACCCTCGGCCTCAGCCTCTGCTTCGTTCTCGGCTTCTCGACCGTGTTCGTCTTGCTCGGGGCCAGTGCGACCGCGTTGGGCGGACTCCTGCGCACGCATCTTTACGAAGCAAACCTGATCGGCGGTGTGATCGTCGTCATCTTCGGCTTGTTCACAACCGGCCTTGTACCGATGCCTTGGCTCGATCGTGACGTGCGGTTCCATTCCAGTCCGAACAGCGGCGGCGCTTGGTCTGCCTACTTGCTCGGTCTCGCTTTCGCGTTCGGCTGGACCCCATGCATCGGACCTGTGCTGGGCTCGATCCTGGCCCTATCCGCCGCCAACGCCACGGTTGCAAGCGGAACGGCACTGTTGGCCGTATACTCGCTGGGCCTTGGCCTGCCCTTTATCCTGGCCGCTCTGTTCATGCGCGGATTCATGACACGGATGTTGTCAATGCGCCGAACTGGCCGGGTGCTCAAAATCGTCGCTGGCGGGGTGATGGTGGTCATGGGTATCGCCATGATTACCGGCCATCTCTCCAGCTTTGCAATTTGGCTCCTCCAGACGTTCCCGGCCCTCGGCCGAATCGGCTGAGCCGTAATTTTTAAGGGACTATGCGATATGCTCAGGCTCGGCCTTCCAATCGCCCTTGGCGGATTTCTCCTTGATCAGGCGACGAAATGGTTGGTCCTGAACCATGTCATGAACCCACCTCAGGTCATCCCTGTCACCGACTTCTTCAATCTCGTGCTCGGCTTTAACACCGGCGTAAGCTTCGGATTGTTCGGCCAGGCTCAGGCTTGGATACTGATGGTGTTCACGTTCGCCATAGTCGCGGGACTCCTGGGCTGGATCAAGCGAACCGACAACCGTCTCACGGCCGCCGCCCTCGGGCTTATCGTCGGGGGCGCGCTGGGCAATCTGCTCGACCGGCTGCGGCAGGGCGCCGTGACGGATTTTCTGGATTTCTACATTGGCAGCTATCATTGGCCAGCCTTCAATCTTGCCGACGTGGCGATCGTATGCGGGGCGGGGCTCTTGCTCATCGAGAGCGTCATAGCCAGAGATGACACGAAAGCCCGTAGCGCCTGAACCAGTGCCTGCCCGACGAAGGACGCTTCAATGCCTCAGATCCCCCGCACCGCAACGCCGGACGCCACTCTGGCCCTGATCAATGATCCGTATCGGTTCATATCGAAGCGATGTCGGAAGTATGGGGCAGACCTATTCGAAACACGGCTGATGCTGCAAAAGGCGACCTGCATGACCGGGCCGGAAGCGGCTCGGCTCTTCTACGACAACGACCGGTTCATGCGGCGTGGCGCCATGGTCGGGCGGATTCAAAAGACGCTGCTCGGACAGGGAGGCGTGCAGGGCCTGGACGACGAGGCTCACAAACACCGCAAGCGGATGTTCATGTCGCTGATGAGCGCTGAGCAGCTCGCTCGGCTGGTGGCGGGAACCGCCGAAGAGTGGCAGACCTACGCTCGCGCCTGGACGCTAAAGGACGAAGTGGTTCTATATCACGAGTTGCACGGCCTTCTCATGCGCGCTGCCTGCGCCTGGGCCGGTGTGTCGCTCGCGGACTCAGAAGTCGCGCAGCGAACGCGAGAGATCACCGCGCTATTCGATTATGCCGGATCTATTGGGCCGAAACACTGGTGGGCTCGCTTGGCCCGCAAGAGGAGCAACCGCTGGATCGAGACCATCATCGATCAGATTCGAAGCGGCCGGTTATGCCCCGCCGAACAATCCGCTGCCCATGTTATTGCATGGCACCGGGATCTGAACGGTGAGTTGCTGCCGCCTCACTTCGCTGCTGTGGAAGTGCTAAACGTGATCAGACCGATTGTGGCCGTCAGCGTCTACATCACGTTTGTAGCGCACGCCCTGCATCAATATCCTGAGTGTCGGCGCAAGCTCCAGGCCGGCGATGATGAGAGCTACACTGAACTCTTTGCCCAGGAGGTCCGCCGGTTCTATCCTTTCTTTCCTGCTGTCGCGGCACGGGTGCGCCGTGACTTTGAATGGCAGGGGTATCACTTCCCCCAGGGACGCCGCGTTCTCCTCGACCTTTACGGCACAAACCATGATGCGCGCTCATGGGAAACACCCGAAACGTTTCGGCCAGAACGGTTTGGTGATTGGGACAGGAGCCCCTTCAACTTCGTCCCTCAAGGTGGCGGCGATCACCATATGCATCACCGATGCCCAGGTGAGTGGATCACGATCGAGCTGATGAAGCAGGCTTCGGAGGTTCTATCCAGAAGCATACGGTATGATGTGCCGGAGCAGGATCTGCGGATCGACTATTCGAGGTTACCTGCTCTGCCGCGCAGCCGCTTCATCATCAAAAACGTTGGGCAGACTTCGACCCGCATTCCTGCTGCGTCGCCAAGCTGACGCCGTGCGTTCAACGGCAAATTTGGCTGGATGCATTGCCGGCGGCGTCCGGCAGCAATAAGCGAGAATGGACATCAAAATTGTTCTCCGCTCGCCGCGACACAAGCTCGACGAGCTGCCGGTTGCCAAAATTGAATAATCATAGCATCTTGCGTATTATGTTTAAAATCAATGGCTTAGTTCCATAATGTTAATTATGCGAATTAAAGGTGTAGCGGCTATTTAGTAATGCGACACATGGGCCCTTTAGAGATGCGACACCCGCCCCTCTAACTGTGGTCAAGTTCAACATTGGAAGGAAGACTGGCTTCGACGACGCTTAGCGCTG
>PBNW01000044.1 GCA_002723255.1 Pelagibacterium sp. | reverse complement strand
GCATTCATTCCATGACTATTTCATCCTTCCTTCGCCCCGCCCGGGTTCTGGCCGTGGCCGCTGCCATATCCTTCCCCCTCGCCGGCTGGGCACAGGAAACCATATCCTCCGACCCGCTGACGACCGTGCTGGAGGCCGCCGGAGACCTCGAACCACTCCGCACCGTCACTGTTTCCCGCGGCGGCGAACTCATCGCCGACCGCGGCTATAACGGTTACACCTCCAGCGATCCCACCAATATCAAATCGGCCTCCAAGGTCATCGTCACCACAATGATCGGCATCGCCATCGACAAGGGCCTGCTCGACGGTCCCGACCAACCGGTCGCCGAACTGCTTGCCGATGATCTGCCTTCCGATCCCGACCCGCGCGTCGACGAGATCACCCTGAGCCACCTCATGTCCATGCAGGCCGGCCTTCAAGCCACGTCCGGCGCCAATTACGGGCGCTGGGTCGCCAGCGCCAATTGGGTGCGCACTGCCCTCGCCCAGCCTTTCGTCGCCGAACCGGGTGGCCCCATGGTCTATTCGACCGGCTCCACCCATCTGCTCTCGGCCATCCTCACCGATGTGGGCGGCGCCTCCACCCGCCAGCTCGCCCGCGAATGGCTCGGCCCCATTGACGGCTTTGCCATAACCGGCTGGCATCAGGACCCCCAGGGCATCTATCTGGGCGGCAACGAGCTTGCCATGACCCCACTCTCGCTTCTGGCTTTCGGCGAAATGATCCGCAATGGCGGCGTCACGGAAGATGGCGAACGGATCGTCTCGGAAGACTGGATCGAGCAATCCTGGCAACAGCGCACCACCTCACGCTTTGGCGGACACGGATATGGCTATGGCTGGTTCCTGACCGAATTGGCCGGCCATGACGTCTCTTACGCTTGGGGCTATGGCGGCCAGATGCTCTACATCGTCCCCGATCTCGACCTGACCGTCGTCATGACCTCGGACCCCAACAGCCCATCGGGCGGCAACGGCCATCGCGATCGCCTTCATGACCTGCTTGCCGATATGATCGGCATTTATGACGCCGGCGCGCAGGAGTAGTCGCCCCGACCACACCGCTACCTCCCCCGGGGCCTGTTCACGGAACCGTGATGCCGCATGGCCGTAACCATCTTCGATGTCCCAACGAATGAGTCGTCGGGTGCCAAAACGGCGCCTTCGATCTCCAAAGGAAGGACATTGCAATGAACCGCAACATAGCCTCAGTCGCTCTTGCCGCATCGCTGGCGACGGCTCTCGGAACCGCCGGCGCTGCCCCGGCCATCGCTCAGGACGATATGGTCAAGTGCTACGGCGTCTCGCTTGCCGGTCAGAACGATTGCGCGGCCGGCCCCGGCACCACCTGCGCCGGCACCTCCACCGTCGATTATCAGGGCAACGCCTGGACACTGGTGCCCTCAGGCACATGCGAAAGCATGGAATTACCGGGCGATCGCATGGGCAGCCTCGAAGCGCTCGAACGCGACATCCCCGCCTGAGCCGCACCCATAGGAGCGCGGCACAGGTCGCGCTCCCTTCCTCAATCGACCGGGAGGCCATGATGAACCGCTACAACACGCTCCCCCTGCAAGCCGGCGTGGGCCTGAAGCCCGAGCATTACGGGGAAATTCTCGAAGGCCGTCCGCCCGTCGGCTTTTTCGAGATCCATGCCGAAAACTACATGGGAGATGGCGGCGCGCCGCATCGTTATCTGGCTGCCATCGCCCAGACCTATCCACTTTCCCTACATGGCGTCGGCCTGTCGATCGGCGGGGAGAACGATCTCGACCGCGCCCACCTTGCCCGCCTCAAGCATCTCATCGAGACCTATCGGCCCGCTTCATTTTCCGAACACCTCGCATGGTGGACCCATGACAGCGCCTATCTCAACGATCTGCTGCCGCTTCCCTACACCGCCCGCACGCTCGATCAGGTTTGCGCTCATGTCGATGACGTCCAGCAAACGCTTGGCGTTGCCATGCTGCTCGAAAATCCATCGACCTATCTTCTGTTCGAGGAAAGCACCATCGACGAGGTCGATTTCCTCGCCGCCATCGCCGAACGGACCGACTGCGGCCTGCTGCTCGACGTCAACAACGTCATGGTCTCATCGGTCAACCACGGCTGGGACCCCAAAGAGTATATCGATCGCTTTCCCATCGAGTTCGTCGGTGAAATCCATCTCGCCGGCTATGACGAAACGCTCGACAGCGCCGGAGCGCGTCTGCTGATCGACGCCCATGGATCGGCCGTCCGGCCCGACGTCTTCGATCTTTATGTCCATACGCTCGGCCGCACCGGCCCCATCGCCACACTTGTGGAATGGGACAATGACGTGCCCGACTTCCCCACGTTGATGAGTGAAGCCCGTATGGCCCAGGCCGCGCTCGACAAGGCTCTCCCCGGTATGCGGAGCGCGGCACAATGAGCGCGCAGACCCGCTTCGCCCAGGCGGTGCAGGACCCCGCCAGCGCGCTGCCCCAGGGCCTGACCAGCAAGGGCGGGCGAAACGATCCCCTGCGGTTCGCCGTCTATCGCAACAATGTTCACGTCAGCCTCGTGAACGCCCTGACCAAGGGGTTTCCCGTCGTGCGTGCGCTCGTCGGTGAGGAATTTTTCACCGCCATGGCCCGCGTCTTAGTCGGCCAGACCAAACCTTCATCGCCCATGCTGTTCCAATACGGCGAGAACTTCCCCGATTTCATTGCCGAATTTCCGCCGGCAGCCTCCCTTCCCTACCTCTCCGATGTCGCCCGGCTCGAATGCGCATGGACCCGCGCATACCACGCTGCGGACGATCCCATCCTGACGGTCGATGCGCTCGCCGACCTGCAGCCGTCCGACCTCCTTCAATCCCGCCTTGCTCTCCATCCTGCTTGCGCGCTCATAACCTCACGCTTTCCCGTCGGCTCGATATGGCACGCCCACCGGCAGACACAGCCCGCCGCGCTCGGGTCGACCGGCCCCGAGACGGTGCTGATTGCCCGCCCCGGCCTCGACGTCGTCGTAACGGTCTTGCCCCACGAGGACGCCGAATTCGCCCGCGCCATAATGGCCGGCGCCACCGTCGGCGACGCCGCGAGGGAATCGGCCAATAAACCAGATTTCGATCTCGGCTCCGCCCTTGTCGGGCTGATCTCGCTGGGCGCCTTCAAGCCTTCGAAAGGGGATAAGGCATGACACTGCGTTCGATAATCGCCAGAAGCGAAGCGCTCATCGCCAGCCTTCCCGCAACCCTGGTACTGCTGGTCTTGCGCATCGCGCTTGCCGTCCCCTTCTTTCGGTCCGGCCTGACCAAATGGGACGCGCCCTTCATGCTCGCGCCGAGCCAGGCGTTCCTGTTCGGACAGGAATTCCGGCTCCATATTCTCGGAGGCGCCTACCCCTACCCGTTCCCCACTCTTGCCGCCTACCTCGCCGCAACCGGTGAAATCGTTCTGCCCATCCTTTTGGTCCTGGGACTGGGCACCCGTTTTGCGGCATTCGGCATTTTGCTGATGACCGCCGTAATCCAGCTCACCGTCCCCGAAGGGTGGGCGAACTTCCATCTGCCCTGGGCAGCCATGGCTCTGGCCCTCATGGCCTATGGCGCCGGTCGGCTGAGCGTCGATGGCCTGCTTGCCAACCGGACGCCGGAAATGACACCGACAGGCTCCCATGGTTGAAAGGCCCGGCGGTGCGGGCTCGACAGTACCAACCGCCCGTCTATGGAGCACGAGCCCCGGAGACTGTTTGCGTCGGAGCCGCATACTTGCTCGGCGCAACACCGACAAAGCGGGAAAAGGCAACGCTGAAGGCGCTGGCTGAGCCATAGCCAACGCGTCTGGCGATCTCTTTCATTCCTCCGTCCTTGCGGCGGAGCATGTCCTTGGCCAGGGCCATCCGCCAGGACAGCAAATATTCCATGGGCGCCATGCCCGTCTGCTTTTGGAATCGGTCGAAAAATACCGATCGTGACAGAATGGCTGCCGATGCCAACTCCTCGATCGTCCACGCCTTGGCCGGGTTCTCGTGCATCTGCCGAATTGCCGGACCGAGATGCGGATCGGCAAGGCCCCGCAGCAGACCCGGCGTTTCCAGTCCGGCCGCATCTGATCGCAACGCCTCGATCAACAGAAGCTGCAATTGCCTTTCGAGCACGATTTCCTTTGCGGGCCTCTCGCTTTGGGCTTCCTCGCGGATCATTTGCACAAGGGCGGTCAAGCGCGCCTGCCCCCGCACATGCAGCATGCTCGGCAGGAGCGCGAAAACCAGGGATGTATCGGGAGACCCGAAGTCCAGCCGCCCGATCAAAACCCGCATATTGGGCATGCCGACCGGATCGCCATGCCGCGTTTCGTCCCCGAGCTTGGTAACCCGAAGCGGGTCGTCGCCGTCATCGGGGCTCTCGACACTGCTCGACATGGTGAACCGATAAGCAGCTGGAATGAGCACAAAGTCATTCTCCTCAAGTTCGGCGTCCGGCTGCCCATTGATCGCTAGCCGTGCCGATCCTTCCAGTATGACTGCAAAGAACGGTCCTCCGTCGCCCGCCCCGTCCACACGCCAATTGCCCGATCCACTCGCTGCCTTGGAGAAGGGCAAGCTCGGTTGAAGCATGCTGACGATTTCGGCAAGGGGATCGATCAATCGGACGCTCACTAATGCATTTAGGATCCGCCATTATAGCGCGTCCCAAACTCGCGGTCCACATAAGTGGCATGAAAACACCGTGAAAGGATCTCCCATGAAAACCGTGCTCATTACCGGCTCCTCGTCCGGCTTCGGTCTGGACACCGCCAGATATTTTCTCGACCGTGGCTGGAAGGTTATAGCGACCATGCGCTCGCCTCAGAGCAACCTTCTCCCCGAGTCGGACCAACTGGTGGTGCTGCCACTCGACGTCACCAGTGACGAGAGCGTTCGCGCTGCCGTCGAGGCGGCGGGGCCGATCGACGTGCTTGTCAACAATGCGGGGATCGGCTGGCTCAATGCCCTCGAAGGCACGCCGACCGATGTTACCCGGTCCCTGTTCGAAACGAATACGTTTGGGACAATGCGCATGATCGACGCCGTCTTGCCCCAGTTTCGGGAAAGAAAGGCTGGACTGATCATCAACGTGACCTTCAGCGTCACGATGAAGCCGCTGCCGCTGCTTTCGGCCTATACTGCCAGCAAGGCCGCCGTTAACGCCTTCACGGAGTCTCTGGCGCTGGAACTGGCTCCCTTTGGAATTGGGGTCAAGATCGTCCTGCCCGGCTCCGCACCCGGCACCAGCTTTGGCAGCACAGCCCTTTCGCGACTGCGGGAAAACGGTGGGTTCCCGGCGGCCTATACCGAGTTCGCCAACGGCGTAATCGGGGCCATGCGGACCTCGACCGATCCCAGAACATTGTCTTCAGATGTTGCTGAGGCCATCTGGTACGCGGCAAATGACTCCTCGGCCCCGATGCGCATTCCGGCAGGCGCCGACGCAATTGCGCTGGAAGGCTAGATCAAGACCCGGCCGCTCCACCAAGTCCGATGCAGCCCGCCTCGTTCTGCATCGGACGCGGCACGATCTGCGACCGGCACGGCCCACGATGGCAAACGGTTCGCTTCCTTGTTTGCCGAAATCGTCATGCCAACCGCGATGGATGGCCGAAAAATATAGGCCATACGACTTTTCATATGATATTTCTTCTTTACCCGGATGGACTCCGCCGCTTCTCGTGCTAACTTTCCAATGTACGTACCGTTTCGTACATATGATGAGGAGGATATCCATGTTTCGGTTGAGTAAGATCGCTGCGACCGCGCTGGCGGCGACAATCGTGTTGGCCACCGGTGCCCAGGCCCAGATCGTCAAGACCCCGATCCCGGGCGACCCGGTGGAAACCGGTTCTGGTCAGATAGCAGGCAAGATGCTGGATTCAGGTGTTAAAGCCTATTTCGGCGTACCCTTTGCAGCACCGCCCCTGCGCGAACTGCGCTGGCAGCCACCACAGCCGCATGCGGAATGGGAGGGCGTCTATAATGCCGACCGCTTCGCCCCCGAATGCATGCAGACCTTGCGCAACAGCGACATCAACCACTATTTCGGCGAGGAATCCCTTTCCGAAGACTGTCTTTATCTCAACATATGGGCGCCCGAAGACGCCGAGCCGGGCGACGACCTGCCGGTCGTCGTCTGGATTTACGGTGGTGGCTTCACCGTCGGTTCAACCAACATGGCCAATTATTCCGGCGAACAGCTCGCCCAGCGCGGCGTCGTCTATGTCGCCCTGTCATACCGCCTTGGCGCCATGGGCTTTATGGCCCACCCCGAGCTCGCCGCTGAAAGCGAAACCGGAACGTCCGGCAATTACGGCCTGATGGATCAGGCTTTCGGTCTGCAATGGATTCAGGACAACATCGAGGCCTTTGGCGGCGATGCCGGCAACGTTACCATCGTCGGCCAGTCCGCCGGTTCCATGTCGCTGAGTGCCCTTCAGGTCAGCCCGCTGGCCGATGGCCTGTTCCACAAGATCTTCGGCATGTCCGGCAGCATCGTCAACAGCTTTTCGTCTCCCTATGAGCAGGTCGAAGCGGCCGGCGTTCGAGCCCAGGAACAACTTGAGGCCACTGACATAAACGAGATGCGCGCTGTTTCCGCCGACAAATTTCTCGACCTCGATGGCGTCCGCTTCGGCATCGCCATCGATGGCCACGTTCTGCCCGAGCCGGCATGGACGGCTTTCCAGAACGGCAATTTCACCGACGTGCCCCTGGTCATCGGCTACACCAAGGATGAAACCTTCAACGGACTTGCAGGTGCTCAAAACGCCGACGAGCTGCGCACCAGAGCCCAAGACATGTTCGGCGATGACGCCGAGGAAATCCTGGCCTTCTACGATCTGGAGGCCGGGGATTTCCGCCGTACCGCGGTCGATATCTCACGCGACACATCCATGGCGAGCGCCGTTCGCGATTGGGCCATCGCCCAGACCACGCACGGCGACAGCCCGGTCTATGCCTATATCTTCAGCCGCACCCAGCCCTATGCCGAAGGGGTGACCTTCGCGGATCACGACCCGGCAACGGTCGGCGCCTATCACACCGTCGAGGTGCCTTATTTCCTCGACACACTCGATAGCCTCAACATGTTCCGGCAAACTCGGACATGGACCGATGCCGATCTGCAATTGCGCGACCGCTCGGCTGGCGCCCTCGTCGCCTTCGCCCAGTCCGGCGATCCCAACGTGGATGGCCTCGATTGGCCCGTCTATGCTCCCGACAACGAACGTCTTGTCGAATTCGATATCGATACCGTCGACACAATCGAATGGCCCAACCACCAAGCCATGCAGATCGTCCACGAGCAGCGCATAAGCCAGTAGCCTGGTCCGGCCCCGCATTTTCGTGCGGGGCCGATTGTTTCAAGCCCCCATCGCGGCAAAGAACCCTTCGGGGTCATCTGCCTCGATGAGCCTTCCCCTTTCGATCACCACAAACCGATTGGAAACGTCCCGCACGAAGGCGCGGTCGTGCGACACCAGCGCGCAACTGGCATCATGCTCGATGATCTCGGCAGCCAGCGCTTCCTGTCCGGCGATATCGATGTGGTTGGTCGGTTCGTCCAGCAGGTAGAAATTGGGCTCCATCAGGCGCAGCGCCAGCAACCCAAGCCTTGCCCTTTGGCCGTGAGACAGACGCGCACCGGAGGTCCGATGAGCGTCAGGGTCAATTCCGGCCGCCGCAAGCAGGCTCCGCGTCCGCTGATCGCCCTGCCCGAGCGCCGATATGAAATCGAACGGGCTGAGCTTTTCCGGCACGAAATCGAGCGCCTGATCCATGTATCCGACCACAAGACTTGGCGTCGCCTTGATGCCCTCAATGCTCTCTCCACCCATCAGGACGCGCCGCAACAGCTTGACGAGACTGGTTTTTCCCGTTCCGTTACGTCCCAGAAGGACGATTCTATCGCCTTGAAAGATATGCAGTTTCGGGATCGAGAACAGCTTGCGACCATCGGGCGCCGCCACAGTCAGTTCTTCGATGGACACAAGCACTTTGGCATGCGTTCCGCGATTGGCCAGCCGGATATCCCCGCTACGCTCCTTGTGCAGTACCTTGGCCCGCGCCTCGATTTTCTCGGCCCGATCGCGAAGCTGCTTTTGCTTTTTCTGCAGGAGGTCGCTGCCCGAATTGATGCCGATGTTTTTCAGCTTCGCCGATTGCTGGCGCAACTGGCTCGCCTCTTTCAGGTCGCGCTCGCGCTTGGTCGCCTCGCTCGCGTCCTCCTGAGCGAGAGCCTCGCGTGCCCGGCTATAGGGCAAGGGAAAATACCTCGAGACCTCGGGCCGCAAAAACAGCGTACGGTTGGTTACCGCGTCGAGAAAGCTCCGGTCGTGGCTTGCCATGATGACCGGCACATCGCCGATTCCCATAAGCCACTGTTCCAGCAGAGTAATTTTCTCAAGATCGAGATGGTTGGTCGGCTCGTCGAGCACCAGAATATCGGGATCGGACACCCAGGCCCGCATCAGTAACATCAGCCGCTGCCAGCCCCCGCTCAGCGCCCGCACCTCCAAATTACGGATGCCCTCGGGTGTAGAAAGCGTATCGAGCACCACATCGACCCGCCAGTTTTCACTCTCTAGCGTCTCCGCATCGAGCCCCGTGGCAACAGCATCGAACAGGCTCAAATCAAACAGCTTTTCGGGCATGACCTGCGGCACCATCCCGACCCGCGCACCGCGCGAGAGCGTGATGCCACCACGGGTAAGTTCATTCTCGCCGACAAGGCATTTGAGCAGCGTGGTCTTGCCAGCGCCGTTGCCGGCCACGATTCCGACCCGGTCACCGGATCCAATCGTGAGCGTCAAATCGTTGAAAAGATTGGTTTTCGCCGTATAACCGGCGGATTTAAGGGCAATCGTCGTCATTTCAGTCTCGAATATCCGGGATGGCTAAAGCCACCCAACTCTGCCAGACCGCATGGCATCATGCGGTCGCGATCAGGGCAGACCCGTACGGAATTCGAATGCGAAATGTCCGGTGACGGTCAGCCCTGCAACATGTGCTGCAGGGCGCAAACAGGGCCACGCTGACGATGGTGACGCCAGATATCGATCACGCAGCCCTCCCTTCATTTCCCAGAGCGTGTCCAGCAAAAGTGAATACGATTTTGCGGTTCGGACACGCGACGACAGTGAAACTATGCACCACCCCAAAGGGCTTGCGCAAGGCTCAGTTCGCCGTGCGCGGGGCGTATTTTTCCGCCAGCATCATCGCCGCCTTGCGGTCGATGTCGGCATATTGCAACACGCTGTCGGTCAGATATCCCTGGGCGTCCATCTGCACCCCATGCGCCTCGATGATCGCACGGGCGTGGATAGGCTTGAGCGTTTCGCGATAGTCACGCGGTACCCCGTTCTTGCCGCTCGCCTTGTGTGTTTCAGCAAGCAGGCCGGCGGCCGTTTCGAGGCTCTTGTCGGTCACCGGAATCTTCATGTGCGCGGCCAGCGCCTTGAGTTCCTTGATCGGGTTTGAGCGCAGATTTTCAAATCGGATGGCATGAACCTCGGGCTGTCGTTTGCCGATCCAACTCGCCACATTCTGGCTCCAGGAGCCCTGCGGCTCGGAAACGCGGGTCGCGCCGCCCCGCACCCGACGGTCCACGGTCATCATCGCCTCGATCACCCGCATGGGCTGCATCCCGCTCACCTCGACCAGAGCGGCGGCGACATCGAGCGGCGAGCGCACGATGTAGGTCCCGCCGATCGAAACCTTGGTGTTGAAGGTCGGATGCCCGAAAAACGTGCCGCGCACAGCATGCGTGCGCACAACCGGCAGACCGCGCGTGTCGCGTGAAAGCAGCTCGTGCACCTGCGGTCGCGCCGCCGCCACTTCCTCCTCGGCAAGGCTGCTGGCCTCCTTGCCGGTGACTTCCTTGTAGAAGCGGCCGTGGGAATCGAGCGGTATGATGTTGTCGATATTGCGCATATCGATCCGCTTTGGCGGATTGGGCTGACCCAGCGCGATCATCAGGAAAATCGCCGAGCGCACCCAATTGCCGCCCGAACGCGGGTACGAAGCGACAAAATAGAGCGGACGGATGGGCTTGGCCTGCTGGTCGGACACTGCGGACTCCTGGGATCAGTCCGCACTAGTTAGCTGTCGCGCGAGACTCACGCAACCGCGCCGCGCGCGTCAGGCCAGAAAAAACACCGCCACCAGTCCCGGCAACAGGACGGCTCTGGGAAGTGAAAGGTGGGCAAGCCGGTACGCAGAACTCTTCAATCCGGCCTGCAGCCACCAGAACACTTCGTGCCCTGACCCAGACGCCTGATACGCAGCGCCGCGGGCAATTCGTGCACGCATACGGCAACTCCAAACACATGAACCGTATGGAGATTTTTTACCGCAATGGGCTTAAAAAAGTGCTGATGAGACGCAAACCGAACGTAAACCGGGCCATGATTTTACGCCCCACAAGTGTCCCAGGATGAGAATCCGGCACTTGGCAGGCGTTGCGGCGGTGCAAGCGCAATCCTGTTGAAACACCTTGGAAACTGTGGTGTTTCCGCTCATACAAGCCGCCATATGATAGACCGGATTATCATCTGATTCGTCCGGCAAGATTTTTTTGAGGCCCATGACCGACGACAACGATCTTTTTGGCGTCACGCCCCCCCAACCCGCCGCCGAGCCCAAGCGCCCCGCTGCAGCGCGCGACCCGGCGCCGTCTGGCTCTTATACGGCCGCCGATATCGAGGTGCTCGAAGGTCTCGAGCCGGTGCGCCGCCGGCCCGGCATGTATGTGGGCGGAACCGACGCCAACGCGCTCCACCATCTGTTCGCCGAAGTGATCGACAACTCGATGGACGAGGCGATCGGTGGTCACGCCAACCGTATCGAGGTTCATCTGGGCGAGGATGGCTATGTCAGCGTGACCGACAATGGCCGCGGCATCCCTGTCGACGCTCACCCCAAGCGTCCGCACCTTTCTGCGCTTGAAGTCATCATGACCACGCTTCACGCGGGCGGCAAATTCGATTCCAAGGCCTATGAAACCTCCGGCGGGTTGCATGGCGTCGGCGTATCGGTCGTCAACGCGCTGACCGACGATCTCATCGTCGAAGTCGCGCTCGACCAAACTCTCTATCGGCAGACCTATTCGCGAGGCAAGCCGACCTCGCAACTGGAAAACATGGGCCGCGTCAACAACCGCCGCGGAACCACGATCCGCTTTCATCCCGATGCCCAGATCTTTGGCAATTCGGCCCGCTTCAGCCCCGACCGCATCTTCCGCATGACGCGCGCCAAGGCCTACCTTTTCGGTGGCGTCGAAATCCGCTGGTCCTGCGACGAAACGCTGGCCACCGATGAGGTCCCGGCCAAGGCCGTATTCCATTTTCCCGGTGGCCTTCGCGATTTCATCGAACGCCGCATCGAGGGCAGAACGCGCATTCTCGACGACATATTTTCCGGCAAGATAGGAAAGCCCGGCGGTCACGGATCGGTCGAATGGGCGATCTCCTGGTATCTTGGCGACACGTTTACATCCTCGTATTGCAACACTGTGCCCACTCCGGATGGCGGCACCCATGAAGCGGGCTTGCGCACCGCCCTGCTCCGCGGCCTGAAAAACTATGCCGACATGGTCGGCAACAAGCGCGCCTCGGTCATCACGTCCGAAGACGTTCTGGGCCATTGCGGCTCCATGCTTTCGGTCTTTATCCGTGAGCCTGAATTTGTCGGTCAGACCAAGGACAAGCTCGCTTCGGGTGAAGCCACGCGTATCGTTGACAACGCCATTCGCGACGCCTTCGACCACTGGCTGACCGCGTCGCCGAACCAGGCCAACAAATTGCTCGAATGGACCATCGAGCGGGCCGAGGACCGCCTGCGCCGTCGCAAGGAAAAGGAAATCGACCGCAAATCGGCGACCCGCAAACTGCGCCTGCCCGGAAAACTCGCCGATTGCACCCAGTCGGCAGCCCAGGGCGCCGAGTTGTTCATCGTCGAAGGCGACAGTGCCGGCGGCAGTGCCAAGCAGGCGCGCGACCGTGCCAGTCAGGCCATCCTGCCCCTGCGCGGCAAGGTGCTCAACGTCGCCGGCGCCAGCCGCGACAAGCTCGCCGCCAACCAGCAGATTGCCGATCTCATTCAGGCTTTGGGCTGCGGCACGCGCGACAGATATCGCGAAGACGATCTGCGCTACGACAAGATCATCATCATGACCGACGCCGACGTGGACGGCGCCCACATCGCCTCATTGCTGATGACCTTCTTTTATCAAGAACTCCCCGCCCTGATCGAAGGCGGCCATCTCTATCTGGCTCTGCCTCCGCTCTATCGCCTGTCGCAAGGTGCCAAGACCGCCTATGCCATGGACGATGCCCATCGGCTCAGACTGATGGAAGACGAGTTCACCGGACGCGGTAAAGTTGAGGTCACGCGCTTCAAAGGGCTTGGCGAAATGCCCCATGCCCACTTGAAGGAGACGACCATGAACCCCAAATCAAGGACATTGCTTCAGGTGCGCGTCGTTTCCGATCGCGCGCAAACCAGCGATACCGTCGACAGGCTGATGGGAAACAAGCCCGAGTCCCGCTTCGAATTCATTTCAGAAAAAGCGGCGTTTGTGACCGATGTCGACGTTTGATGGCTGACAATAGCACCACTGTTAATATTGATGGCCAAATCAAGATTGACTTGAACCCAAGGTAGTTTATGGTCCCGCTCGTCAGAGGCCATACCCGTTCGCTTGCACGCTCCGCGTGCAGGTTTGAGCCAAGTGTGGATGAAAGTGTACCGATTTCCGCTGGCGACACGTCGAGAAAGAACGAACCGGCAGTCCGCCTCACTTCTTCTTTATTCTCTGACCCGAACATGATGGACACCCGATTTGACTGTTGAATTCTCCGAGCTCGGCTTGGGCGACAAGGTCACCGAAGCGGTCGCCGCAGCCGGCTATACCAAGCCAACCGATATCCAGGCCCAGGCCATTCCCCATGTCCTTGAAAAAAGGGATCTGATCGGGATCGCACAGACCGGAACCGGCAAAACGGCTTCTTTCGTGCTGCCGATGCTCTCCCTGCTCGAAAAAGGCCGGGCCCGTGCCCGCATGCCGCGCACCCTCATTCTCGAACCCACGCGCGAACTCGCGGCGCAGGTTCACGAGAACTTCGAAAAATACGGCAAGAATCACCGCTTGACCGTCGCGCTGCTGATCGGCGGCGTCTCCTTTGAAGACCAGAACAAGAAGCTCGACCGCGGCGCCGATGTCCTGATCGCCACGCCCGGCCGTATGCTCGACCATTTCGAGCGCGGACGCCTGTTGCTCACCGGCGTCGACATTCTCGTCATCGACGAGGCCGACCGCATGCTCGACATGGGGTTCATCCCCGACATCGAACGCATCTGCTCGCTGCTTCCGGCACGCCGCCAGACCCTTTTCTTTTCGGCCACCATGCCGCCCGAGATACAGAAACTGACCCAGCGCTTCCTGCGCGATCCGGTCAAGGTGGAAGTGGCGCGCCAGAATTCGACCGCCGATACCATCGAGCAGCTTCTGCTCAAGGTGGGCAGGACGCCGGCGGAAAAGCGGGCAGCGCTTCGTGACCAGATCCGTGCCGCCAAGGATCTCAAGAATGCCATCGTCTTCTGCAACCGCAAGCGCGACGTCGCGACAGTCGCGCGTTCGCTCGAGCGTCATGGCTTTGATGCCGGCGCACTGCACGGCGACATGGATCAGAAATCGCGCACGGAAACGCTCGATCGCTTCCGCGCCGGCTCGCTCGCGATCCTTGTCGCCTCTGACGTTGCCGCCCGTGGTCTCGATATCCCCGCAGTGAGTCATGTCTTCAATTTCGACGTGCCCACCCATGCCGAGGATTATGTGCATCGCATCGGCCGGACCGGCCGCGCCGGACGCTCCGGCACCGCCATTACCCTGATTGGGCCGGGCGAAACCAAATATGTCGACGCCATAACCAAGCTGATCCAGCGCGATATCGCCTGGGCCGACGCACCCGCCTCTCCATCTGCGCCCACGCCTGACGCCTCACAAGGCGACGAAGCGCCGGCCAGTGGCCGCAAACGCGGCCGTCGGACGCGCGGCAAGGAGGAAAAGCCTGCAGCCGAAAAGCAGCAGGCCAAGCAGGCCGAGCAGGCGCCGCGTCAGAAGCGTGAGCAGTCGCCACGCCAGGACCGGGAGCAGGCTCCACGTCAGCAGCGCGAACAGCCACGACGCGCCAACAATGACGACGCGCCGGCGAGCTTCAAGTCCGAAGGCCATATCCCCGCCTTCCTCCTGCGCCCGACCGGCAGAGCCTGACCGCAATGTTGCCGGGTGTGGCCCTTCGCCCCGTTGGGCCCACACATCTGTTGACATCTCGGCCCGCTGGCGGCGGCTGTAATTTTTCATCTGGACAGGCGCACCCTGACACTCTAGCTAATCAACGGTTCCATGCCGGGGGGTTCTGGAAGCGTTTGGCACTCCATGTTGATGGTGTCGCACGCAACCTGCACTGCAATCTGAAGTCTCAATCCGCTTATCGACGGCGCTCGGACGCGGTTAAGGAGTTGGACCTGGTTTAAGGCAGCCTTAAGCCCTGCCGGACTATGATTCGATCAGAACAGGTGATGGTTGACGCAACGTGACAAACCTGGACTTTGACCGCGCATCAGGATTTGCCAACGCAGCGCTTGCCTTGCTCAAGCGCGCGCAGATTCCGCCGTTTCCGGTTTATTATGAGCTGTTCTACACCTACGCGACCGGCTCAAACACCGAACTCAACACCCAGATCAATGCAATTCTGACCCGGTCGGGCACCATCACCATCGATGAGGCCTCGAACCTGTGCGAGAAATTCCTCAAGGTCTCCGACATGGACGAAAAGCTGCGCGCCATGTCGCAGGTCATGAGCCGCAAGATCACCGACGTGAATCAGGCGATCGATATCGCCATGGTCAGCGCCAATTCCTATTCGGGGTCACTCCAGCAGGCATCTGGCGATCTGGCGGTCGGCGGCATCGATGAAGATGCGCTGAAAATGCTGTCCTCGCGCCTGCTCAAGGAAACGCGCCGGATGCAGGACATGAACCGGCGTCTCGAAGCCGAACTCGAAAACTCCAAGGACGACATTTCCGTGCTCCAGCGCGATCTCGATGAGGTCCGCAAGGAGTCCATGCTCGATCCCCTGACCAAGATTCCGAACCGCAAATGTTTCGATGAGCAATTTTCCGCCGAGCTGGAGCGAACCCATGCCCAGAACGCAACGCTCTCGCTGCTTCTGTTCGATATCGACAGCTTCAAGGCGTTCAACGATACCTATGGACACCTGACCGGCGATCAGGTGCTGCGACTGGTGGCGCAGGTACTCAAGGCCAATCTCAAGGGACGCGACATGCCGGCTCGGTTCGGCGGCGAAGAGTTTGCTGCAATTCTTCCTGAGACCGAGTTGGACGGTGCCCTCACCGTCGCCGAAAACATCCGTCGCTCAGTACAGGCCAAAGAACTTCTCAAGCGCTCGACCAATGAAAAGCTTGGGCGCATTACCCTGTCTGTCGGTGTCGCGCAGTGGCGTCCCGGCGACACCGCCGCCGCTTTCATCGAACGTGCCGACAAGTGCCTGTACGCCGCCAAGAATGCCGGGCGAAATCGTGTGATGTCCGAAAAAGACCTGCCCGATCGCCCGATATCATCGACCGATGTGGCATAATCGCCGTCAGGCGGTCGCTTCGGCTCGTGCCCGGGCGATGTCGGCGAGATCGGCGGGCTTGAGCTGCACGCTCTCCCCACACCCACAAGCGCCTTCCTGATTGGGGTTGTTGAAGGTAAAGCCCGATGTCATTCGGGTTTCCTCGAAATCCATCACCGTGCCGAGCAGGAACAGGGTCGCCTTGGGCTCGATCCAAACCTCGACGCCCTTGTCGCTGATGTGATCGTCGCCCTCCACGGCCTCCTCGACATAATCGAGCGTATAGGCCATGCCGGCACAACCGGCGTTCTTCACCCCGACGCGCACGCCGCTCACGGGCTTGTCGCTGTCTTCGATGATTTCCCTGATGCGCTCGGCAGCGGCATCGGTGAGTTCCATGATCGCAAAAGCCATTCTTACCACCAGTTGAGCGCGACTTGCGCTTCTTCGCTCATCCGGTCCGGCCCCCAGGGCGGATCGAACACCATTTTCACTTCGACGTCCTGAATACCTTCCACCGAACGGGCGGCATTTTCCACCCATCCCGGCATTTCACCGGCCACGGGACAGCCTGGAGCCGTCAATGTCATATCGATGGTCAGGTTCCGGTCATCGTCGAGATCGACCTTGTAGATCAGGCCCAATTCATAGATGTCGACCGGGATTTCAGGGTCATAGACCGTTTTGAGTGCCGCAATGAGGTCCGCCGTGATGCGTTCCACATCCTCGGCCGGCAGCGCATTGCCACCCTCCACAAAGCTCTTGGCTTCGGCTTCGGTCTTTTCCGGTGCAGTATCAGTCATGACGGTCCAATATCAAAAGAAGGATTGCGCCTTTTCGACAGCCTCGACGAGCGCATCCACATCGTCCTTGCCATTATATAGGGCAAACGAGGCCCGACATGTAGAGGTAACGCCAAATCTTTGTAAGAGAGGCATGGCGCAATGGGTCCCGGCCCGCACGGCAACGCCATAGCGGTCGAGAATTGTCGAAACATCGTGCGCATGGGCGTTTTCGAGCATGAAGGAGAATATCCCGCCCTTGCCCGCAGCTGTCCCGATCATGCGCAAGGAATTGATCCGGGAAAGTTGCTCGCCGGCATAAGCGGCAACCTCATGCTCATGGGCCGCAATCGCATCACGCCCCAAAGCCTCGACATAATCGATGGCCGCACCCAGCCCGATGGCCTGCACGATCGGTGGCGTGCCGGCCTCGAAACGGTGCGGCGGCGCGTTGTAGGTCACGGCATCCACCGAAACCTCTTCGATCATTTCCCCGCCGCCTAGGAACGGCTGCATCTCGGCCAGCAGATCATACTTGCCGTAAAGCACGCCCACCCCAGTCGGCCCGTAGAGCTTGTGCCCGGTAAAGACATAGAAATCGGCCCCGATCTCCTGCACGTCCACCCTGGTATGAACAGCCGCCTGGCTGCCGTCGATCAGCACCGGGATACCGCGTGCATGCGCGATCTCGACGATCTGCTTGGCCGGATTGATCGTGCCCAGCACGTTCGACATATGCGTGATGGCAACGATCCTGGTGCGGTCGGTCAGCGTTGCGGCGAAAGCATCGAGATCGAAACTGCCGTCATCGGCCACATCCACCCATTTGATCACCGCGCCCTTGCGTTCCCGATGGAAATGCCACGGCACGATGTTGGAGTGGTGTTCGGCGATCGAAATGACAATCTCGTCGCCCTCCCCGATCCGCGGACCGGCAAAGGAAGAAGCGACAAGGTTGATCGCCTCTGTCGTTGAACGCGTAAAAACGATCTCCTCGACCCGCCCGGCATTCAGGAACGCGCGAACCTTTTCCCGCGCGCCCTCGAAGGCCTCGGTCGCCCGGTTGGCCAGAGTATGCAGCCCCCGGTGCACATTGGCGTACTCATGCCGATAGGCATGATCCATCCGCTCGAGCACCTGCACCGGCTTTTGCGCCGAAGCACCCGAGTCGAGATAGACCAATCGCTTGCCGTGGATTTCCTCATCGAGAATGGGAAAATCGGTGCGTGCTGCCGCGAGATCGAAAGCCATCAGGCGTCCTTCTTGAGCCAGCGCTCGACGATCCCCGAAAGCGCTTCGGAGATATACTCGTCCTCGACCGCTGAGGTGATTTCTTCAAGAAAGGCGCGGATGAGCATGGTTTCGGCATCGGCACGCGAAATGCCGCGGCTCATCAGATAAAACATCCAGGTCTCGTCCAGATCCCCGCATGTCGCGCCGTGGCCACAGACCACATCGTCGGCAAAGATTTCAAGCTCGGGCTTGGAGAGAATTTCCGCCTCATCCGAAAGCATTAGCCCCTGCGTCATCATCTTGGCATCGGTTTTCTGGGCATCGACAGCGACATTGATCTTGCCCTGGAAAACCGCCTTGCCGCGGCCGCGCGCAATCTGCTTGTAGAGCTCGGCCGAGGTTGTGTTCGGCACGCCATGGGTAATGTCGATGGTAATGTCGCGAAGCTCGTCGGTGTCGACCACGTTGAGGCCGAAGAAATCGCCATGAGTGGTCTCGCCGACGAAATCGGCAAACACATTGACCCGCGCGAGATGGGCGCCGGCATTGATGACCACCGATTTGAGGTTGGCTTCCGCCCCGATCCGATACTCGACAGTTGCGAAATGGGTCGCCTGCCGTGCTGAAACGTCCACGAGAATATGGGTCACCTCGGCGCCGTCGCCGACCGAGATATAGCTGCCCGCATTACCCATATGCGCCGCATCGCTGCCCGAAACCGTTTCGATAACCGTCGCCTTTGCACCTGGCGCAATGGCAATCTTGGCGCCGGACTGAACGTGGGCGGCAGGCCCTTCCATCCGGCGATCGATATGGATCACCGGATCGACCGATCCGGCAAGTTCCAGGCTGAGCGATTCCGCGACCAGCGCAGCGTTGAGGCGCACAATTACGTCGTCGCGCGTCGTCAGGACCGATCCGGCAGCCTTGCCCACGATCACCCCGGCGGGCGCCGTCGATGTCGATTGCACGACGCCATTGGCGATCACGATGCGATAGGCACCGGGAATGTCGATGGCCGGCGCACTAAAATCGTTTGCCACCTCGGCCAGAGGCGGGACCGCGCTCAAAAGCGTCTTGAGATCGGTATAGTGATAGCTCTCGACCCGGCGCGTCGGCAGGCCGATCACCCGCAAGCGCTCGGCTGCATCCTTGGCGCCGACGCTTTCGAGCTGGGCGACGAGGCTTTCCTCGGCGCCACTGAGCCGGACAGGCGTTTGTATGTTCACAGCGTTACCTCTCAGGCGGCGTTGGATTCGTCGAAGTCGGCATAGCCCTTGGCTTCGAGTTCGAGCGCCAGCGATTTGTCGCCGGTTTCCACAACACGACCCGCCGAGAACACATGCACGACGTCAGGCACGATGTAGTTCAAAAGGCGCTGATAGTGAGTGATGACCAGCATCGAGCGCTCGGGATCGCGCAGCTTGTTGACACCCTCGGACACAACCTTGAGTGCATCGATGTCCAGACCGGAATCGGTCTCATCGAGAATGCAGAGTTTGGGAGCCAGAAGCGCCATCTGCAGGATTTCCGCGCGCTTTTTCTCACCGCCGGAGAACCCCACATTGAGCGGGCGCTTGAGCATGTCCTGCTTGATTTCCAGCAGCCCGGCGGCATCCTTGACGGCACGCATGAAATCGGGCGTCGAAAGCTCGCCCTCCCCGCGCGCCTTGCGCTGGGCATTCATGGCCGCCTTGAGAAAGGTCATCGTCGCCACGCCCGGAATTTCGATCGGGTACTGGAAGGCCAAAAACACACCTGCGGCGGCGCGCTCGTCGGCTTCCATTTCCAGAAGGTTCTCGCCGTCGAGCAGGATTTCTCCCTCGGTGACTTCATAGTCTTCCTTACCGGCCAGCACATAGGACAGCGTGGACTTGCCCGAACCGTTCCGGCCCATGATCGCGTGAACTTCACCGCGATTGAGGGTCAGGTTCACACCTTTGAGGATTTCGTTGTCCTCGACGCGAACATGCAGGTTCTTGATCTCAAGCAACGGGGTGCTCATTTTTCGTCTCCGATATTTTCGCCGTCGAGATACTCGACGCTTGTTTCTTCTCGACCGATAAAGCGGAAGCGCCGTCGTTTTGTGCCTTCCACAGGGCGGCTCATCACCTGAAACTTCCCGCTGTCGGGATATTCACAGACATCGACATCCGCCTTGGACGAAATCACCAGATATTTGAGCGTTTCCGTCCCGGTATTGATCAATTGGTGCGCGTAGCTCGCATCGCCCATGGGCGCGCCGAGCACGTCGCCACCCTTCACCTTGTAAATTTCTCCGCCGAACCGGTAATCGCCTTCGCCGGAAAGGATCACCAGCATTTCGTCTTCGGCATGATGCACGTGATAGGGACATGCCGTCTTTCCCGGCGCCACTTCGGTATAGGCGCAGCCCAGCCGCGTCAGTTGGAGGATATCTCCCACATACGCATCGTGAGATTCAAACCAGCCCTGGTCAGCATTCCGCTCGAGTTCGGCCTCCGACAGGCGCAGAACAGGGTTGTAAGACCCGGTCATCAGCCCACGCTGCCTTCCAGCGAAATCCCGATCAGCTTCTGGGTTTCGACCATGAACTCCATCGGCAGATGCTGCAGCACGTCGCGAACGAACCCGTTGACGATCAGCGCCACGGCTTCTTCCTCGCTCAACCCGCGCTGCAGGCAATAAAACATCTGGTCGTCGGAAATCTTGGACGTGGTGGCTTCGTGCTCGAACACCGTCGAGGAATTGCGGCTTTCGATGTAGGGTACCGTATGCGCCCCGCACCGGTCGCCGATCAGGAGGCTGTCGCACTGGGTGAAATTGCGCGCGCCCGTCGCCCGGCGATGCGAGGACACCTGTCCGCGATAGGTGTTGTCGGAATTGCCCGCGGCAATGCCCTTGGAAATGATGCGGCTGGACGTGTTCTTGCCCAGATGGATCATCTTGGTGCCGCTGTCGACCTGCTGCTTTCCGTTCGAAATCGCGATCGAATAGAATTCGCCGCGCGAACCGTCGCCGCGCAGGATGCAGCTTGGATACTTCCAGGTGATCGCCGAGCCGGTTTCGACCTGCGTCCAGGAAATCTTGGAGTTCTTGCCCCGGCAGTCGCCACGCTTTGTGACGAAATTGTAGATGCCGCCCTTGCCGTCCTTGTCGCCGGGATACCAGTTCTGGACCGTCGAATATTTGATCTCGGCTTCGTCGAGCGCCACCAGTTCGACAACCGCGGCGTGCAGCTGATTTTCGTCGCGCATCGGTGCGGTGCAGCCTTCGAGATAGCTCACATACGAGCCTTCTTCGGCAATGATCAGCGTGCGCTCGAACTGGCCCGTGTTCTTCTCGTTGATGCGGAAATAGGTCGACAACTCCATCGGGCAGCGGACGCCCTTGGGGATGTAAACGAACGAACCGTCTGTAAACACGGCCGAATTGAGCGTTGCATAGAAATTGTCGGTGACCGGAACGACCGAACCAAGGTATTTCTTGACCAGTTCGGGATGCTCGCGCACCGCTTCGGAAATCGAGCAGAAGATGATGCCGTGCTTGCCAAGCTCCTCGCGGAAGGTGGTGACCACCGAAACCGAGTCGAACACCGCATCGACGGCGACATTGCTGCCAAACGGCGTGCCCGCAGCCGCGCCATCCTCGCCCTGCACGCCAGCCAGAATTTTCTGCTCCGACAATGGGATACCCAACTTCTCGTATGTCCGCAGCAGTTCGGGATCCACATCGGCAAGGGATTTGGGTCCCGTGGTACTCTTGGGCGCCGAATAGTAATACTGATCCTGGAAATCGATCTGTGGGTAGGAGACACGCGCCCAGGTCGGCTCTTCGAGCGTCAGCCAGCGCCGGAACGCTTCAAGCCGCCATTCGAGCATCCATTCGGGCTCGTTCTTTTTGGCCGAAATGAACCGGACGGTATCCTCGTTGAGGCCCTTGGGCGACTTGTCGGATTCGATGATCGTCTCGAAGCCGTACTTGTACTTGTCGACGTCGAGCGCCAGCACCTGATCGACCGTATCGCGGTCGATGTTTTCCTTGAGGGTCGGAATGTCATAATCGGACATCAATAAGTCTCCTGGTGCTAAGCTGCAGCGCCGTTACGGCGATGGCGGCTCAGAACGGTTTCAAACGCCGAAAAGAAGGCGTCAATATCCTCGGCGGTCGACGACCAGCCGAAACTGACCCGAAGGCCGCATTCACTCAAATCGGGCGACACACCCATCGCGCTGAGCACATGGGAACGCCCCACCTTGCCCGACGAGCATGCAGAACCCGACGAAACGGCGATGCCGGCCAGGTCCAGGCTCATCATCGCCACTGTATTTTTTATGCCCGGCACCGCGAAATTGACCGTGGTACCGACCCGCTCCGCCCCGCGCGAAAAGATCACCGCGTCGGGCGCAACAGCAAGCAGCCGATCTTCAAACGCATCAACGAGCGCCGCCGACCGATCCGCTTCAAAGGCCGCGCTGAACGCTTCACAGGCCGCCCCGAACCCGGCAATCAATGCCGCCGATTCAGTGCCGCCCCGCCGGCCCTGTTCCTGCCCGCCACCGGGGATCAGCCGAACCGTGTCCGCATGCCCCTTGACCAGCAACGCGCCAACACCGGCAGGCCCGCCAATCTTGTGGGCCGATATGGCCATCATATCGGTAGCGGACGACGCAAAATCCAGACCGCGTTTGCCAAAAGCCTGCACGGCATCGATGACAAGGATATGGGGCGTCGGGCCAATCAGCGTTTCGATCCTGCCCCGCGGCTGGACAACACCGGTCTCGTTGTTGACCCAGGATACGGCCACCAGCAGCTTCTCGCCCGCCGCATCGGCGCTTTCGACCTGACGGGCCAGTGCGTCCAGATCGATGATTCCGTTTTCATCGACCCCGACCACCCGAACCGAAACGCCGGACGTTTCAGCCGCTTTCAGGGCCGCCGCATGGTCGGTTGCGCAGACAACGACCCGATCGATCGCGAACGCCTTGACCCCACCGACAATCGCCTGGGTGATTGCTTCGGTCGCCGAGCCGGTGAAAACCACCTGCTTGGCCTCGGCCCCGGCCGCCTTGGCAACCTTGTCCCGTCCATCATCGATAACGGCCCGCAGCGCCCGTCCCGGACCATGCACCGACGACGGGTTGCCCACCATTTCGAGCGCAGCCAGCATCGCGGCGCGAGCGCGCGGCAGCATGGGCGCCGAAGCGTTATGGTCGAGATATACGCTCATCGATCCGTCAACTCGCCGCTCTCAAACCCAACAAAAGGTCGCTGCAGCAAACAATCCTTGAAATTCGACTCGCTCCTTAAGTAAAAGGAGCGCTCGAATGCGCCGGGAACTCCGGCCAAAACCCGTTTGGAATTATTCTAAACTGGTATTCCAAGTCAGTTTTATGGACACCTGCACCATTCGTCAAGCCGGGTCCGCGGGTGCATGCCTCCCATGCAGTGCCGAACTAAGCATAAAGGTAAGAGTCAATGCCTGAAGTGATTTTCAACGGACCCGAGGGGCGTATCGAGGGCCGGTATCAGCCGGGCAAGGAGCCCAACGCACCCGTTGCGATCATCCTTCATCCTCATCCCCAGTTCGGGGGCACGATGAACAACCAGATCGTCTATAATCTCTTCTACATGTTCGTGCAGCGCGGCTTTGCGGTCCTGCGCTTCAATTCGCGCGGCGTCGGGCGTTCACAGGGCCTCTTCGATCACGGCGTTGGCGAGCTGTCAGACGCAGCGGCAGCGCTCGATTGGCTGCAGGCCATCAACCGCGAGAGCCGCGGCTGCTGGATCGCCGGATTCTCGTTCGGCGCCTGGATCGGCATGCAGCTTTTGATGCGGCGTCCCGAGGTCGAGGGCTTCATTTCGGTTTCTCCGCCGGAAAATCTCTACGACTTCTCGTTCCTGGCCCCCTGCCCGTCGTCCGGCCTGATCATCCATGGCGACAAGGACCGCGTGGCCCCGCCCGAATCGGTTCAGAAGCTTGTCGACAAGCTCAAGCTCCAGAAGGGCATCACCATCGAACAGCAGATCGTTGAAGGCGCCAACCATTTCTACGAGAACAAGGCCGACGAATTGATCGAGGCATGCGGCGAATATCTCGACCGTCGCCGGGCCGAGATCGCCGCCGGCGGCGGACGTTGACCCCTGCGATCGTTCTGGAGCGCTTCCGACAAGAGAGGAGCCGCTCCGGACAGTCT
This sequence comes from Pelagibacterium sp., assembly GCA_002723255.1. Taxonomy (GTDB): domain Bacteria; phylum Pseudomonadota; class Alphaproteobacteria; order Rhizobiales; family Devosiaceae; genus Pelagibacterium; species Pelagibacterium nitratireducens. The sequence goes on along the minus strand of PBNW01000044.1, from coordinate 30,079 downwards.
GCGAATCTCATCCTGGGCGTAAGGGCGCCCCATTGACGGGATGATTTCGAGCCAAACCCGCCCGGCAAATGGCTGCCGGGCAGCTTCAACGCTCTGGAATCAAGACCAATGACCCAGTTCAAATCCGAATTTCTCAATACGCTCTCCGAGCGCGGCTTCATCCACCAGATTTCCGACCCCGACGGGCTCGACAAGAAGTTCTCGACCGAGATCGTGACCGGCTACATCGGCTACGATCCGACCGCGGCATCGCTCCATGTCGGCCATCTCATGCAGATCATGATGCTGCACTGGATGCAGAAGACCGGCCATCGCCCCATCGCGCTGATGGGCGGCGGCACCGGCATGATCGGTGATCCGTCCTTCAAGGACGAGGCCCGCAAGCTTTTGACCGTCGAGGGCATCTCCGCAAACATCGACGGCATAAAGCAGAAGTTCGCCAATTTCCTCGACTTTGGCGACGGCCCCCAGGACGCCGTAATGGCCAACAACGCCGATTGGCTGCTTGAGCTTGGCTACATCGAATTCCTGCGTGATGTCGGCCGTCATTTCTCGGTCAACAGGATGCTCAGCTTCGATTCCGTCAAGCTGCGTCTGGATCGCGAACAGTCGCTGAGCTTTCTCGAATTCAACTACATGATCCTGCAGGCCTACGATTTCGTAGAGCTCAACAAACGCTACGGCTGCACTCTGCAGATGGGCGGCTCGGATCAATGGGGCAATATCGTCAACGGGCTCGATCTCGGGCACCGCATGCTCGATACCCAGTTCTACGCCCTCACCTCGCCCCTGCTGACCACGGCGTCCGGCCAGAAGATGGGCAAGACCGCCAACGGCGCCGTCTGGCTCAATGCCGATGCGCTTTCGGTCTATGATTTCTGGCAGTACTGGCGCAACACAGAGGACGCCGACGTCGAGCGCTTCCTAAAGCTCTTCACGACCCTGCCCCTCGATGAGATCGCCAGGGTGATGGCCGGTGTCGCCACCGACATCAACGAGGCCAAGAAGGTGCTGGCGACCGAGGTAACGGCGCTGGTTCACGGCCGTCAGGCCGCCCAGGACGCCGCCACAACCGCCGTCGCGGTGTTTGAGGCGGGCCAGCTCGATCTCTCGCTGCCGACCATCCAGATCGGCTGGTCGGCCCTGCGCGGTGGTCTGGGCATCCTCGCCGCGACGGTCACCGCCGGCCTGGCGTCGTCCAACGGCGAAGCCCGTCGCCACATCCAGGGCGGCGCACTCAAGGTCAACGACCAGACGGTGACCGACGACAAGATGAGCCTCGGGCAAGAGCAGGTCTTGAGCGAGGGCGTCATCAAGCTCTCGATCGGAAAGAAACGCCACGTGCTGCTCAAGCCCGTTTGAATGAAAGAGCCGGGGGACGCTCCGGCTTTTTTCAATTCTGAGGCTGATTGGCCGATCGGTATTCGAACAGGGTGCGAAAGACGCCCGGCGCCAGGATCGAGACCGGATTGATCAGCAGGTCCGGTTGATCGAGCGGTCCACGAACGGCAAAGGTCACCCCGAGCAGCCCCTCGCCCTCGCGCCCGCCAAAGATCGGTCCGAGAACCGGAATCTGCTGGAAGAAATTGTTGAGCCCGAACAGCGGCACATAGGTTCCCGCCAGGTCGTACTGCCCGGTGTCGGTCATGATGTTGCCCCGGATCGTGCCACCCACCGTATCACCGTAAATCGCTGCCTCGACCAACTCGATACGATCGCTGAACCGAACGAACTCGACCCGGCCATAATCGAATTCCATCGCCGATGCGCCAGCCAGAACCTCCTGCGACTCGTCGTGTGAGCCGACGATAGCGTCGAGATTTTCTTCATCCACAACGGCAAAATTGCGCACGACGAACTCGCCCGTATCGGTTTCCGAACTTTCGTCGTACCGCATCACCATACTGCCCTCCCCATTCACGAGGCGCGGATAGATACCGACAAATCTCAGCGTTTCGCCCAGATCGTTGGTCGCATAGGAAATGATCCGCCCGCTGGGCAAGGGATTGGTCGTGGCCGAAGCCGACCGTCCGCTCCCGAACTGGGTGGCCAGGTCCACGCTGCGCAATTGCTCACCCATGACCGAAAGATCCAGATCGACATTGAACGCCACGGTGCCGAAATAGCCCAGCGCACGGTCAAGATTGACGCTCACATCGAACATTTGATCCTGCAGGTCCTCGCTCGCACCCGCCGCATCGTCGCCCTCGAGATTGAAGAACCGCTTGAGCACCGGTTTGAGGTCGAGTTGTTCGCCGCTGATCGCCAGCGCATAGCCCCCCTCGACCGGGGTCATGGACACCTGCGCATTATCGTCGGCACTGATCTGGAACGTGGAAAAATCCGCTGAAACGAGGGTCCCGTCCGCGCCGAGCCCCAATTCACCCTCGAGCCGGACAGTGCCGAAATTGAGGGCGATGTCGGAAACGGCGATGTCCTCGCCCCCCAGCGAAACAATCGCCTCAAGTCCGCCCGCCACGCCCTGCGCCTTGCTGATCCCGATATCGCTGATCGCCAACGATGCGTCCGTGAGATCGGCCTGCACCTCAATCGCGCCGTCATCGCGCGGGCGCGCCACAACCCGCACCGTCCCTCCCATATAGGGGGAAAGATCGATGCCCAACTCTGCCGCATCGGCAACGCTCAATGTCGATGCAAATGCCAGTTGCGGTGCGCCGCCTCCGCTCTGTTCCGCTTCCAGATCGACCCGCGCCTCGCCCACGCTGGCTGCGCCGACAACCCGAAATCCCGCCTGCGAAGCGGTAAAGGTCAGATCGGCGTCGGAAAAGTTCACGCCCTGGATCGGCCGGGCGCTGGCCATATCGGAAATCGAACCGTTAAGCGCATAATCGGTGCCCATCAATTGCCCGGTATCGTCGGTTTCGATCGTTGCAATGACCGTCCCCGCGACCGAGCCGGTCAAATCCTGCGCCAACGCGCCCGGATCGATCCCGAAATCGAAATCCTCGAGAAGGTTGAGCGTATCGCTCGTCACAACGTCCAGAATGGCCGGCACCGGTCCCGACACGTCTCCGGAAATCTCGAACACCTGCTCGCTGGCGGAAACGTCCTGGTTGATATAGGCCGCATTTGAAATCGAGACCGCATCGCCGAATTCCGTGAGGTTGGCCCGCTCGAACGCCATGGTCAGTTGATTGTCGCGCATGGACAGGCGCGCTTCGCCATCCACCTGAAACTCCGGCACACCCTCGAGCGGCCGCAACTGAACGCCATTGCCAACAAGATCGATCTGCAGCGCACCCTCGGGCATCGGCCGCGGCTCCCCGTCCAGCGCAATGGTGCCAACCGGAAACCGGAACCGCATATCGGCGCTCCCCACAGTGCCATCGGCAACATAGGCGGTGAACCACTCCCGGCCCTCTGGCGCAAACAGGTAGGGCCACAGCCGCTTGATATCATCGGCCGATGCGCCCCGCCCGCTCAGCGACACATCGAGTCCCACGCCTTCGCGTACCATGTCGAGCCGGCCCTGCATGACGACGCTGACATCATCTTTTGCCACAACCATGCGATCGATGCCGACCGCACCGTAAAGCGGCGCCGACCACCCTTCATAATGAACTTCCTCGAACGGCTCGGACGGAGCATCGAGATCGTCTGGATGCAGCCACAAATCCCGGCCACGGAGCGACATGCCGAGCGTTGGCCCGAACTGCTCGTCAAACCCCATGACGATATCGCCACCGATCGTTCCCCTGCTCTGACCCACGCCGACTTCGACGTCGGCGATGGAGAACAGCGATTGGTCAGGATACCAGTCCACTGCAAAAGGCTCGACGGAGACCTCGAACAGGTCCTCGTTGAGCCGCAGCTGCGTTCCGTCGATGTCGATGACGAACTGCCCGGACTGGACACGGCCCCGGGAGCCGGCCTCCAGCGCGACCGACAGACCCAGATTCCCGGTTCCCCGCAGGGCGGCCAGACTGTTGGCATCGTCAAGAAAGGGAATGATCGTTGAAAAATCGAGGTTCCTGATGTCCGCTTCGATCGCATTGCCCTGCGCGTCGCTCTCGCGCACGATTTCGCCTTCCAGGGTCTGCCCGGCGATCCTGGCCGCAAAATCGGCGGCCACGCGCCCGTCTATGCGGCCCGAGCGTACGTCGAGATCGACACCCTCGAAGGATCGGTAAAGCCCGTAGACCGTATCGAGCATGCCGATCGATCCGTCGCGAATTTCAAAGCGCCGCACCTGCCCCGCCATCGCCTGCTCGGCAAGCTGGCCAAACGCTTCATCGAGAGCCTCGACATTGGCCACCAGCCAATCATTGTCCGAGCGCAACCCGATGTCCCCGGCCCCGCGCTCCCCAACAGAAATGCCATAATCGCCAATCTGCACGTCAGGCGCCCGCTCGCTGCCCTCGATGACACGAACCACGGTCTCGCCGGTGCCTTCGGCCTCGAGAAATTCGAACCGTGAGAGCCTCGGGCCAAGCAGGTCCTGCACCATCTGGAAACGGGGCTCGATCAGGATGACACGCGCCTCTGGCCGCCCGACCAGCAGCCCCAGGGGCGAGAGCCCTATTTCCAGCGCATCGGCCTCGATGACTGCGTCGGAAGCCCTCTCGGTCAGGGTGACCGTCGAGAGATGAAAGCCCACGCTGACCGGTCCGGTGAGCGACAACCCGAAATCGCGCCAGTCGACGTCGAAACTGTCATCGATGATTCCCGCCACTTCGCTCTTGGCCCGGTCCGAGAGGAAAGCGAGCGATATCGGGCCAAACAGCAGACGCACATACAGCAGGGCAAAAAGGACAACCAGTCCGATGCAAAAAAGGGCAAGAACCTTGAGCGCCAACCATCGCCTGGGGCCGAAAATGGTTCGCCTGGGACGTGTCGTCTCACTCACTGTCGGATGCGGGTCCCATTAGAGCGTTTCCAGAAAAGGTAAAATCCCCTTATCCGGTGCGGAAGCGCGACAAAACAAAGACTTGGATCGTTGCACCGTTTTTTTTGGAAACGGTGAAATGATCTGGAAATATGTGCCAAGGCCAATGCCGCAGAATCGGCTATCAAAGCTGTCTCTCGCCGACCATATCGGCTTGAATATGGCACAGATACCCTGCCGCGCCCTGTGGACAGGGAAAATTGATGGAAAAGGCCAGCCCGATGACCACCCTGTCCACCGGCAAACCCGCGCCCGATTTCACCCTTAAGACCGATGCCGGCACATCGTTTGCGCTTGCCGACCAGCGTGGCAAATCGGTCCTGATCTACTTCTATCCCCAGGCCGACACGCCCGCCTGCAACGATCAGAATCTTGCCTTCACCGCCAACGCCCCATGGTTTGCAGAGCGCGATATCGTCCTGGTCGGCATATCCCCCGACAGCGTCGAAAAACTCGCGGACTTCCGCAAGAAATACGCCCTGACACCCATCCTGCTGTCAGACCCCGACCACAAGGCAATCGGCCCCTACGGCGTCTGGGGCGAAAAGAAAAATTACGGCCGGACCTATCTGGGGCTTATCCGGTCGACCGTTCTGATCGACCCCGAAGGCAAGATCGCGCAGGTCTGGCCCAATATCAGGGCCAAGGGGCATGTCGAGCGCGTGATGAAAGCCATAGGTTAGCCCCGCATTAACCATGACCCTGCATAATTGCTGATGTTTGATGTAAGAATTGCGTCATCGGGGGACCATCTGTGCCATCGGGGGATCAGTCGATAGAGCTTGGCAGGCAGAAAGCCAGGCCCGGCAGGCGTAGCGCGGGCGCATATCCGCTGCTGGTCGGAGTCGTCACGCTGCTTCTTGTCACCAACGCCGTAACGGGCCTCGCCCTCTATTTCGCCCCTGAAATCAATGGCCTCCTGCGCGAGGACAACACCACCCTCTTTACCGCCTACGAACAGCGCATCACCGAATTGCGGCTCGAAGTGGACCGGCTCCATTCCCGCCAATACGCCCAGATGGGCGATATGAACCTGCAGATGCACGAACTGGTGCAACAGCAGGAAGTGCTCTCCGAACAACATGAATATGTCCGCGCGCTTACGGAAATGGCCCGCGAAATGGGTGTTGGCAGGCAGGATACGGCCACCAACACCATGACGACCGGATCGGTTGCCGCCCAGCCTCAGGCTTTTGCCGGCGACACGGCTCTGCTGGCAGAAACCCTCGTCTCCATGCAGGAAGAGACCCGCATGGCGCTGGTTTCACTCTCCGATGCCGCAACGCTCTCGACCAACGAAATCGTTTCCGGGTTGCGCGGCATCGGCATTGAACCCGAACTGACGGCCGACGGCGTCGGTGGCCCTTTCATTCCGGCCGATGGCGAGCCGGGTTCGATAATCGATGAGGCCAATGCCGTGGCAGACGCGCTGGCACGCTACCAATCGGCCCGCCGCGCCCTTCTGAACGCGCCGATCCAGCCCCCGCTCGACGGCACGGCCACCATAACCTCGACGTTCGGCAATCGAACCGACCCTTTTCTCAAACGCGCTGCATTCCATTCGGGGATCGATTTCCGCGCCGCGACCGGAACACCCGTGCTCGCCGCCGCAGGCGGAACCGTCAGCTTTGCAGCAAACAATGGTGGATATGGCAAGATGGTCGAAATCGACCACGGCAACGGGCTGACCACCCGCTATGCCCATATGAGCCAGATCGGCGTCATCGTCGGCCAGACGATTGCCGGTGGCCAACAGCTTGGCCTCGCCGGCTCCACCGGCCGTTCGACCGGCCCGCATGTGCATTTTGAAGTCCGCAAGGCCGGCAGCGCCATAGACCCGTCGCGCTTTATTGCCGCCGGACGCACGCTCGCCGCCTATCTGCAATAGCCCGGCGTCAGGCCTCTTCCTCGTCCTTGTCCGCACCGACGCGCTGGGCCAGCGATGCTTCCATGAACGGGTCGAGCGCTCCATCCAGCACATCGGCCGGCGCCGTGCTTTCCACCTGCGTGCGCAGATCCTTCACCAGCTGATAGGGCTGGAGCACATAGGAGCGAATCTGGTGCCCCCAGCCGATCTCGGTCTTTGAAGCCGCTTCGGCACTGGCCGCTTCCTCACGCTTTTGCAGTTCGAGTTCGTAAAGCCGCGCCCGCAGCATGTCCCAGGCCTGCGCCTTGTTCTTGTGCTGGCTGCGTTCGTTCTGGCACTGCACCACGATTCCGGTGGCGATATGGGTGATACGCACCGCCGAATCGGTGGTGTTAACGTGCTGGCCACCCGCGCCCGATGCCCTGTAGGTATCGATCCGCACATCGGATTCATTGACGTCGATATCGATCGAGTCATCGATCACCGGATAGACCCAGACGCTCGAAAAGCTCGTATGCCGTCGCGCCTGGCTGTCATAGGGGGAAATGCGCACCAACCGGTGCACGCCGCTCTCGGTCTTGAGCCAGCCATAGGCGTTGTGGCCCTTGATCAGGATCGTCGCGCCCTTGATCCCCGCTTCTTCACCGGCGCTGTATTCGATGGTCTCGACCTTGAACCCACGCCGTTCCGCCCAGCGCGTATACATGCGGAACAACATTTGCGCCCAGTCCTGGCTCTCGGTGCCTCCGGCCCCGGAATGGACTTCGAGATAGCAGTCATTCGCGTCCGCTTCGCCGGACAGCAGGGTTTCCACCCGCATGCGGGCAGCGGTGCCCTTCAGCTCGACCAATGCCTTTTCGGCTTCGGAAACGATCTCCTCGTCGCCCTCGGCCTCACCGAGTTCGATCAACTCGATATTATCGCTGATCCCGGCCTCGAGCGTCTTGACCGTGTCGATGGCGCTTTCGAGCGACTGACGTTCGCTCATCACCTTGCGCGCTTCTTCCGGATCGTTCCACAGATCGCCCGATTCCGAGCGGGCGTTCAGTGCGTCGAGGCGTCTTTCGGCTGTATCCCAGTCAAAGATGCCTCCTCAGCAGGCTTAGGGCCTGCTTGATTTCGTCAACAGTCTTGAGAACGTCTGCGCGCATAATTCCGTCCGTAGTTCTATTCGCTGGCTGACTTAGCGGCATTGAAAGCGACAATCAACCGCTCGCCATCTCTTTAAAACAGAGAACCCGCTCCAAACGCCGGCTGCTGGTTCGCGCCGGTCTGCACGTTGTCGAAAGCCTGGGAATTCACCCCGATGACCGAGGTCATCAAATTCGGCCCCGTCCCTGGCTTGAACGCTTCCTGCACGCCTGAACCGCCCGCGACGATGCCGACCCCGGTTGCAGGATCGATCCAGTCCCTGTGCATACCCTCCGGCACCTGAAACCGCGTCGGCGGGACGCCATCGAGCGCCGTCGAAACGAAATCGGCAAAGATCGGCGCTGCCAGCTCGCCGCCCGTCGAACTCGATCCCATGCTGCGCGGCGTGTCGTAACCGACATAGACCCCGACCGCCAATTCGGGCGTGAACCCCACGAACCAGGCGTCCTTGTAATCGTTTGTGGTCCCGGTCTTGCCGGCAACAGGCCGGTCGACCGCACGAACCGCCGTTCCCGTGCCGCGCTGAACCACGCCTTCCATCATCGATGTGATCTGATAGGCCGTCATCGGGTCAAGCACCTGCGCGCGGCTGTCGATAATCATTGGCGCGGCCTGCCCGTGCCAATCTGCCTGCTGGCAGGTCTCGCAGATCCGTTCGTCGTGACGATAGATCGTATCGCCATACCGATCCTGGATGCGGTCGATCAGCGTGGGCGTGATCCGGCGCCCGCCATTGGCAATCGTCGCATAGGCTGCCGTCAGCCGCATGACCGTGGTTTCGCCAGCACCCAGCGCCATGGCAAGAACATGCGGCATATCCTCGTAAACCCCGAACAGGCGCGAATATTCCTCGATCATCGGCATGCCCAGATCGCGCGCCAGCCGCACCGTCATCACATTGCGCGAAAGCTCGATGCCACGCCGCAACGTCTGCGGCCCATAGAACTGTCTTGCATAGTTCTCCGGCTGCCAGACCGAGCCATCGGCATTGACCACTTCGAGCGGTGCATCGAGGATCACGCTGGCCGGCGTATAGCCATTGTCCAGCGCCGCGGCATAAACGATCGGCTTGAACGACGACCCCGGCTGGCGCATCGCCTGCGTGGCGCGATTGAACTCGCTCTCGGCAAACGAAAACCCGCCCACCAGCGCCAGAACGCGCCCCGTCCTGGGATCCATCGCAACGATGGCGCCCTCGATCTCGGGCACCTGACGCAAGGTATAAACCCCCTCTTCGCCCGCCACCGGGTCGACGTAAACCACATCACCGACGCTCAAGAGCTCGCCCAGTGGTTCGCTCACCCAGGTAACGGCCGAGCCCGGCAGTGTGCCTGTTATACGCTCCGAACTGACCCGCCCGTCCACATCGATCATCGGCCGCAGACCGATCCGGGCCGAGTTTGCCTCCGTCTCCAGAACCACGGCCAGCGTCCACTCGGGCACGTCCCCGAGCGGAGAAATGCCCGCCAGCGCGCCGCCCCAATCCTCGCCGATCTCGATGGTGTCCTCAACGCCGTGAAAGCCCCGTCCCTGGTCGAAGTCGATCAGCCCATCCATCAGCGCCTTGCGGGCATGAAGCTGCATCTGCGGATCGAGCGACGTGCGCACCGACATGCCGCCGCCATAAAGCGTATCCTCGCCATAAAGCCCCGCGAGTTGCCGCCGCACTTCCTCGGTGAAATATTCGGCTGAATACAGCTGCGAACCGCCTGCCCGCGGAATGACGTTGAGATTTTCACTCTTGTAGGTGCTCGCCTCCTCGAGCGTGATGTACCCGTTCTCGGCCATCCGATCGAGCACCCAATTCCGCCGCTCGATCGCCGCCTCGGGTCGCCGGAACGGGTGATAGTTCGAAGGCCCCTTGGGCAGCGCCGCAAGATAGGCCGCCTCGGCATAGGTCAGTTCATAGAGCGCCTTGTCGAAATAATTGAGCGCGGCCGCCGCAACACCATAGGAATTGAGGCCCAGGAAAATTTCGTTGAGATACAGCTCGAGGATTTCGTCCTTGGTGAAGGTGTTTTCGATCCGCAGCGCCAGCAGCGCTTCCTTGATCTTGCGGTCCCAAGTCTGGTCCGACGTCAAAAGGAAATTCTTGGCCACCTGCTGGGTTATCGTCGATGCGCCGACCAGATTGCCCGAACTGCCGTCCACCATCTGCACGACATTGTCGCGCGCCGCGCGAAACACGCCGGCCACGTCGATGCCGAAATGGGAGTAGAAATCCTTGTCCTCGGCCGAAAGAAACGCCTCGATCACCATCGGGGGAATGGTCTCGACCGGCTGGAACAGCCGACGTTCGCGCGCAAATTCCGCCAGCAACACGCCATCGGCGGCATGCACCCGCGTCGTCACCGGCGGCTGATAATCCATCAGCACGGTATAATCGGGCAGATCCTCGTTGAGCACGGCCACATACCAGGCCACGCCTCCCAGAACGATCAGGCCGGAAAAAACGCCAAGGCCAAACAGCCAGCTTAAAAGTCGAAACATTGAGTTCTCACACGGGCCAGCGCCCAAACCTTCACGCCATCCCCGCGATTCCCAAGCGTATCAGAATCGCGGGCGATTGTGCGCGCAAACCCCTTTAAGATAAATCAAAACGGTGTGTGCGACCCATCAGCCCCTGGAGGCCCGCCCCAGCGCTTGGGCAATGCTGCGATCATCGAACGGCTTGGAGAGCACTTTCGCCCCCGGAACGACATCGCCAGCGCTCACGCTGTGTCCCGTCGCCAGAACGATCTGGATGTCCGGATAATCGCGATGGACCGACCACGCCAGATCCTGCCCCGACATGCCGCCAAGCCCGATATCGGCGACCAGCACGTCCACCTTCTCGCTCGCCAGCAATTCCAGCGCCGTTTCCGCGCTGGAGCATTCGAGCACACTCATGCCCAATTCCCGAATCATGTCGGCTGTAGCCATACGGATGAGGGGGTCGTCTTCCACCAGCAGCACCGTTTCCATCACGGCTCCGCCCTTTTCGGCCGCCGAACGAACAACGCGGCCCCTTTCGGCCAGCACCTGCCGCACGCGGCGCGCCAGAGCGTTCCGTGTGTAGGGTTTTGACAGCAATTCCACGCCGGTATCGAGCCGTCCGCCATGAACGATGGCGTTTTCGGTATAGCCGGACGTGAAAAGCACCGCGAGGTCCGGAATGGTCCGTTGCGCCTTGCGGGCCAGTTCCGGGCTCTTGAGCGGTCCGGGCATGACCACGTCGGTGAACAGCATGTCGATGGCAGCGCCGCTTTCGACGATTGCCAGGGCGCTTTGCGCATCCGACGCCTTGAGAACGCGGTATCCCAGGTCCGAGAGCATTTCGACGACCGTGGCGCGAACAGCCTCGTCGTCCTCGACAACCAGTATGGTCTCGCTGCCTCCCGTAATCGGCCCCAGATCGGCGGGCCGCATGGCATCTTCGAGCTGATGGGTCCGCGGCAGATAAAGCTTGACGGTGGTTCCCTCACCGGGCTCGCTGTAGATCTTGATGTGCCCGCCCGATTGCTTGATGAACCCATAAACCATGGACAATCCGAGTCCGGACCCATGCCCGTCTGACTTGGTGGTAAAGAACGGCTCGAACACCTTTGCGAGAACCTCGGAAGGAATTCCCGTCCCCGTATCGGTTACGGCGATCACCACATACTGACCCGCCGCCACCTCCTCGTGCTCCATCGCATAGGCGTCATCGAGAAACGCGTTGCCGACCTCGATGGTCAGCTTGCCGACCCCCTCCATCGCGTCGCGGGCATTGATCGCCAGGTTGAGCAAGGCGTTCTCGATCTGGTTGGGGTCCACCATCGTGTTCCACAGCCCGCCCGAAGCCATGGTTTCGACCTCGATCTCTTCACCGAGAACGCGGCGCAGCATATCTCCCATGCCATTGACCAGCCGACCGACATTGAGGGCCTTGGGTTCGAGCGGCTGCCGCCGGCCGAAGGCCAGCAATTGTCCGGCAAGTTTGGCTCCGCGCTCGACACCGGCCATGGCGTTTTCCAGCCTCTGCCGCGCACGCTCATTGCCCTCGACATCGCCATGGAGCAGCTGGATATTGCCTGAAATCACCTGCAGCAGATTGTTGAAATCGTGGGCGACGCCGCCGGTGAGCTTGCCCAGCGACTCCATCTTCTGGGCCTGCTGAAGAGCCAGTTCCACCTGGCGGCGCTCTTCGATGGCGTCGGCCACGCGCGCCTCGAGGCTCTCGTTGAGTTCCTTGAGCTTTTTGGATGCAACGATCTCATCGGTCACATCATGGCCCTGAACGAAAATTCCCGCTGTCGATCCATCGTCCGCAAGGATGGGTTGATAGACAAAATCGAGGTAGCGCTCGACAAGGCTTCCATTCTCTCCAGCAGCAAGGCTCACCGGCACCTGCCGTCCCAGATACAGCTCGCCTGAGCGATAGACGCGGTCGAGAATTTCGACGAACCCCTGGTCAACCACCTCGGGCAGCACCTCGGCAACCGACTTGCCAACCACCTCACGCCCGCCGACAACCTGTTCGTAGGCGGCATTGGCCATGGCAAAGACGTGCTCGGGGCCCCAGGATACAGCCATGAACCCCGGCGCCTGTTCAAACAACAGGTTCAGCCGCTTGACCTCGGCCCCCAGCTTGTCGTTGAGCGCCTGGACTTCCCTTGCACGCTTGAATACCGCTGCCTCCACGGCCTCGCCCTGTCCAGCCGGCAGTGTCCGGGCCGCCGAGCGCAACACATGAAGCTCGGTTACGTCGGTGGTATGCTGCAGCACATAGCTTGTTTCGCCGTTCGCGCCGGCCAGTGGAACATGCGTTGCCGACCAGTAAAGCTGCTCGACCGTGCCGCCCCGGTCGATGTCATACTGGATGAGCGGCAAATGATCGACGGCCCCGCCCGCAAATGCACGTTCGAGCGACGACCGCAATTGCTGATAGCTGGGGGACCCGGGTTCACTCGGAAAAGCGTCGAACATCGATTTGCCAATGATCGAATCAAGAGTTCGTCCGGTGACCTCGAGATAGGCCGAATTGGCCGAAACGATAACCAGATCACGATCGAGGAGGACGTAGGGATTCGGCGACTTTTCGAAAAGCGCCTGAAAATCTATTGGCGGGGTCAACTTGGCGAATTCCTGAAGGGTCGCGCAGCGTTAGCGCGCATTCTTGCCCGAATCAATGCGACGGGCGTCTAGAATTGACCATCGAAATAAACCGCGACGCCACGCGCCAGCGCCGCCGCCACGCGGTCGAGCCATGCATCGGTCGTCAGGTTGGCCGTATCATCGGAATTGGAGAGAAAACCCAGCTCGATCAGCACCGAGGGAATGTCGGGCGAATTGAGGACGAAAAAGTCCGCCTGCCGCAGCGGGAAACGCCGCAACTGGACCGATGGCTCAAGCTGCTCGATCAGCGCCTGCACGGCCAGATAGGACTGCCGCCGCGTCTCGCGCGCCAGAAAATCGACGAGCACGTCGATGGCGCCTTCGTCTTCGGGTGGCGAAAACCCCGCTATCAGATCGACCCGGTTTTCATTTTCGGCCAGCACGCGGTCCAGATCGGTTGTCGCCAGATCGCCGCGCGTATAGATCGACGCACCGCGCACATCCTGCTGATCGAAGGAGTCCGCATGCAGCGAAATAAACAGATCCGCCTGATTCTGCCGCGCCAGCGCAACGCGTTCTGAAAGCGTCAGAAACGTATCTGTGTCCCGCGTCAGCGCCACATCGAACCGCCCGGTTTCGACCAGCAGATTTTGCAGCTTGAGCGCAAAGGCCAGAACGATTGTCTTTTCCTCGAGCCCGTTGGTCGCTCGTGCGCCGCCATCGACGCCGCCATGGCCGGGATCGATGATGACGAGAGGCCGCACGCTGTCGACTGCCGTCGCGGTTTCACCCGGCGCGGTTTGCGCGCCGTCGAGTTCGGCGGGTGGCGTTTGCTGCTCGGCCTGCTCGACCTCCGGTTCGGCACCTCTGATATTGGCCGCGAAATTTTCGGCCGTATCGGGAACCAGATCAATCACCAGCCGCGCCGGCTGGTCTTCGAAAGCGTCGAGAATATAAGACTGCTGCACCTGTGCCGGCCCGGCAAGCGAAAGCGTTACCCGCACCCGCTCGTCACCCGGTGCCTCGACGCTGTAGGCACTAACAAGGCCATCTCCGGCCGGCTGATTGTCCTGACCGCTCTCCCCCGCCTGGCCGCGCAACTCAACAACAACGCGCATCGGATCGGCTGCCGTATAAACGGCAAATTCGGTCGGCGTCGTCAGATCCAACACCAGCCGCGCGCGATCCTGCGTTGCCGTGACGCGCGAGTCGAGCAGCGCAGGAGCCGCTGGCCCGGCATCGGTTTCAGCCGCTTCCGCGGCAGGCACTGGCGCGGAATTGTCCTGCGCCAGACCGGCCGGGCCATTGAAAACGGCAAACGCCAGTAGGAAAAAAATGAGCTTTGCACGCACAGCCGGGACGATCATCGAAAACTCCAGTTCGCGCGCACCTTATGCGATTCTTGGGCGGAAATAGGCAAGCCCCGGCTTGTACTTCACGTTCACAAGCGCCACATCCCATCAATCGAGCGTCAGGGCCATTGGCTATTGCCAATTTCCGGGAACACTCGTAAGGACTGTAATGCGGTGCTCCATAGAGTCTGCGCCCAGGCCCGTTATCGCCGCCGGTGTATTTGCCGGCCCCGACATACCGGACGTGTGACGCGCGACTTGCACCGAGACACGAATATCGGATTCGCCGGTTTTGAGGCGTTCCGACTGGCAAGGCCGATGTGGCCGAGCCTCTAAGGACGAGGTCGAATGGGTTTAACTCTGGCAATCGGCACGATCGATGTTCCGGCGCGCCACAGCCCGCTGCCCCATTCCTTGACCCCTACCCTTCCCAACGACGCCTCTGGCGTTTTCACAATACTGTCATACGCCTCGCATGGCGCTGGCCGCCCGTCACAAGAACGGTCCGGGCCCGGCGCGCGAGCGCGCGGAGTTTTAGTTTATGGCCACAAAAAGAATGCTGGTGGATGCCACCCACCCGGAAGAAACACGGATCGTCGTTACCACTGGTAACAGACTCGAGGAGTTCGATTTTGAATCCGCCGAACGGCGGCAGCTAAGGGGCAATATCTATCTCGCCAAGGTGACGCGGGTCGAGCCTTCCTTGCAGGCTGCTTTCGTTGACTATGGCGGCAATCGCCACGGCTTCCTCGCCTTTTCCGAAATTCACCCCGACTATTACCAGATTCCCGTCGCCGACCGCGAAGCGCTCATGCGCGACGAGGAAGAAGCCAACGAGCAAGAGGCCGATCTCATCGATGATGAGGCCGAGAGTGCCGAAGGCGAAGATGACGTTACCGAGGACAACGGCGACGAATTCGACACGCCGCGCGAAACCAAGAAGGTTGAGCAGATCGGCGAAGGCGATGCCCTTGAAGATCTTCAGGAGCGTCCTCGCCGCAATCAGCGCCGCTACAAGATTCAGGAAGTCATCAAACGCCGCCAGGTTCTGCTGGTCCAGGTCGTCAAGGAAGAGCGCGGCAACAAGGGCGCCGCGCTGACCACTTATCTGTCGCTGGCCGGCCGCTATTCGGTCCTGATGCCCAATACGGCCCGTGGTGGCGGCATTTCGCGCAAGATCACCAGCGCCGCAGACCGCAAGCGTCTCAAGGAAATCGCCACCGATCTCGAAGTCCCCCAGGGCATGGGCGTCATCCTGCGCACGGCCGGCGCCTCTCGGACCAAGGCAGAGGTCAAGCGCGATTTCGAATACCTCATGCGCCTGTGGGAAAACGTACGCACGCTGACGCTCGAGTCCTCGGCGCCATGCCTCGTTTATGAGGAGGGCAGCCTGATCAAGCGCACCATCCGCGACCTTTACAACAAGGACATCTCCGAAGTCCTTGTATCGGGCGAGGCCGGATATCGCGAGGCCAAGGATTTCATGCGCATGATCATGCCCAGCCATTCCAAGAATGTGCAGGTCTATAAAGATGATGCGCCGATCTTTTCGCGTTTCAATGTAGAGTCGCAACTCGACTCCATGTTCCATCCGCAGGTGACCCTGCCCTCGGGCGGCTATATCGTCATCAACCCGACCGAAGCGTTGGTGTCCATCGACGTCAACTCGGGTCGCGCCACCAAGGAACACAATATCGAGGACACAGCCCTCCAGACCAATCTGGAAGCGGCCGAAGAGATTTCCCGCCAGTTGCGCCTGCGCGATCTGGCCGGCCTCATCGTCATCGATTTCATCGACATGGAAGAGCGGCGCAACAACCGCTCGGTTGAAAAAAAGCTCAAGGACTGCCTCAAGAACGATCGCGCCCGTATCCAGGTCGGCCACATCAGCCATTTCGGCCTGATGGAGATGAGCCGCCAGCGCATCCGTTTCGGCGTTCTCGAATCCTCGACCCACACCTGCCCCACCTGCGCGGGCACCGGTCTGGTCCGTTCGGTTTCCTCGCTGGCGCTGATGATCATGCGCGCTATCGAAGACCATGTGCTGCGCAAGCCGGGCCAGTCGATCAATGTCAACATGCCCGCCGAAGTCGCGCTCTATATTCTCAATACCAAGCGCGAAACGCTGACCGCGCTCGAAGCCAAATACGGCCTTTCGATCACCGTTTCCGCCCAAAGCGGTCTTCTCGGCTCCCAGTTCAACATCGAACGCGGTGAGGCGCGCGCGCCTGTCGCGGCCGCTCCGGTCCAGCACATCCGCGCTGATGCGGCCTCCATGGACGACTACGAGGAGTCCGAAGACCAGGAAGAAGAAGTCGTTGAGGCCGAAGCTGAGGTCGAGGCCGAAGACGACACATCCGGCGAAGGCAATGGCAACCGCAACAAGCGCCGCCGCCGCCGTCGCCGTGGCGGCAAGGAAAACGGCGCGATCCAGGCCACCGACATCGCAACTCCCGACGCCGAATCCGGCGATACCGAGGACGAGCCGCGCGCCGATGCCACCAATGAGGACGACGACGACCAGCCGCGCAAGCGCCGTCGTCGTGGCCGTCGTGGCGGGCGCCGCAACAAGCGCCCCAATGAAGGCGTTGGCACCGATCAGGATACGGAATCGCTCGGTGATGCCGACGCCATGAACGCTGTCGAGGAGCGCGAGCCCGCGATAGCCGCTCAGGCCGAGGACGTTCCCGCGCCCGACGCCGCACCTCAGACCGAACCGGTCCCTGAGGTTGCCGAAGCCACTGAGGAAAAGCCCAAGAAACGCCGCACCCGCAGGACGACGAAAGCCAAGGCCGTCGAGCCGGATTCGGTCGCCCAGGAAGCTGTGGAGGGCGCCGAGGAAGCCCCCGCCGCCGAGCCTGCGCCAGCCCCCGAAAAGCCGGCCCGCAAGCCCCGTGCTCCGCGCAAGAAGAAGGTCGAGGCCGAGGCTCCTGTCGACGAAAAGCCCGCCCAAGCGCCCCAGCAGGACAACATCCCTGAGCCTGCTGCCGAGCCTGAACCCGCAACGGAAGAGCCCGCCGCCAGCCGCAAGAACAAGGCCGTGCCGCCCGATGAAATTCTCGTTTCGTCGACCAGCGAGCCGACAGAGGAAAAGCCCAAGAAGGCCGGTTGGTGGCAGCGCCGCCTCGGCCTGGGCTGAACGGATCCCACACAAATTATAAAAGGGCGGCAAAGCCGCCCTTTTTTATATCCCGCTATGGCTGGAGAAATTTGCCCATTCGCTCGAGCGCCATGGCGATGCTTTCGGGCGTTCCGGCATAGGAAAACCGCACATATTTGTGCCCGTCCGTCCTGTCGAAATCCTGCCCCGGCGTCGCGGCGACGCCAGCCTGATCGAGCATGCGCAGGCAGAAATCCATCGTGTCATTGGTAAAGGCCGACGCATCCACATAGGCGTAAAATGCTCCGTCCGACGGCTCGGCCAGCCCGAACCCCAGCGCCTTGAGCCCCTCTGACAGAACCTGCCTGCTCCCGGCGTACTGGTCGCGCCGGGCATCATAATCGTCCCGCGCTTCCATCGCCGCCAGTGCCGCGCACTGGGACGCGCTCGAGGCCGAAATGAACAGGCTCTGCGCCATCATCTCGGCCCGGCGCACCATGTCTTCGGGCAGCACCAGCCAGCCGATCCGCCAGCCCGTCATGCAGTAATATTTGGAAAAGCTGTTGACGATCACATGGTCATGGGAAAATTCGAGCGCGCTGGCGTCCCCGCCCACATAATTGAGCCCATGGTAAATCTCGTCGGAAATGAACCGCACGCCGAGCCGGTCGCAACACGCGATGATGGCCGCCAGCTCGTCTCGCTCCAGCACTGCCCCGGTCGGGTTGGCCGGACTCGCCACAAGCAGCCCCTCGAACGGCGATTTTTCATAGGCAGCTTCGATATCGGCCGCCGTCAGCCGCCATCCATTGGCCGGTGAAACCGGGATCTCGACGCTCCCCAGATTGAGAGAGGCGATGATATTGAGATAGGCCGGATAGCCCGGCCGCGTCACCGCTATGCGCTGTACCGGCGCAAATCCTGCCAGAAAGGTCAGGATGAACCCGCTCGATGAACCTGTGGTCACCACGATCCGCTCGGGCGAAACCTCGACACCATGCTGCTCGGCATAATACCGGCTCAGCCTCTCGCGCAGCGCCGGCATGCCCTTGGCCGCCGTGTAGCCCATGGGGCGGTCCAGACAGTCGCGAACCGCATCAAGCACGCGATCGGCCGGTTTGCCGCCCGGCTCCCCGATTTCGAGGTGGCACACTGTCCGCCCCTGCGCTTCCAGCGCCTGCCCGCGCGCCATCAGTTCAAGGGCGTAAAATGGGCGAATCGAATTGGCATTCATCATTTCAATGTCCGCTTGTTCTTTTCGGCAGCCCGCACCCGAACCGCCACGCTTGCGTCAATCCATACTATACCAGCATATCATTATCACATAACGCGATAAATTAGCAAATAATGCTAACTTTCGCTCAATTATTAGCATTTCGATCCAACACGAGCATTTGTTCGCTTCCGCGGTTCATTGCGTCTAGCCCCCGAACCCTGCTTACGGTAAACCCGCCATGACGCGATAGGGAGTTTCTGATGCAAAAAGCGATCAATCTCGGCCTTGCTGCTGCCGTGGCTCTGCTCGGCGCGGGTCTCGCTTACTCCATCGCAACCCGTCCCGAGCCCGGCTTGAGCCAGACCGAGGTCGAATCCCTTCTCGCCCAGGCCGCGGCGGACCAGCCAGTCCAATCGCCGGCGACACCACCCGCCGAGACGATCGACACCGCCACCATCGGCCCGGTCATCGAGGACTACCTCCTCGCCAATCCACGCCTGCTCGAGCGCATGTCGATCGAACTGGAAACCCAGGTTCGCGCCGAAGAGAGTGAGCGCGCCCGCATCGCGCTTGCGGCCCTGGAAGACGAAATCTACAACGACCCCGCCAACATCGTGCTCGGCAATCCCGATGGCGATGTCACCCTTGTCGAAATGTTCGATTACAATTGCGGCTATTGCCGCCAGGTCGTCGCCGATGTGATGGCTCTGGTCGAGGAAGACCCCAATCTGCGCGTCATCCTCAAGGAATTCCCCATCCTCTCGCAAAGCTCGGTCGATGCCGCCCGCATCGCCATTCTGGTTGGCCGCGCCGATGTCGATTATCAGGATTTCCACACAGCGCTGTTTTCCGCGCGCGGTCAGGTCGACACCCAGGCCGCCCTTGCCGCCGCCGAATCGCTGGGGCTGAGCCGCGTGTCGCTGGAGCTCGAAATGACCGCCCCCGATATCTCCGACGCCCTCCAGCGCACCTATACCATCGCCCAGGCCCTCGGCATTTCAGGCACGCCCACCTTCATCATCAGCGACGAAGTGATCCCCGGCGCCCTGCCCAAAGCCGATCTGGTCCGCCGCATCGAAGCCATGCGGGAGTGTGGCTCGACCGTTTGCACCGACAGCGCTCAGGACGGCTGACAATGCCGGCCGAGCATCAGCCCGACCCCGCTCTTGAAAAACGCATCACCCGCACCGCGCGCTGTTTCGATGCAACCGGTCGCCTCCTGCGCTGGCCCTCCCGCCGCGCGGATCAGGAACTTGCGCTCTGGGTCATCTGGTCGCAAATGCCCGACGATGGCCAGCTTTCCGAGCTTGAAATCAATGCCATGCTGCGCACCTGGCACGATTACGAGGACTACGTCCTGCTCCGCCGCGAACTCTGCGACCTCGATCTGTTGCGCCGCACCCCCGATGGCCGCATCTACCGCCGCATCGCCCGGGAAATGCCGCCTGAGGCCGAAGCCCTGCTGGCCCGCATCCAGGCAGAGCCCGCTTAAGGACGTTCCCTTTGCCTTTTCGGTGCATTTCGTATAACGCCAGCTTGAATTGCCAGCCATGCTGGCCCAAAAAGCTCTAAAAAGGCGCGTTTGCCATCATTTTGGCGCTTCGGACGCGACACGATAAGGCATATGGCAAAACGCGTACTGATCCTCAACGGACCGAACCCCAATCTCTTGGGCACGCGGGAAAAATCGATCTATGGCGGCGATACGCTGGCCGATATCGAGGCGCTGTGCCGGGATACCTGCGAAAAGCTCGGCATGGCCTGCGATTTCCGCCAGTCCAACCATGAAGGCGAACTGGTGGACTGGATACAGTCGGCCCGCAAGACGGCCGATGCGATCGTCATCAATCCCGCCGCCTATTCCCACACCTCGGTGGCCATCCACGATGCCCTGCGCACGCTGGACCAGCCTATCCTCGAGGTGCACCTGTCAAACATTCATCAGCGTGAACCCTTTCGCCATCATTCCTACGTATCTGCAGTGGCAAAGGGCGTAATTTGCGGTCTGGGCCCAAGAGGCTATACGCTGGCCCTCGAGGCCGTCGCCGAAATCCTGAATTGAAAAAGACCCCAAACGGGTCGGTGGAGACACGATAACAATGGCAAAGATCTCGCAGGTCGATCAGGACCTCATCCGCACCATCGCCGAACTGGTCAATGATGCCAATCTGGCGGAAATCGAACTTGAGCAGGATGACTTCCGCATCCGCGTAACGCGCACCTTTGCCAAGGAAGTCGTTCAGGTCGCGGCCCCAGGCTACTCCCAGCAGGCTCCAGCCGCCCCGGCAGCGCCGGCCGCGCCCGCAGCCTCGGCTGCTGCAACGCCCGCCGCCGCATCGCCCGAAGACCTCGCTGCCAGCCCCAACACCCTGACATCGCCCATGGTCGGCACTGCCTATCTGGCGCCAGAACCGGGCGCCAGGGCCTTCGTTGAAGTGGGCACCAAGGTGTCCGAGGGCCAGACGGTCCTCATCATCGAAGCCATGAAGACCATGAACCAGATTCCGGCGCACAAATCGGGCACCATCACCCGCATTCTGGTCGATGACGCCTCGCCGGTCGAATACGGTGAACCCCTCGTCGTCATCGAGTAAGGCAGGCCCATGTTTTCCAAGGTCCTCATAGCCAACCGCGGCGAAATCGCCCTGCGCATCCTGCGCGCCTGCAAGGAACTCGGCATCCAGACGGTTGCCATCCATTCCCAGGCCGACGCCAATGCCATGCATGTGCGCCTTGCCGACGAAAGCGTGTGCGTTGGTCCCAACTCCGCCCGCGACAGCTATCTCAACATCCCCTCCATCCTGGCCGCCTGCGAAATCACCGGCGCCGAAGCCGTCCATCCCGGCTATGGCTTTCTGTCGGAAAACGCTCGTTTCGCCCGCATCCTCGAAGAGCACAAGATCGCCTTTATCGGCCCGTCCGCCCACCATATCGAGATCATGGGCGACAAGATCGAAGCCAAAAAGACCGCGCTTGAACTGGGCATCCCTTGTGTTCCCGGCTCGGCTGGCGCCGTGACCACCGAGGCCGAAGCGCAGAAGTCTGCCGCCGAAATCGGCTATCCGGTTCTCATTAAGGCCGCATCGGGCGGCGGCGGCAAGGGCATGAAGGTCGCCAAGACCCAAGCCGACCTCGCCATCGCCTTCTCGACGGCACGCCGCGAGGCCAAGGCCAATTTCGGTGACGATTCCGTCTACCTGGAAAAATACCTCGAAAAGCCCCGCCACATCGAGGTTCAGGTCATCGGCGACGGCCGGGGCAATGCCGTCCATCTTGGCACCCGCGATTGCTCGCTCCAACGCCGCCACCAGAAAGTGTGGGAAGAGGCTTCGGCGCCGACCGTTCCTATGGCAGAGCAGACCGAGATCGGTGAAATTTGCGCCGCCGCCATGCGCAAGCTCAAATATTCAGGCGCCGGCACCATCGAGTTCCTCTACGAAAACGGCGAGTTCTATTTCATCGAAATGAACACCCGCCTGCAGGTCGAGCACCCGGTCACCGAGCGCATCACCAATTTCGACATCGTCTATGAGCAGATCCGCGTTGCCGCCGGCGAGCCGCTTTCGCTCAAGCAGGAAGACGTGGCGTTCCATGGCCATGCCATCGAAGTGCGCATCAACGCCGAAGACCCCCAGACCTTTGCACCGTCGCCGGGTCGCATCACCTATTATCACCCCGCAGGTGGCGTGGGGGTGCGCGTCGATGCCGCCGTTTATCAGGGCTACAACATCCCGCCCTATTACGACAGCCTGATCGGCAAGCTGATCGTCCACGGCCGGACGCGCCCCGAATGCCTGCAGCGCCTCAATCGGGCGCTGGACGAATTTATCGTCGACGGCGTCAAGACGACCCTGCCCCTGTTCCGCCGGCTCATCAAGGAGCCCGACATTCAGGCGGGAAATTACGACATCCACTGGCTCGAGAAGTTTCTCGAAGCCAACAAGGAATAACGAAAGGCGGGCCGCCGGAGTGCTTTCAGCAAAAAGAGGCCCGCACCTTTGCGGTTCGAAAGCGCGACCGAAACAAACCGTGTGCAGATCGTGGTACGCCCTGCACACGACCGCTTTTTCAGTTTTGCGATGACCCGGAACGACCCCTTCGATATCGAACTCACGCCCGAGTTGATCCTGCGCGCCTATCGCGCCGGCATATTCCCGATGTCGGAAAGCGCCGACGATCCGGACATTTTCTGGGTCAGCCCCCAGATGCGCGGCGTGTTGCCGCTCGATGGATTCAGGGCGTCAAAAAGCCTGCGCAAGTCCATGCGAAAAAGCGGCTTTTCCGTCGTCGTTGATCGCGACTTTTCCGGTGTCATCGAAGGCTGCGCCACGGCAGGCAGTGACCGGCAATCAACCTGGATCAACCCCACCATTCGCTCACTCTATGGCGAGTTGTTTGCCATGGGCTATTGCCACACCGTCGAGGTCTATGATGGCGAAGCCCTGGTTGGCGGCCTTTATGGCCTGGCCATCGGCGGCGCTTTCTTTGGCGAATCCATGTTCCACCGGCGCACCGATGCGTCCAAGATCGCCCTCGCCCACCTCGTCGACCGGCTCAATGCGGGCGGCTATGCGCTTCTCGATACCCAGTTCATCACCGACCATCTGGCGTCTCTGGGCGGCATCGAGATCCCCCGCGCCATCTACGAAATCCGCCTCTCGGGCGCCCTCAATATCGACGGCGACTTCTACGCGTGGGAAAAGACGGGGTAGGTTGTGTGGAGAGTTAGGTCAGGGTGAGCCGAAAATGGCAGTTTTCGAGAACCGGAGCGGAGCGTACATTTGGGTACGTGAGCACCGGAAGCGCAGAAAACTGCCATTTGCAGGCCACCATCACCGAACTGTCCATGCAACCTAGCGCTGGTCGGGTGGCGGCACGTCCGATGTCTGGCGGCAATCGATCAGCCAGACATCGTAAACGGCGTTGTCGATCGCATTGAGCGCCGGCGAGTCGGCAAACATCCAGCCCGAAAACACCCGCTCCATTGTCGCCTGCAACGAAACCTCGTCCACCTGCACGAAGGCGGTAACGCTCTGGGCTTCGGTTGTCGGCCGGGAATAACAGACTCGCGGCGTCAGCTGCAGCGAGCCGAACTGCACCGTCTCGTCGATATAGACATCGAAAATCGTGATCCGCCCGGTGATCTTGTCGAGCCCGGTAAACACCGCCACAGGATTGGAGATGGCCTGGCCATGGGCGCTCCCCGCCCCCATGGCAATGACCATGGCAAGCGCCAGGCGGCTTGCGGCTTTTCTAAATCCCCGAGGGTTCACGCAGCCATAACCGCCCTATTCCGGCGACCAGGCGTCGTAGTCGCCCGTCACCCGCGGACGCGATTGCGGCGTAAGGATCGACCCGTCCGGGCGATAGGCCAGCGCCGTGCCGGTCATGTTGGGGATATGGGCCTTTTCCCACTCGTGCGGCTTGTAGTCCGATTTGGACGGCGGCACATCGGTGCGCCGGTGCATCCAGCCATGCCAGCCCGCCGGAATCGCCGACGCTTCCGCATAGCCATTATAGACGACCCAGCGCCGGCCATCCTTCTTGCCTTCGTAATAGACGTTCCCGAACGCGTCCTCGCCCACCTTCACCCCGCGCAGGGCGGTGAAAATGCGGGTGGAGAGGGTCTGCTTGTTCCACCAGCCGAAAATTTCGAAGACGAACTGTTTAAAGCCGCTGTTTGCCACGTCCGGTACCTTCACGCGTCACGATGAGTTGGCTTGGGCTTAGCACACATGACCGGGCCAGCCTAGAGAGTGCTATAGTCGATTTCGGTCCCGTTGTTCACACAACATGGTGTGCATGTCCCCAGCCAACAAAAAACCGCGATCGAGGTCCAAAAAAGCCGCTTGACAGGCGTTTATGAGTCTAAAGCGGTCCCCCGGCACGGCCAGAGAGTGAGGTTTTTCCATCACTTAACCGCGCTTTCCGAGACAACGCTTCATTAACCTATGCTCACGCTTGCTTTGTGACACCCCAATGTAACCAGTGCAGCTTTTTGCACGTTTTCCTCGCTATCCACACTAAAAACCACTATATTTAGCGAATGCACATTCCATAGGCACAAGGGATAGTCGATTTCGTGTGATTGACGGTTTGCCAAAGAATCGAAAACAGTCACATCAACGGGCCGATTCATGACCCGATCAAATCGACATTGTCGGCAACGACAAGACGCTTGCAGGGGCGATCAGCCAGCAGAGCGGCACCTAGTTTGGGGATACAAGACGAATGCAGATAGAACGGCGCTTCACTACGGCTGGGCAATCGGCCTATGCCGGCATCGAATTCCGCTCGGCCACGAGCGAAATCCGCAACCCGGACGGGTCTGTGGTCTTCAAGCTCGAGGACATCGCCGTCCCCGCGCTCTGGAGCCAGGTCGCCGCCGACATCATCGCGCAGAAATATTTCCGCAAGGCCGGTGTGGCCAAGGTCCTCAAGAAGGTCGAGGAAAACGACGTCCCCTCCTGGCTGTGGCGTTCGGTCCCCGACGAAAAGGCGCTCGCCAAGCTGCCCGAAGACGAGCGCTACGGCTCGGAAATGGATTCGCGTCAGGTCTTTGACCGGCTCGCCGGCACCTGGACTTATTGGGGCTGGAAGGGTGGCTATTTCACCTCCGAAGACGACGCCCGCACCTTCTATGACGAGCTGTGCTACATGCTCGCCACCCAGCGCGTTGCCCCCAATTCCCCGCAATGGTTCAACACCGGCCTGCACTGGGCCTATGGCATCGACGGCCCCGGCCAGGGCCATTTCTATGTCGACCCCTTCACCGGCAAGCTCGTCCAGTCCAAATCGGCCTACGAGCACCCCCAGCCCCACGCCTGCTTCATCCAGTCGGTCGACGATGATCTCGTCAACGAGAACGGCATCATGGACCTCTGGGTCCGCGAAGCGCGTCTGTTCAAATACGGCTCGGGCACCGGCACCAATTTCTCGGCCCTGCGCGGCTCGGGCGAAAAGCTCTCGGGCGGCGGCAAGTCGTCGGGCCTGATGAGCTTTCTCAAGATCGGCGACCGCGCTGCCGGCGCCATCAAGTCGGGCGGCACCACGCGCCGCGCCGCCAAGATGGTGGTGATCGACATCGATCACCCCGATATCGAGGAATACATCAACTGGAAGGTCAAGGAAGAGCAGAAGGTCGCAGCCCTGGTCACCGGCTCCAAGACCGTCTCCAAACACCTCAAGCTCATCATGAAGGCCGCTGTGAACTGCGACGGCCACGCCGATGATTGCTTCGATCCCAACAAGAACCCGGCTCTCAAGCGCGAGGTCAAGGCCGCCAAGAAGGCCCTGGTCCCGGAAAACTACATCTTCCGCGTCATCCAGTTCGCCAAGCAGGGCTACACCGACATCGAATTTCCCATCTACGACACCGATTGGGATTCCGAAGCCTATCTGACCGTTTCGGGCCAGAACTCGAACAACTCGGTCCGCGTCACCGATGATTTCCTGCGCGCCGTCGAAGACGATGGCGACTGGAACCTCACCGCGCGTCAGTCCGGCAAGGTCACAAAGACATTGAAGGCCCGCGATCTGTGGGAACAGGTCGGCTATGCCGCCTGGGCGTCCGCCGATCCCGGCATCCAGTACCACACCACTATCAACGAGTGGCACACCTCCCCCGAAGCCGGTCCGATCAACGCGTCGAACCCGTGCTCTGAATACATGTTCCTCGACGACACCGCCTGTAATCTGGCATCGATCAACCTGCTGCTCTATCGCGGCAAGGATGGTGTGTTCGCAACCGGCGATTACGAGCACACCGTGCGCCTGTGGACCCTCGTCCTCGAAGTCTCGGTGATGATGGCCCAGTTCCCCTCCAAGGCCATTGCAGAGCGCTCCTATCTCTACCGCACCCTCGGTCTGGGCTACGCCAACATCGGCGGCCTGCTGATGACCTCGGGCATTCCCTATGACAGCGACGAAGGCCGCGCCATCGCCGGTGCTTTGACCGCCATCATGACCGGTGTTTCCTACGCAACGTCCGCCGAAATCGCCTCCGAGCTCGGTGCGTTCAAGGACTACAAGCGCAACGCAAAGCACATGCTGCGCGTCATCCGCAATCACCGCAATGCCGCTCATGGCAAGGCCGATGGCTACGAGAACCTCTCGATCACGCCCGTCCCGCTCGACCACGCCTCGTGCCCCGATCGCAATCTGATCGACCGCGCGACCGCCGCCTGGGATCTGGCGCTCGAACTGGGTGAAAAGCACGGCTACCGCAATGCCCAGGTTTCCGTCATCGCCCCGACCGGCACCATCGGACTGGTCATGGATTGTGACACCACCGGCATCGAACCCGATTTCGCGCTGGTCAAGTTCAAGAAGCTCGCCGGTGGCGGTTATTTCAAGATCATCAACCGCGCCGTCCCCGCCGCCCTGCGCTCGCTGGGCTATTCGGAAGACCAGATCGCCGAGATCGAAGCCTATGCCGTGGGCCATGGCAACATGAACCAGGCCCCGGGCATCAACCCGGTCACCCTGGCCGCCAAGGGCTTCCCCGAGGACAAGATCGCCGCGCTCAACGCGGCCATGAAGTCGGCCTTCGACATAAAGTTCGTCTTCAACCAATGGTCGCTGGGCGCTGATTTCCTGAAATCTTTGGGCGTCACCGACGCGCAATTGACCGATCCGACCTTCGAGCTCCTGCCCTTCCTTGGCTTTGCCAAAAAGGACATCGAGGCCGCCAACATCCATGTGTGCGGTGCCATGACGCTCGAAGGCGCGCCGTTCCTCAAGGACGAGCACCTGCCCGTTTTCGATTGCGCCACCCCCTGCGGCAAGATCGGCAAGCGGTATCTCTCGGTCGAATCCCACATCCGCATGATGGCCGCAGCTCAGCCCTTCATTTCGGGCGCGATCTCCAAGACCATCAACATGGCCAACGATGCGACCGTCGAGGATTCCAAGCAGGCCTACATGCTGTCCTGGAAGCTGGCCCTCAAGGCCAACGCGCTCTATCGCGATGGCTCCAAGCTTTCCCAGCCGCTCAACTCCTCGCTGCTAGCCGATGAGGACGAAGACGAGGACGATGTGGCCGAAATCGCCGCCGCCGCGCTTTCCGAGCGTATCCCGGCCGTGGCCGAAAAGATCGTCGAGCGCATGGTCGAACGCGAGCGTTATCGTGAGCGTGAGCGCATGCCCGACCGCCGCAAGGGTTACACCCAGAAGGCGATTGTTGGCGGCCACAAGGTCTATGTCCACACCGGCGAATATGGTGACGGACGCCTGGGCGAAATCTTCATCGACATGCACAAGGAAGGCGCCGCCTTCCGCGCCATGATGAACAATTTCGCCATCGCGATTTCGATCGGTCTGCAATATGGCGTGCCGCTCGATGAATTCGTCGAGGCCTTCACCTTCACCCGCTTCGAGCCCGCCGGTCTCGTCATGGGCAATGACCACATCAAGAACGCCACATCGATCCTCGATTACGTGTTCCGCGAGCTGGCCATTTCCTACCTCGACCGCACCGATCTGGCTCACGTAACCCCCGACGCCGGCGCCACTTCGATCGGCCAGGGCGTATCGGAAGACAATCAGGTCAAAGACCGCTCGGCCCCCGCCCCGGTCCCGGCCGACAATTTCGTCTCCCGCGGCATGACCCGCGGCCGCGTCAAGGACAAAACCCTGATGCTGGTCGCCTCGTCCGACCTCAAACTGGCCAACCCCGTCCAGGCCATGCAGTCCCAGACGGTCACGGCTCTCAAGCAAGGCACGGCGCTCAAGACCGACCCGGAAGCAGAAGCCGAAGCCGCCGCCACCAAACTGGTCGACGAAGCCCAGGCCAAGGACACCACAACCCTGCGGCTGGAGGCCCAGATGAAGGGCTATGTGGGGGAAGCATGTTCCGAGTGCCAGAACTTCACGCTGGTGCGGAACGGGACGTGTTTGAAGTGCGACACGTGTGGGTCGACGACTGGGTGTAGTTGAGGGCGGTTGGTGAGATAATAAAGGAAACGCTGAATGCCAGGAGAAGAAGACGCTTTCTACAAAGTCCTTCATACGTTTCTAACTGCATCTCAGCCGATAAGCTCCCCTCGTCACTTAAAGGGACGGGGGGAGGATCTCTCAAGGTTGACCAGAGCTCTTCGCTCACCCGGGCGACACGCCTTCATATATGGCTTTCGTGGAGTAGGGAAAACGTCGCTTGCACAAACAGCGGTGTTTGGACTTCAGGAAGACGCAGGCCACGTTTCAATACTCGCTTCGTGCGAGAGGGATTCCACTTTCGCCAGCGTTATGACTGACGTAGTTCGTCAGGCCGCGCAGATAAACCCTATCGAGATAAAATCAGGCAATTCATACACTGCCAGTCTTGGCGTATTTGGCATGGGTGGCTCGGCGACAGTTTCTCCCAAATACCTAGACAACAACTATCGGGTAGAAACGGTTAGCGATGCAGTTGCGACCTTGAAGTTTCTGGCAGACACAAACGGTCGAGAATACGTGGTCCTGTTAGACGAGTTCGACGTCCTAGCATCGACTGAAGAGCATCAAAAATTCGCGGCGCTTTTGAAGCAACTTAGCGATACCCGAATAAGCGTCAAATTTGTTATTTGTGGCGTGGCCGATTCCATAGAACGACTTTTTATCGCGCATGAGAGCCTCACTCGACAGATGCATACCGAGGAGGTGGGTCAATTAGGCTGGCAACCGAGATTCGACATCATAGATGACGCGACGGCAGCGCTCGGATTTGAGATGGATTTCAATATCAAAACTCGGATCGCATTATTAAGCGATGGATTCCCTTCGTTCGTCCATCTCGTGTGTGAGCATGTACTTGTGCAGGCACATGAGGCGGGTCTGCAACATGTGACTTCAGATGCTTTCAAGATGGGAGTTCGATCTGCCGTGAGTTCCGCTGACCGGCCGCTGAAACGGGAATATGATGACTCAGTAAAAAAGAATACGACACGCAGTGAACCCGTTCTGTGGGCGGTAGCCGCTGATAAGCACTTAGAAATAAACATTGAACTAGCATGGCAGAATTACGAAGAAATAATTCGCCAGCTAACTTCAGAAGAATATAAGCTCGATAATCCGCTTGTTCAGTGGACTAAGGTTTCGAAAAACAACTTCTCCACCAAACTCAATGACCTTTGCAAACCGGCCTACGGCCGACTGCTGGAGAAACCGAGACGCGCAAATTTCACGTTTCGGGAGAAGAGAATGCGAGCATATGCAAGGCTTCGTGCGGAAAACGAAGGCTGCCGGCTCAGTTACGATAGTGTGGGCCCGAGCATCGTCTAGATGACATCTGTCGGTTAGCAAGACCCGCCCCCCGCGATCTCCTTCACCGCCGCCCACCAAAAATCTTATCCTGAATAGCCCCTAGATTTCTGGACGCCTTCTTCCCTAAATTTGAGGCAAGGAGGCCATGATGCGGTCTGGCAATTTCAGT
>PBNW01000043.1 GCA_002723255.1 Pelagibacterium sp. | reverse complement strand
GCCCCAGCCAGCGCGTGCCGAAGGCAGGCAAGACCGCCAACGACAGGGCGCCCCCACCCAGATCGGCAGCGGTTCGCATCGAAGCGCGCTCGATGGCATCGAGCGCCGCCGCGATATCTCTTGCGTAGTCGATGCCGGCCGGCGTGGGCACCAGTCGCTTGCTCTGGCGTAAAAACAGGGGGCGGCCCAGTTGCGCTTCGAGCGAGGCGACAAGACGCGATACCGTTCCCTGCGAAAGATCGAGCGCTTTTGCGGCGGCAATTGTCGATCCCGTGCGCTGCACGGCCTCGAAAGCGGCCAGTTGTCCGATTGAGGGAAGATAGCGGCGTTGGCGGCTCATTATCCATGCGCTTTATGCATCAACTTTCCATCGAATAGGATTATTTCCAGGTTCGGTCCAGCCCTATAATGATCAAAACCCATATAGTCCCATGGAGAAATCATGGCCGAACCCCTTGCCCGCAACGGCTTCAATTGGTCCGATCCGTTCCTGCTCGAAGACCAGCTTTCGGCCGAAGAGCGCATGATCCGCGACTCGGCGGCCGCGTTCGCCGCCGACAAGCTGGCACCCCGCATCGCCAATGATTACCTCGAAGAACGGGTCGACCCGACCATTTTTGCCGATTTCGGTGCGGCGGGACTTCTGGGCGCCACGGTACCTGAAGAGTATGGCGGGCTGGGCGCGTCCTATGTTGCCTATGGCTTGATCGCGCGCGAGATCGAGCGCGTCGATTCCGGCTATCGCTCGATGATGAGCGTACAGTCCTCGCTGGTAATGTATCCGATCCTTGCCTATGGCTCCGAAGACCAAAAGAAAAAATACTTGCCCAAGCTGGCCAGTGGCGAATGGATCGGCTGTTTCGGTCTGACCGAACCTGACGCTGGGTCTGATCCCGGAGGCATGAAGACCCGCTCTGAAAAGATCGATGGCGGCTACCGTCTGCATGGTTCAAAGACCTGGATTTCAAATTCCCCCATCGCCAACGTCTTCATTGTCTGGGCAAAAAGTGCCGCGCACGGGGGCAAGGTACGCGGATTTGTGCTCGAAGGCGGCATGAAGGGTCTGTCTGCCCCCAAGATTGGCGGAAAGCTTTCCCTGCGCGCCTCAGTCACCGGTGAGATCGTCATGGATGGGGTCGAAGTGGGCGACGAAGCGCTGCTCCCCGATGTCGAGGGCATGAGCGGGCCGTTCGGTTGCCTAAACCGGGCGCGATACGGCATTTCCTGGGGCGCCATGGGTGCGGCGGAGGATTGCTGGCACCGGGCGCGCCAATATGGCCTCGACCGCAGGCAGTTCGACCGGCCCCTGGCCGCGACCCAGCTTTTCCAGAAAAAGCTCGCCGACATGCAGACCGAAATCGCTCTGGGGCTGCAGGCATCCTTGAGGGTTGGGCGGCTGATGGACGAGGGCCGGTTCGCGCCCGAAATGATTTCGATCGTCAAACGCAACAATTGCGGCAAGGCGCTCGATATTGCGCGCCAGTCCCGCGACATGCACGGTGGCAATGGCATCCAGATTGAATATCAGATCATGCGGCACGCCCAGAACCTCGAAACGGTAAACACCTACGAGGGCACCCACGATGTCCATGCGCTCATCCTTGGGCGCGCGCAGACCGGGCTGCAGGCGTTTTTCTGATGCAGGCCGAAGCGCCGCTGACCGGTCTGCGCGTGGTCGAACTCGCACGGATTCTCGCCGGCCCATGGCTGGGCCAGACGCTGGCGGACCTCGGCGCCGAAGTCATCAAGGTCGAAAGCCCCGAAGGTGACGACACCCGCCGCTGGGGACCGCCCTTCATCGAACGCGACGACGGCAGGGGTGGCACAGAAAAGGTTGCCGCCTATTTTCACGCCGCCAACCGCTCGAAACGCTCGGTCGTGTGCGATTTCCGCGATCCCGCTGACCTTGAACGGCTCAAGGCACTGATTGCCGGCGCCGACGTGTTGGTCGAAAACTTCAAACTCGGCGGGCTCGCGCGCTACGGCCTCGATTATCCAACACTGGCCGCCATCAATCCCCGTCTCGTTTATGTTTCGATCACAGGCTTTGGCCAGACCGGCCCGCGCGCCAGCCAGCCCGGCTATGATTTTCTCATTCAAGGCATGAGCGGGGTCATGGATCTGACCGGCGATCCGGCGGGTGAGCCGCAAAAAGTGGGTGTGGCTTGGATCGACGTCTTCACCGGTCTTTACGGCGTGATCGGCGTGCAGGCGGCACTGGCCGAGCGCCAGCGCTCGGGCAGGGGCCAGCACATTGATCTTTCCCTCCTCGATGTCGGTGTGGCGGTTCTGGCCAATCAGGCGATGAATTATCTGGTCTCGGGTACCAGCCCATCCCGCATGGGCAACACTCACCCCAACATCGTCCCCTATCAGGTGTTCCCGGTCCGAGATGGACACGTCATCATCGCCTGCGGCAATGACAGGCAATTTCGTTCCCTGTGCGCCGCCCTCAATCTCCCCGCACTCTCGACCGATCCCCGCGCGATGACCAATTCCGACCGTGTAACCAATCGCGACACTGTCGTCGGTCTGCTGACCGAAGCGACAGGCCTGTGGATCAAGGCGGACCTGATAGCAGCTCTCGAAATGGCCGGCGTGCCCTGCGGGCCGATCAACACGGTCGCCGAAGCCCTTTCCGAACCCCAGATTGTAGCGCGGGGCTTAAAGATTGCCCCCCAGGCCATCCCCGGCCTGCGCACGCCGCTAAGCTTTTCGCGCAGCCGGCTGTCGCTTGAGGCCGCCGCACCCTTGCTCGGTGCTGGGACATGGGCATGGTCTCAATAGGACTGTCTTATAATGTACCCGTCCCATCGCCCAAAGGCCGACCGCCAGCCCGATAAGCAACAATCCGATGGCAAGGCCAACATAGATCAATACCGAAGCGGGAAAGCGCGCCAGCCGCGTGGAAACGGTGTGCCGTGGTGTGGCCATGGCCACCGTCTCTGCATCGGGCGGTCTGCCTGCTGCCTCGGCGTCGGTTCCCAGTGGTGCGGCGGCAGGGTCCGGCCACTCTGTCTTTTCGCCGGTTTTCCCTGAATCGATTGCATCACGCAGGGCATCTGCTGTTCTCGGAGGACTCTTGCCAGCCATCATTGTGTCCTTTGGCGCTGTCATCCCTTTCGCAACCGCTTCTGGCAGCGTGGGTTCCCTGCAACTTCCAAGGGGTGTCATCAGTTATTGAAGGGAGGAGACCGGGCGTTGGCCCGAAAAAAGGAGCAGGACCATGAAGGACAAAACGCGGGATCGCGCGCCCGCTTTCAAGGAACGCAAGCTCCCGGGGTCCGGCAGGGCTGTTCAGCAGGTCCGCGACGCCGGCGCCGAATCCACCCGCGATGACAGGTCGGGCTGGGACGACGTCGATGAAGCCGTTGACGAGACCTTTCCTGCTTCCGATGCCACGGCCAAATATTAGCCGACGAACAAAAGCCGGCCCGTGGTTTACATCTCGTTCCCCATCCCTACATTGGGGACCGTGGTTCGCAGGGTACGTCCCGGCGGGCCTTCGCTGGACCTGTCCTGAGGCCGCCTTGAGAGCACGCGGCGACGGGTCCTGAGCAAACACAAATGAAAAGGACACAGCATGACCCAGGCAAAGCACGGGGATACTGTGCGCATCCATTATACCGGACGGCTCACCGACGGCACCCAGTTCGATTCTTCAGATGGCCGTGACCCTCTCGAATTTGAGCTTGGCTCCGGCCAGATCATCAAGGGCCTCGAAGAGCAGGTCCAGGGCATGAGCGTGGGTGCCAAGGAAACTGTAACCATTCCTGCCGACGCAGCCTATGGCGCTCACCGCCCCGAAGGCGTGCAAAGCGTTCCGCGGACGCAGATTCCCGATGGGGTTGATACCTCGGTGGGCGCCCGGCTCCAGGCCACGGGCAATGACGGCCAGACCATGGTTCTGACAGTCATCGACACCTCCGAAGAGGCCGTCACCGTCGATGCCAATCACCCGCTCGCGGGCAAGGATCTGGTGTTCGACGTCGAACTGGTCGAAGTTCTTTAGTCACGCTTCAATAGGCCCGGGCGCATGTCCGGGCCATTTCGCGGTTTTCCGTAATCCGCTCTTTACCATTTCGCCGGTTTTCCAGCGTTTGGGTGGGCTTTATGCCGCCCGGTTCAGGCTTTCCCAAGATTTTTGGCCCAAGACGGTCCCACGCCCACGTGGCAGAAACACACGGCAACGGGACGACTTCGCTCTATGGCAGCCATAACAGATATCGGCGAACTCGCGGCGGCGGGACAGCCGCTGCGCGCGGTAGTCCATGACTCCATTGCCAGGGCCGAGACGGCCTGGCGCCGCTTGCAGCAGGACGGGGTCTATGGCCCCTATCAGCGTTTCGACTGGGTCGCTGCCTATCTCGATGCAGGCTTTGCACCGGACGCCCATATCGCGGTCCTTACGATCCTTGAGCATGACCGCCCCATCGCTCTGATCCCCTTCGAGATCGTGAGCAAATTCGGGCTGCGCGTCGCCCAGATCATCGGCATGTCGATATCCAACGGCGATGCGCCGGTATTCGACCCGCAATCGGCACATTTGCTCACACCAAAGGCTCTTCGCGAGGCGCTGGCGACCTTGCCAGCCGATATCGTCAATTTCCATTGCGTTGCCCCGGAAATCGGAGAGCATGTTAACCCACTGGCTCGGCTCGGCGGAAATCCGGCCCCTGACAATTTCTACGTCAATGCGCTCGAGCCGGGCGATGCGCCTTTTATCGAGCAATCCTTGCCCCACAAGCGACGCACCAATATCCGTCGCTCCCAACGCCGGCTCGACGAAGGATTCGGGCCCGTAACGCTCCATCGCGCCAAAACGCCAGCTGAAGTCGAAACCATACTCGAAGTGTTCCTCGATCAGCGTGGGCGCCGTTTTGTTCAGATGGGGGTGGAGAACATTTTCCAGCGCCCCGCCTTCAGGCAGTTTTTCCGCCGATTGGCGCTCGAGGGACTCGATCAGGACCGGCCTGCCATCAGCCTGCACGCCCTTTATGCCGGTGAGACGATCGTTGCCACCAGCATCGGTACCTATGGCCCCGCCCATTATTCGCAATACATCAACTCCACAGATTACGGCGATGCATCGCGTTATTCGCTGATGGGGGTGACGCTGTCGCTTCTGGTCGACCAGCTGCGGGCCAACGGCATAAAGAGCTTGGACATGGGGCTGGGCGATTTCGACTACAAGACCGACTGGACGCACCGCCAGACCGTGTTCGACATCGTGCTGCCGGTCTCTGCGCTCGGCCATGGCGCTGCACCCCTGCTGCGGGGAGCTCGCGCGGCAAAACGCAAGATCAAGCAGACCCCGTCACTTTGGAAGCTTGCCCGTACCGCTCAATCGGCGATGGTTGGATTGCGCCGCACCGTGTTGGGACAAAGCGGGGACCGGTAACCGGTGGTCTAAAGGCCCATTACCGCCAGGCCCCACCAGGCCAGCCCGGCAGCGGGCAGGGGCAGCAGGAGCCGGGCGATCCACAGGGTGGGCTGGTTTTCGGCGCCGCTGATCACCAGTATTCCTGCGACAAAGCCGAAAAGATAGAGAGCCCCGGCAGCCAGAAGGGGCAGTGGCACCACGATAAAAAAGATCGCGCCTGGCAGTGCGACCGTCAGCAGCAGCCCAACCGACATTATGACGAGCCACGGGACATAACCCGAAATGCTCACCCGGTGTTCTGGCGTTCGCGGTTCTTCTCCAATAAAAAACAGCTTATCGGCCCTTCATTCTTACCCGAGATAAACGATGACTTACGATTATCGAATTCTGGGCGACAATCAAACGCGATTGAATTCAAGTTTGACTGTGGGCATACCATTGAGCTCAGCGGAAATGTTTGAGAAATATCAAGCCGGACGACGATGCCAAAGCCCGATAGTCAGATGGGAGTGTGAGCGTTCATGCCCTGGGGGCAGGGCGCCGGTATGTTGCAACCCTAAAGCCCCGTGAGCACGGAAAGCCAGCCGATAATCTCTATAATGGGCACAAGAAGCGATAGACCCAGACCGACTGAGGCTGCGGTGGCCAGCGTTCTGGCCCGGCGGGGCAGGGGTGGCGATGTGGGGTCAGATGGTGCCGTCCGGTCGTCTGGTCCAAACGCTTTCACGCTGCTCGCTCCCTTTGCACCACTCACCCGATTGTGAGCATGCGAGAGGGTGAGCCGCTATTGGGAGGTTTGCGTATGCGCCGCGCCGGTGGGGTGCTGTGCCGGGTCCGGTCGGGCAGCATCCATTCCTTTGTGGCTGGTCTTGGACCAGTGGTAGGGACGGAAGACCAGATCGAACCCCGCCATCACCACCGAACACCACGCCATGACCCAGTAGGCCGGCAGGGCAACCAGCCAACGGCGCGATATCCTTGCGTCCGATCCTGTCCAGTCCGATGACGCTGATGACGATGGCGCCGGAATACCCCAACAGCAGTGTGCCCAGGCCCGCGACTGTCCAGAGATCGGGGGTTCCGACCACAAGTATGTCGTAGAGCAGGCGGGCAATGGTGCCTATGAGAAACAGCCCGTGTACGCTCAGCGAGAGCACCATGCCGCCCACGAAGATGTAAAAGGCGATGAGATTGGCCCAGCCCAGATCGGCCAATAGCTTTCCCGGACGCGCCGAATGGACCAGAAGGGTCTGCATCCACCCCTTGATCCAGCGTGAGCGCTGGCGAACCCACCCTGCCACGGTTTCCGGCGCTTCTTCCAGAGTCACGCTTGCCAGGCTTTCAACACGCAGGCCCATCCGGGCCATCCGAATGCCCAGATCAGCGTCCTCGGTCACATTGAATGCATCCCAGGCGCCAATATCTTTCAGTGTAGTCGTGCGGAAGTGATTGGACGTCCCGCCCAGCGGAACCGGAAAGCCGGCCCGCCCGATGGCCGGCAGCAGCACGCCGAAATGGCCAGCATATTCGGCGGCGAACATGCGCGTGATCCAGTTCCGCGAAGCGTTGGCAATCACCAGTTCTCCCTGCAGGCATTCAAGCGTCGGATCCTCGGCAAAAAGGCTGGCTGCGGTTCGCAATTGTCTCGGATGAGGAAGATCCTCGGCATCGAAAACCACAACATGCTCGCCCCGTGCCAGTGGTAGTGCGTAATTGAGGGCTTTGGGCTTGGTATAGGGGCGGCAGCGCGGCACGACGATCAGCGAAAAGCGCGTGTCGCCCAGCTGGGCGCGCGCGGCGCTCACGGTGGTCGGGCTGGCGCTTTCGACAACGAATTTGATGTCGAGTTTTTCGGCCGGGTAGTCGCGGCCTTATGTATCAAACGCACCAAGCGTTAGATGCCTCTAAGGCCGGGTAGGAGAGTATCCGGTGAGAAAAAATCTAAAGACTCCACATACCTCCAGTTTCGGGGCATGTTCGATCCATGAAGCTTGTTGTTGGAAGAATTCTCAGTGCTATCATTTCCTCCGGTGGATGGCTCCTTTTAGGAGTGCGCACCGTGCTTGACATGATCGGCTACTCCACAGCCCCTGATGACGCAGCAGTCGCTATTTCCAGGTTAGACGAGTTCTTGGGATGGCTTATGCGTGTCCCTTGGTGGGCAGTATTTGCATTCGCCTTGCTATCAACGATGTGGCTCATGTGGGTATCATGGCCGCGCCCCAATACGGCAACCGACCCATTGCAATCGCCCCAAGAAGAAGTCTCGCCGCCCGTAAATGAGGGGCCGCTTATAGCCATAAACGGAAAGTTTTTCGCCAATGAAAGGGTGGTTCTGGACGGGAAAAGTCATACGGGGTGCACATTTGAAGCGTGCACTCTTGTTTATAACGGATCAGAGAATGTTGGGTTCAATCACAACAAGTTGGTTCCACCCATAGCGATCTCTAGTGACGACCCAAAAATAGAGATGGCAATGCTGCTGCTTCACGACTTGGGGCTGCTGAAAATACCGTTTCGTGATGAAACGGGAGCGTTCCGCGCCGCATCAGGTTTGGCAGAAGTTAAATCCGGAGATCAGCCGAGCCAACAGCCTCAAGGCAAGCCAGCATAAATGCTGCGGTAAATTTTCCCCGGCTTAGCTTGTTCCTGATATTAGCTTCCCGCTCCACTATCCCAATTTCTCCCAGTTTCTCGACAAGCTGGGCATAGGTTACGCCTTTGCGTTTCAATTCAGCTTTAAGGAGGTTTGCCGCCTTCATTTCCCAGTCGGTCTTTTCGGCCATGTATCACCTGTGATGCAAAAAGTATCGCAAACGATGATATATGCCCTTGCCATTGATACGTCAACGTACTATATACGATGCATAAGCATCGGAGATAGTTACAATGGCACAGCATTTCCTCCTTTCGGCACAGGCCCGCACCCTTTCGCTTCGCGATATCTACAAGGGTGGCGAGGAAAAGGCTTACGATACGTTCAAGGCAATGCGTTGGGCAGATGGCGAACCTGTTTGCCCCAAGTGCGGTTGCTTTGAAGCCTACGAAATCACCACGCGCCGCAAGTTCAAGTGCAAGGGTTGTTACGCCCAGTTCTCCGTCACATCGGGCACCATCTTTGCCAGCCGCAAAATGGCTTTCGTGGACCTGCTGGCCGCGATCTGCATTTTCGTCAACGCTGTGAAGGGCCTTTCGGCTCTCCAGTTCAGCCGCGATCTGGACGTGCAATACAAGACCGCATTCGTCTTGGCTCACAAGCTGCGCGAAGCTCTCGCCGCCGAAGTCGAGAACGCAACCCTTGAGGGCGAAGTCGAGATTGATGGCGCTTACTTTGGTGGCCATATCCGCCCCGCGAATTTCGCGGAGGATCGCGTTGACCGCCGCCTTGCAAAGCACCAGACCGGTACCCGTCGCGTTGTAATTGCCCTTCGCCAGCGCAAGGGCCGCACTCGCACCTTTGTTGCCACACACGAGGGCGAAGGCGTTGCCATTGCCTCACAGATCGTTTCGCGCAAGTCTGTAATCTATGCTGACGAAGCTGGCCACTGGGATCGTCTGCACGAAGGCTGGCCAACTGGCCGCATCAACCACAGCGAAGCCTATTCAGCCGATGGCACCAATACCAATCAGGTCGAAAGCTACTTCTCGCGCCTTCGTCGCATGGTCACTGGCCAGCATCACGGCGTTTCGCCAAAGTACCTTGGTGCATACTCTGCCCACGCCGCATGGCTTGAAGATCACCGCCGCCGCGACAATGGCGGGAACGCTTTGGCCGTTGTCGCCAACGCAATGACGCATCCGGTCAGCCGTGTGTGGAAAGGGTATTGGCAACGGAACGCAGCATGAACGTTCATGATTATGGCAAGATCGCGAATCGCTGTACGATAGTTCTGTTTATCTGGTGGTCAGATAGACGAAACCGGCCAGGCGGTAGGACGCGAGACCGGTTTCTTGATAAGTCTAAGCCGGTGAGGGCTCGAATTTGTGCACGGACATTTTGTACTACACACGCCATACACAATCAAGCCCAATCCGGTTTCCGCATAAGGAAACCTTTATATGCCCACCTTGTATTGGTCCGGTAATTCGGGCAACAGCTACGGCTTCCACATCTACCCTGTAGGGACAGAGTTTATTCCCTCACCTGCGGTCTACATGCTTTGCCACGAGTTCCTTCATGGTGGCGTCCTCAAGTATGGAGCCCTTTATGTAGGCGAGGCGGAGTCCCTCTATGATCGCCTCAACGCCGACGTGGCTTCTGGACGGCATGACGGGTATAAACGCGCCCAA
Source organism: Pelagibacterium sp. (assembly GCA_002723255.1). Classification (GTDB taxonomy): domain Bacteria; phylum Pseudomonadota; class Alphaproteobacteria; order Rhizobiales; family Devosiaceae; genus Pelagibacterium; species Pelagibacterium nitratireducens. The sequence goes on along the minus strand of PBNW01000043.1, from coordinate 9,887 downwards.
GCCTACGGGCTCACGCACATCGGTCTTCACTTCGTCGCGAGTGAGCCCGATCGCCTCTGGATTGAAAAAGATATCCGGCATGGTGTTAACCCCGTTTGCAACCGCGAGCCCGTACCGCTGAGCGCGCTCGGAAGCTTCAATCTTAAATTCTAAACGCTAAGTGGGGGTGAACGGTTTCGTTGGCCCCCACAAAACAGCCGTACCGCGCTTCCCTTGCCTCTTGATCGGGCCGCGCCGTTTCTCCTGTAGCCGGAGCGCTTGCACAACCCTATAGGCCACGGCTTTCTTCAAATGCCGATCTGTCTCGTCAAACCCTTTGCGCCGGATGATCCACAGCGCCAGTTCCCGTGTATCCATAGGGCCATCGGCAAGCGCTTCCTTGCACATCTTTACTACCTCGCCGCGCTTGAACACGCGGTTTATGTCCATAAGGACCGGATGACGGGCGTTTTCGTCTGGTCGCTCAAATAGCACGATGGTCGCGTTTACGTGCGCCAGCATGGTTCTGGCGTCGTCTATCTCACGCTCCAGGCTGGCTATGTGAGCCGCTATCCGGTCGGCCTTGGTGCGGAGGGTGTTTATAACTTGGGGCGTGTCGCTCATAGCTAGACAATAGCATCACAGGCGATTACAAACAGCCATATCGTTGGTGCGTTTGATACATAAGGCCGGGTAGTCGAGGGCCTGCATGGCACATGCGATCTGGGGCACCATATGCGCTTCGTCGCGCATCGGCACCAGCACCGTATAGACCGGCAACTCGCGGTCATCGAGCAGGCTCTCGGGCCGCAACGCCTCGTTGCGTTCAAAGGTAAAGGCCGCCCACAAACGAAAGCCCGAGGGCAGAGCCAGCACCAGCGCCAGCACGGCAAGCAGAGGCGCCAAACTGAGAAGACCCGGCATCACAGCAACCGCGGCCAGCACAGCCGTGGCTGCGACAAAGCCCGCCCGCACCCCGCTCGGAAGATCGAGATGCGCGCTGGCGAACGGAAAACGGCGCGCCAGCCGTTGGAGGGCATTGGCTGCCAAAAGCTGGGGATTGGTCTGTGCGATTGCTGCGTCCAGGGTCGCAGGCGAAACGATGCACAGCCGCCGACGCAGATTTTCGTCATCGCCGATCCGTTCCGCCAGGCCACGCAGATGACCAAGACCTGGTGACAGGAACAACACTTCGTTTCCCTCGATATGCCCGCGGACCGAACGCAGGCCCCCGAGGTGGTCGACATCGGCATTGGCATTGGCATCGAGCGGGGAGAGGAAAGGCGCTATGTCGGTGCTGTGCGGCACGCCCAGAAAGGCGGCAGCCTGCCGGTAGGGTTTTTCGCGATCGCTCTGGTCCAGGGCGGCCAGAACCTCTATGGGGTCGGCGCCGATATGACGGGCGCGGTCAAGTGCGTCATCGACCACACGCCGGGACCAGCCCGGCTGCATGCCCAATGCCTCAGCGAGTTCGACATCGTCAAACGGTCGCACGACGTTCATATGCCCCAATCGTCGCCCCAACCCTACCAATTGTTTTGGCAATCGGCCATAACGAGGTTCAAATTTGTTCAAGACCTTGGAATTTATGGTGACAGTGTTTCGGGCAGTCCTTTTTGCCGCCTGCATTATTGTCGGAGGGGCTGGCGGTGTTATCGGCCAGAACCTGCCGGTCCACGTCGATCCGGGCGCGCGCGACGACACGATAGACCCCGTCGCGGTTCCCGCCCTGCGTTTCCTGACTACGTCCGATTTTCCTCCCTTCAACTATACAGACGCGGCAGGGCGGCTCGCCGGCTTCAATGTCGATCTGGCCGATGCCATTTGCGCCCGGCTCGAAGCGCGCTGCACCATTCAGGCCTGGCCCTGGAACCGGGTGCAGGACGCGCTGGCCGACAATCAGGGAGATGCCTTGATCGCCGGGCTCGACATCGCCGGCAGTGCTGGAGAGCGCTTCGATTTCTCACGCATCTACCTGCAATTGCCCGCACGGTTCGTGATGCAAAAGCCGGTCGCCCCCGACTTCGATCCCCTCACCATGGTCGGCAAGGTCGCGGCCCGCGAGGGTTCGGCCCATGCCGAATTGGTCGAACGCACGCTCGATCGCGCCGAAATCGCTTTCTATGACAGCGAATTTGAAGCACTAAATGCCGTGGCAGCCGGCGACGCCGACGCCTTTTTCGGCGATGCCGCCCGCGCCTCGTTCTGGCTTAACGAAAACCCCGATTGCTGCGCCTTTGCGGGCGAAGCCTATTTCCGCCCCGACCTGTTCGGAGCCGGACTGGCGGTGGCCGTTCCGGCGGGTCTGGACAATGTCCGTGTCGCCATCAACTGGGCCCTGACCCGGCTGCAGCGCGAGGGCAGGATCGACGAGATCTACCTGCGCTGGTTCCCGGTCAGTTTCTATTGACCCTCAATTACAGCCGCCGATGTCTGATCCGTGCCGAAGTTTCGATCGCCGCCGTCGTCAGCCGATCAATCGAGAACGCATCGCGGATCATTTCCAGCATGCGCAATTCTTCCTGGTTGAGCTTGAGATCGACCGTGACGATCTCGACGGCAATGGCGTAGGCGGTTTCCTGTAGCCTTGGCTCGAGGGTCTGGGCAATCTGGTCGAGCAGGGCATCGAGCCCGGCCTTGTTGACAGTCTCGACGCAGGATGAGGCGACTTCGGGCAGGCGCTCGATATCGAAATTTTCAAACACCGGCCAGCGGCTGATGAGCGCGGCGAACCGGTCCATTTCCCGATCGGTCACATCCTTGTCGGACACCGCGGCCATCACCATCACATGGACAAGGGCATCGGTTGCGGAAAGCTGCATGAAATCACCTGGGCTCGGTTGGAGGCGCGCGCAAATCTAGAAAGTGCAGCGCAGTGGCGCAAGGGCTCTCGATCATCGGCATTGACCTTTGGAAGTGGTTGGTGCAACACCGCGGCCTGAAATCTCCCAGTCTGACTAAAGGATGGGCTCAAGTGTCCCAGACCCTGCCCCCTCTCGATCCCTCGGCCATTGCTGCCGCCCCCAACGCCCGTGCCTGGCCGTTTGAGGAAGCCAAAAAGGTTGTGCGCCGCGCCGAGAAACTGGGCAAGGACGAGGTGATCTTCGAGACCGGCTACGGCCCTTCGGGCAAGCCCCATATCGGCACGTTCGGAGAGGTGATGCGCACCACAATGGTGCGCACCGCGTTCCGGCTTCTGACCGGCGATGCGATCAAGACCCGGCTGATCTGTTTTTCCGACGATATGGACGGCATGCGCAAGATCCCCGACAACGTGCCGTCGCGCGAAGCGCTGGAGCCCTATCTCCAGATGCCCCTGACGGCCGTGCCCGATCCCTGGACCAATGAGTTTCCCAGCTTCGGCGAACACAACAACGCCATGCTGCGCCGGTTCCTCGACACCTTCGGGTTCGATTACGAATTCGCCAGCGCCACCGATTATTACAAGTCGGGAAAGTTCGATACGATGCTGCTGCGCGCGCTCGAACGCTATGACGACATCATGGATGTCATGCTTCCCACGCTCGGCGCGGAGCGGCAGGCTACCTATTCGCCCATCTTGCCCATTTCGCCGATTTCGGGCCGCGTGCTTTACGTTCCCATGAAGGAAGTCAACGCCAACGACGGCACGGTAACCTTCGCCGACGAGGACGGGCGCGACGTCACCATTCCGGTGACGGGCGGCAACGCAAAGCTGCAGTGGAAGCCCGATTTCGGCATGCGCTGGGCCGCGCTCGGGATTGATTTCGAGATGTTCGGCAAGGATCATCAGACCAATCAGGTGATCTATGACAGGATATGCTCGATCCTCGGCGGTACCCCACCCGAGCATTATGTCTACGAACTGTTCCTCGACGAAGAGGGCCAGAAGATCTCCAAATCCAAGGGCAATGGCATCACCATCGACGAATGGCTGACCTACGCGTCTTCGGAAAGCCTCTCGCTGTTCATGTTCCAAAAGCCAAGAACGGCCAAGCGGCTCTATTTCGATGTCATCCCCAAGGCGGTGGATGAGTATTTCACCTTCGCCGCCAAGGCGCAGGCCGAAGATGCAGGCCAGCTTCTGGAAAACCCGACCTTCCATATTCATTCCACCATGCCGCCGGCATACGATATGCCGGTGAGCTTTGCCCTGCTGCTCAACCTCGCCACAGCGTCAAACCCCGAAAGTCGCGAGGTTATGTGGGGTTACATTTCAGCCTACGCCCCCGGCGTGACGCCCGAGACCCATCCCCATCTCGATGCGCTGGTGGGCTACGCCATGCGCTATTTCGAGGATTTCGTTGAAAAGACCTATCGCGCGCCCGACGATGTCGAGCGCAAGGCACTCGAAGACCTCTCCGATAGCCTGTCGAAACTCCCCGCTGATGCGGGTGGAGAGGCGATCCAGAACGCTGCACTTGATGTGGCGCGCGAGATCGAACGCTATCAGGACCACAAGCGCCTCGGCCCCAATGGTGGCCCGGGCGTGTCCGGCGCCTTCTTCCAGATGCTCTATCAGGTGCTGATCGGCCAGGAACGCGGCCCCCGCTTCGGCTCGTTCGCCGCTCTTTACGGCATCGAGAACACCCGCAAGCTGATCGAAAAGGCGCTAAGCGGGCAACTGACCTCCCGGAGCTGAAAGGCGATGGCGGTCACCCCCGACCTCGCTGAACTCGAGGCCACGATCGCACGCATGGAAGCGCGTTTCGATGCCGATCTATGCGCCTCCGGTCTGATGGCATCCTATCGCGATCTGTGTGCCCGCTTCGAAGCCGACCTCGTCGATCCGCGCGATATTGCCCTCAGCCGCGCCGCCGCTTTGATGATGATAAAATATCAGCTCGGGGAACCTTGACCGAACGCACCCTCCCGGCGCTGGCCATTTTGGCTCGTCCATTGGCCGTGACCGGTCAGACCGGCAGGGTTCAGTGGTCGTCCGGAACCACTGGAAATTTACGCGATGCTACTGGCTGGCCCACAAAATCCGGGCGATCCAGTCGATTTCTTCGGGCTTGAAAACCCGCGGCGGATGGTCGGGATTGATCGAGTGCAATTCGATCTGTTTTTCAGTGCGCCGGTGCAAGATCTTGGCCATGACCTCGCCTTCCTGCGTGCGCGCCACTACACGGTCACCGCGCCGCAACTGTTCGGTGGGCGAAACGATGATGTAGTCGCCGTCGCGATAGAGCGGCTGCATGGATTCCCCTGTAACCTCGAGTGCATAGGCCGTGCCGTCGCCCAGCCCGGGGAACCGGACCTCATCCCATCCCTGGCCCGCTGGAAAGCCTGCCGCATCGAAATAACCGCCCGAGCCTGCCTGCGCAAAACCCAGCAGCGGCACAGCGCGGCTGGCCGCGGCGCTCTGGCTGTAATTGAGCCCACCCGAAAGCAGAGAATCGAAATTTTCGCTGGTGGCCTCGAGCACCTTGGCAATCGATTCGGTCGATGGCCAGCGCTCCCGCCCGTCCTTGCTGACGCGCTTGGAGGGATTGAACGCCGTCGCATCCAGCCCCGCCAGCTTGGCAAGGCCCGACGCCGACAGGCCATGTCGGTCGGCTAGGCTGTCGAGGGCTTCCCATATGGCGCGATGAGACAACATAGACAAACAGGTTCCAAAAAAGGAATAATATCCCCACAATCTGGAAACTAGTCCTATTACGGTGTTAGTCTCTTGTAAAGATGTTTCCATGCTTGGCACGGTCACCATCGGCAGTTAGACCATGCGGCACAGGAGAACACATGGCCGAGCCGATCTATAAAATCGCTTCAACCCAGGATTGGGCGAACGCGCGCAAATCGGGGGAACTGGCTGGTACGCCGGTCGATATCGCCGACGGGTATATCCATTTTTCCACCGCCGCCCAACTGGGCGAAACGCTGGACAAGCACTATCGCGGCGCTGCCGGGCTGGTGCTCGCAACAATCGACCCCGATCTGATCGGCACCGATCTGGTCTGGGAGCCCTCGCGCGGCGGGCAACTTTTCCCCCATCTTTATGCACCCCTGCCCATGGCGGCCGTCATCGCAGAGCGCGATCTCGCCGCGCGGCCCGATGGCCGGTTCGACCTGCCGGAGATTTCGTGATGGGCTTTGGAGATCTGCTGCGCAACGCAACGATGCAGAAACTGGCTCAGGACATGCTGATGCGCATGGACGCAGAGACCGCGCACAGGGCCACGATCAATGCACTCAAATTCGGCTTGGTACCCTCTGCCGCGCCGTCTCCGGACAGCCTGGCGACCAGGTTCTGCGGCCTGGATTTGCCCAACCCCATCGGCATGGCACCGGGTTTCGACAAGAATGCCGAGGTGTTCGGCCCACTCGCCAAGGCAGGGTTCGGGTTCGTGGAAGTGGGAACGGTCACGCCTCGCCCGCAACAGGGCAATCCAACTCCCAGAGTGTTCCGCATCCCTGAGGTCATGGGAGTGGTCAACCGGTTGGGTTTTAACAATGACGGCCACGAGGCTGCCTTTGAACGGTTAAAAAACCGCGTACCGGGGCAGGTCGTTGGCATCAATATCGGCGCCAACAAGGACAGCACCGATTTCGTCGCCGACTACGTGGCGGGGGTGAAGACCTTCTCGCCATTGGCCGACTATCTTACCGCCAACATCTCCTCGCCCAATACGCCCGGCCTCCGCAATCTTCAGTCTGAAGATGCCCTCAGGCGTCTGTTGGCTGCTTTGGTCGAAACCCGCGCCGCTCAACCCCGGCAGACATCGATCTTGCTCAAGATTGCGCCGGATCTTGAGCAAACTGAAATGGATTCCATCGCCAGAACAGTGCTCGAAAGCGGCATTGACGGGCTGATCGTTTCCAACACGACAATTTCGCGCGATAGCGTGGCCGGCCTTCAAAACGCCAGCGAAGCCGGCGGACTTTCGGGAAGACCGCTTTTCAATCTGGCAACGCAGCGCCTCGCCCAGATGCGCCTGCGGCTCGGTCCGGCTTTCCCGATAATCGGGGTTGGTGGCATTCACTCGGCCCAAAGCGCAATTGCCAAACTCGAGGCCGGCGCCAATGTCGTCCAGCTCTATTCGGCTCTGGTCTATGGCGGGCTCGAAATGGTCGAGGAGATTAAGTCCGGGCTCGCGCAAGCCGTCACTGAACGCAGGCTTTCCAATGTATCGGGACTCACTGGTGTGGCGGTCAGGGACTGGGCCGAAGGCAGGATAGCGATCTAGGCGAAAATCTCGTTCTTCCGCCGTTCGATGGCGACTGCATAAATGCCGGCTCGCACGAGCAGCAGCACGTGCAGCGCGATCCACAACCCCCAAAGGCCCAGGATCGGCTGCAGGATAATGGCGGTTGCAAGATAGACAATGAGTGAAACGATCATCCCGTTGCGCATCGTAACGTTGAAGGTCGCGCCGATCATCACGCCGTCATAGACGAAGGCAGGCATCCCGGTGAGCGGGGTCAGGGCTGCCATCACCAGATAGATCCGGGCCATTTCGCGCACTTCGGTGTTGGTGGTCATCAGATCGACGGCCAGCCAACCAAAGCTGAGCAAAAGAGCGCTTAGAGTTCCCGCGATCAGCAGGCCCCAGCCCAGCGTGAGTTTGGTCGCGCGCTCGAAAGCCGGACGCCAGCGCGCCCCGACCGCTTTGCCGCACAACTGCTCGGAGGCCGTGGCGATTCCGTCTAAAAAGAATGCCGAGACCGAAAACAGCTGCAGCAGAATGGCATTGGACGCCAATTCGATCTCGCCCATACGCGCCCCTCGCGCAGCGAAATAGGCAAAGGCGCCCATCAGGGCCGCCGAGCGGATGATAAGATCCCGGCTCAAACCGATCATCCGCTTGATCGCCGCAACGTCGAGCAGGGCCGCAAGGGTCGTATTGGCAAGGATCGACTTGATGCCGCCATAATGGCGTATGGCAATGACCACCCCGGCGACAGCGGCAACGCCTTGCCCGATAACAGTGGCCCAGGCCACGCCGGGAACGCCCCAGCCCAGCCCCAGAACAAACCAGACGCTGAGCACGATATTGACGACGTTGATGAGAATTTGCAGCCACATGCCGGTGCGCGCATCGGCCCGACCGTAAAACCATCCCAACAGCACAAAATTGATGAGCACGAACGGCACCGACCACATGCGTATGCCCATATACTCGGCAAACGCCCCCGTGGCATCGGGTGGCGGAGCCAGCGCGGTCGCAAACCCGAGATAGATGGGATAGGAGAGCGCCAGAAGCAGCGCACTTAACAGGGCTGCAGCGACCATGGCTCGGGCCATATGCAACAGCCCGTCGAGCGGATCGCGTGCGCCGACCGCCTGTGCGGTCAGACCGGCCGTTCCAAAACGCAGGAAAAAGGCCAGGGCGAAGACGACGCTGAACGCTGCAGCACCGAGCGAAAGCCCACCCAGCAGTCCCGCATCGCCCAATTGTCCGATGACGGCGGTATCGATGATGCCTGCCACCGGCTCGGTGATAAACGCCACCGAGGCCGGGACGGCTATGGCCCACACATCGCGATGGCGAACCTCGAAAGGGTGAACCGATTGAGTCATCAGGGGAACCGGAAAAGGGAGGAAACCTATCCTAGCCGATTCCGTGCCCCGGCCCTAGCTCTCAAAGTCGCTCTTTTTGAGCAGAACGGGCCGGGTCGGAACCTGACAAACCGGCATGATCTCGATGGAGTTGACGTTCACATGCGCCGGCAAGTTCGCCAGCCACCAGACAGTGTTGGCGATGTCCTCGGGCAGAAGCGGCTCGTTATCGGCATACATTTTTTCGTTGGCCTCGAAATCCCCACCGGTCCGCACGGCGGTAAATTCCGATTTCGCATGGCCCGGTTCCAGCGAGGTGATGCGGATACCGGTGCCCATGGTATCGGTGCGCAAATTCATCGAGAACTGGTGCACGAAGGCCTTGGTCGCGCCATAAACATTGCCGCCGGTATAGGGAAAACGCCCGGCAATCGAGCCGACATTGATGATCGATGAACCGCGGCCCACCTGTTTGACCAGCGGCAGAACTTCCAGCGTCGTGTGCAGCAACCCCACGATATTGGTGTCGATCATGGTCTGCCATTGGTCGGTATCGATATCGGGAACCGCACCCGTGCCCAGCGCCAGCCCGCCATTGTTGAACAGGCACGTGACGGGTTTGAAATTTTCGGGGATGGCCGCGACGGCGTGTCTGATCGAGGTCTTGTCGGTAAGATCCATCTCGATGCCATGAACGATTTCGGGGAATTCGGCTTCGAGCTCGACCAGCCGTTCGCGCCTACGGCCCGTGGCGATGACCTTCCAGCCGTTCTGTGCAAAAAGCCGCGCGGTGGCCGCGCCGAAGCCGGACGTGGCGCCGGTAATGAAGATGACGGGAGACATGGGCAAGACCTTGAATGGCTCTGGATTGGAAAGGCGGAGCGTGTCGCTCGCGCCATCCTAATTGCCGCAGCCGATCTGCTCAACAGGCTATGAGCTAGCGCCGCCGCCCCGCCGCCATCAACCGCCCGATGAACCACAGGGGCAAAACGATCACCGCACCGGTCAGCATATAGGCAAATCCGTCACGGAAGACTTCGAACCCATTATCGAAGATCGAATTGATGAAGCCCTGGATCGAGCGGAAGATGGCATCGGGGCTGATCCCGAAGATCGACATCAGAAAGCCTACGACCAGGCTCATCAGGATCAGCCGGACAACGACCCGTCCCGGTGTTCCGCCAAGAAACGATTCCAGCCAGCTCGGTCTTTGATTTGTCTCGCGGTTGTCCATAGTCTCGGGCATCGGTCCATCGGGTCCATCGATTCTGCTCATGATGCCACATAGGCGCCGATCTTGGCCAATTAAAGAGCTTCCGATATTGTGATCCCACTTTCCCCGATCGTTGCAGACTGGTTTGCCGCCAAGGGGTGGCAGGCGCGCCCGCACCAATTGGCCGTGCTCGAAGCCGAGCGCGCCGGCAATTCG
>PBNW01000042.1 GCA_002723255.1 Pelagibacterium sp. | reverse complement strand
TCTGGGGCAAGGAAAACCAGCAACTGGAACTGCCCATCTCAAGGGATGGTACAGTCAGCTTTCCCCAGTCTGGCCCCCAAAGTGTCGCCGGCCTGAGCTTTGACGAAGCCCGGCAGCAGATCAAAAAACTGGTCTCCGAGCAATATATCGGCGTACAGGCCAGCGTCACCCTGGGTGAACTGCGCAGCATGCGGGTGTTTGTGTTGGGTGAGGCGAGAAAAGTCGGTTCCTATACCGTCAGTTCCCTCTCCACCATCACTAATGCCCTCTACGTATCCGGCGGCATCAAACGCACCGGCTCCCTACGAAAGATTCAGCATAAACGAGACGGTGAACTGGTCGGCGAACTGGACCTGTACGACCTGCTGTTGGCAGGCGACACCTCCAACGACAACCGCCTGCAACCCGGCGACGTTATCTTCATTCCGCCCGTGGGCGACCGCGTAGGTATAGAAGGCGAAGTCTACCGCCCCGCGCTCTACGAACTGAAAAACGGCACCAACCTGCAGGAACTGGTGAACCTGGCCGGCGGCCTGACCCCCCAGGCCTACCCACAACTGGTACGCATTGAACGCAACAATGACGACTTCCTGCGCATCATCGCCGAAGCCAACCTCACTACCCAGAAAGGCAAACAGGCCAGGGTACGCCCCGGTGACCGCATTGAAGTGGCCTCCATCTCCGACATTACTGGCCAGTACGTGGAAGTGAAAGGGGCGGCCACCCGCCCCGGCAAGTTCGCCTGGGTACCCGGTATGCGAGTGAGCTCGGTAATCAATAGTCTGGACACGGACCTGGTACCAGTGGCCGACCAACGCTACGCCGCCATTGTCCGCACCGATCCAAAAACCGATGAATTATCCGTGCTGAACCTGCGGCTGCGAGACGCCGTTCAGAACCCCGGAAGCGAACAGGACATGCTGCTCGAAGAGCAGGACCGCGTGCTGATCTTCTCAGACGCCGGCAAAGTAGAGGGTGGCGAAGAGGGCCGTAACTTTACCAGGCAACAGTTGTTCAGCCCGGTGCTGCAAAGGCTGAAAGCCCAGGCCAAACCCGGCGCACCCGAGCAGACCATCCGCGTAACGGGCCCGGTGCGTTACCCCGGCGAATACCCACTACCTGCCTCAAGGCAAGTGGCAGACGCCATCTACGTAGCCGGCGGCCTGAAGGACTCGGCGTCTCTATACACCGCTGAACTGGCACGTTTCGGAGTGGACGACGAAGGCACCGGTAAAACCAGGATCCAGAACCTGAACCTGCAGGCCGTTATGGAGGGCCAGGCCTCTGTTACCCTCAAAAGCCGGGACCGCCTGCTGATCAAATCCATACCGGAATTCGCTCAAGCCAAAACCATCGAGTTGAACGGAGAAGTGCGTTACCCCGGCCAATACACCATCCGTGACGGCGAAACCCTCCGCGACGTCATCAAACGCGCCGGCGGTCTCACCGACAACGCCTTCCCCGAAGGCGCTGTGTTTACCCGCGAAAAACTCCGCCAACTGGAAGCCCAGCGCCTGCGCGAAGCGGAAGAAAGGCTGCAGGGCGACCTGGTAGGCGTACAACTGGAAGGTGATGACTTCGGCGGCCAGAACGCAGAACGCACCCAACAGGTACAAGACCTGTTGGAAGAAGTGCAGGACTCCCGCCCCGTGGGCCGAATGGTGATCAACCTTGCATCGGTTGTGGGAAGCAATGACTATCAGCCCATCCGCCTTCAGGACGGCGACACCTTAACCGTACCCATCATCCCTCAGGCCGTCAGCGTATTTGGCGAAGTTCAGTTCCCGACCAGTCACCTGCACACCAAAGGCCTGACCGTGGATGACTACCTGGAGCGTAGCGGTGGCCCCACCCGCCAGGCGGATGAGGAGAGGGTTTACGTAGTTAAAGCAGATGGTTCCGTAATGTTGCCAGAGAAAAGCCGCTGGTTTGGCGGCCGCAGCCAGCAACTGGCCCCGGGGGACACTATTGTTGTACCCATTGATGTGGACAGGCTGAATCAGTTGGAGCTTTGGAGTAACGTGAGTCAGATTGTTTATCAGATGGCGTTGGGTGCTGCCGCGGTGGGGAATCTTTAATGAATCAGCCTCCAGAGCAAACCTATCGCCCAGATGATGAAATAGACCTGCGGGAGTTGTTTGCCACTTTATGGCGTGGTAAGTGGATCATCGTGCTCATTACTGTAATCTTCGCTGCCGTCGGCGTACTCTACGCTCTGAGCAAACCCAATATCTACCAGGCGAGCATCCTTCTGGCACCGTCGCAGGATGAGGGCGACCCTCATATCAGTGGGCAGCTAGGTGGTTTGGCGAGTCTGGCGGGTATTAATATCGGCGGTGGTGGCGCCAACCAAACGATTATGGCTAAAGAAGTGCTGCAATCACGTGCCTTTTTGACTGACTTCATACACCGCCACAATCTCACCGTCCCGCTCATGGCCACCAAAGAGTGGAACATGGAAAGGGAAGAGTGGACCATTAACGAAGAAGTTTACAATCGCGAAACGCAGAAATGGCTTGCCGATGAAAACGGAAAAAGCCTCAAACCCACAGACTGGGACTTGGTCAAAACCTTCAAAGAGCACCTGAGCATCTCAAGCAATGACGAAACGGGCATGATTAGCCTCAACATCAAAAGCCAATCCCCACCGGTGGCCAAAGAGTGGGCCGAAAAGCTAGTGCGCGACATCAACGAACACATGCGCGAGGAAGACGTAAAAGAAGCCGAAGCCCGCATCGCCTACTTGGAAAAAAAACTCAGCGAAACCAACATCGCCGGCATGCAGCAAGTGTTTTACCAGCTCATCGAAAGCGAGACCCGCACGGTTATGCTTGCCAGTGCTCAACAGGAATATGTGTTTAAAACGGTTGATCCGGCTGTGGTTCCGCAAGAAAAAAGTGAACCCAAACGGGCGCTGATTGCGATCATAGCGGCTATGCTCGGCTGTATGCTGGGTGTCTTTACGGTATTTGTATTAGCATTTGTCTGGCCGAATAAAGAGCTCGATATCAAAGAATAGCAAACAATCTAGCTATAGATACCGACAGGGTAAGGGAGATTGATAAGGCCCTCATATCAGTTGTTAAAGTTTTTTTGAAATCAATGGTCTAGATTTTCGGTTTTCCAACTTTAAGGCTTTTCGCCCTCTAGCAATCGGGCTTAATCTATTAATTCCGCGTCTTTCCGCTCCAAGATCAATCAAAAGGCAAAAATGTTCAGCCAACTAAAAGAACTTTATTCCCTACTAAACAGCGAACAGCGTAAAAAACTCCTGCGCCTCCAAATCCTGGTAGTACTAATGTCCTTCGCTGAAATCGCCGGTGTAATCTCAATTGGCCCGTTCATGGCAATAGTAGGTGACATCTCACAACTGGAAGGTGAAGGCTTCCTTGCCGATGTATACCGCGCATCCGGCCTCGAAAGCCCTCACAATTTCTTGTTCTGGCTTGGCATTGGTGTTCTTCTGGTTCTAACAATGGCCGCAGCTATCTCGATATTCACCATCTGGCGGCTGTCAATGTATGCTGCAAAAGTTGGCGCAGAGCTGGGTAACCGCCTTTTCCACCACTACATGCATCAACCTTGGCTTTTTCACGCCAGTGGCAGCAGCAGCCAGCTGACAAATCGTATAGCTCAAGAAACCCAGAGAATTACCGGCCAAATTATTAATCCGCTCATGCAAATAAATGCCAAGCTGGTGATGATGATGCTCATGGCTGTTGCGATACTTCTGTACAACCCAGCAGTAGCCATTTCCGGTTTGGTGATTTTTGTAAGCGCCTATATGTTCCTATATCAAACCGTACGGCGGCGTTTGGTGCGAAATGGGCGGCACATAAGCGAAGCCCAGCAAATGCGTTTCAAATTGATGGGTGAGGGGTTTGGCGGTATAAAAGATGCCTTACTACTTGGGCGTCAGAAAGATTTTACTGACCGGTTTAAGATTGCCTGTGATAAGTTTGCTATAGCTCAGGGTACTAACGTGGCTCTGGCCCAAGCTCCTCGGTATGCGATGGAGCTGATTGCATTTGGTAGTGTCATTTTTCTTGTTCTTTACTTGCTAGCGGCCCATGAGGGTAATTTAGGCTCGATACTTCCAGCTTTATCTGTCTATGCTTTGGCGGGGTTTAAAATGTTGCCCGCTTTTCAGCAGATTTATACCGGTTTATCTCAAATCCGGGGTAACCTTGCAGCGTTTGACGCCGTTCGTGAGGATCTTCACGCAAGTAGCGTGGAAACGGGCAAAGCCATTGAGGCAACACAAAAGCGCATCATTCCGGAACATGAAGTGCGACTGAATGATGTGCTGTTCACCTACCCGGGCAAAGAAGAGCCAGCACTCAAAAATATGAATATCACAATTCCCGCCAAAGGCGTCATTGGCTTGGTGGGCGCTTCTGGTTCAGGCAAATCCACGGCGATAGATCTACTTTTGGGGCTGATCGAGCCCCAGCAAGGCAATCTGCTGATTGACGGCGAGCCCCTAACCAAGCAAAACATAAGAGCCTGGCAAAACTCTGTCGGCTTCGTGCCGCAATCCATTTTTCTGGCAGATAGCTCTATTCGTGAGAACATCGCCTTCGGCCTCCCCCCCGAGGCAATAGATGAGCAGAAGGTTAATCGAGCAGCCACTATGGCACACCTGGAAGAACTGCTAGCCGAGTTGCCTCACGGTTTAGATACCAGGGTAGGGGAACGGGGTGTACAAATTTCTGGCGGTCAAAAACAAAGAATCGGCATTGCAAGAGCGCTCTATCACGATGCAGACGTACTGGTATTAGATGAAGCTACGAGCGCCCTGGATGGCATTACTGAAAAGCTCATCATGGATGCCATCCATGATTTCTCCGGCAAAAAAACCATCATAATGATTGCGCATCGTTTGGCAACGGTACGCCAGTGCGACTCAATTTATTTGCTTGAGAAAGGCAAAGTGGCAGATCGAGGCACCTACGACGAGCTCGCCTCAAGAAATTCAATTTTTCAACGTATGGCCGAGCATGCCTGAAAGAAGCTCTCTCAGGTATGTTAAAAGTCAAAAATATCAACAGGAAGATGATGAACTCTATATTAGATCTAATCGGTCGAGATAAAGAACTTTTCTCTGCCGATATCCACAATAGTGAAGTAAAACTAGCCGAGGTCGTTAGTTCCTCCCGTTTCCTTGTCCTCGGCGGCGCCGGCTCCATAGGCCAAGCCGTCACTAAAGAAATCTTCAAGCGCAACCCAGCCAAACTTCACGTAGTCGACATCAGCGAGAACAACTTGGTAGAGCTGGTCCGGGACATACGAAGCACCTTTGGCTATATCCCAGGCGATTTTCGTACCTTCGCACTGGATATCGGTTCGCTTGAATACGATGCTTTTTTTAAAGCTGACGGTGGCTACGATTACATCCTGAACCTCTCCGCCCTCAAGCACGTGCGCAGCGAAAAAGACCCTTACACGCTCATGCGCATGGTAAATGTCAACGTCTTCAACACGGACAAAACGCTGCAACAAGCAATTGATGCTGGCGCCAGAAAATATTTCTGTGTGTCTACGGACAAGGCAGCAAATCCTGTGAACATGATGGGCGCCTCTAAGCGCATCATGGAAATGTTCCTGATGCGCAGAAGCCTTGAAATAGACATTTCCACCGCCCGCTTTGCGAATGTGGCGTTCTCGGATGGCTCCCTGATGCACGGTTTTAACCAACGCCTAGAAAAACGTCAGCCGATTGTAGCGCCGAACGACGTTCGTCGTTACTTTGTCACCCCGAGAGAGTCAGGTGAGCTGTGCTTGATGTCCTGTATCTTTGGCGACAACCGCGACATCTTCTTCCCCAAACTTAGCGAAAAACTGCACCTGATCACGTTTGCTGATATCGCTGTGAAGTATCTGGCAGAGAAGGGGTACGAGCCTATTCATTGTCGTGATGAAGACGAGGCTCGGGAATTGGTGAAAACGCTCCCTGAGCAAGGCAAGTGGCCATGCCTGTTCACCTCCAGCGATACCATCGGCGAGAAAGACTTTGAAGAATTCTTTACCGACCGGGAAACGCTAGATATGGCTCGCTTCGAGAACCTTGGGGTCATCAAAAACCAGGCTAAGTTTGACGAGCAACTGCTGGCTGAGTTTGAAGAACGCATTGCCGGGATGAAGCGAGACCTAGTATGGACGAAGCGGGAACTTGTTGACCTGTTTCACCGAATGATTCCGGATTTTGGCCATAAAGAAACCGGCAAATATCTCGACAGCAAAATGTGAGGCAGCTTTGAGCGACCAACTGATTCAGTTTGTCAGAGACTATTTCGAAACCAAAGAATTTATTCCGCTTCACGCACCAGTATTCCCAGGGCGTGAGAAGGAATACGTGGCCGACACGATCGAGTCTACCTTTGTCTCCAGCGTAGGTGCCTACGTGGATCGATTCGAGCAGGATATGGCTAGTTATACCGGCTCCCCCAAGGCTGTTGCCACGGTAAATGGCACCGCAGCCCTGCATATTGCGCTGAAGCTTGCAGGAGTGGAGAAGGGCGATCTGGTTATCACGCAACCTCTCACCTTTGTGGCCACCTGCAACGCCATTGCATACTGCAACGCCGAACCTGTATTCGTTGACGTAGACCGAAATACGTTAGCTTTGTCTGCCAAGGCACTGGCAATTTGGCTGGAAGAAAATGCCAGGCTGGATACGGAAGGCGTGTGTCGTACCCGAACCGACAGCAAAGTAGTTCGTGCCTGCGTCCCAATGCACACCTTTGGCCACCCTGCGGATCTTGATGGCTTGTGTGAGGTGACCAAACGCTGGAACATCACATTGGTAGAAGACGCGGCTGAGTCACTGGGCAGCTTCTATAAAGGCCAGCATACCGGCACTTTTGGCACATCTGGCACGCTCAGCTTCAATGGCAACAAGATCATGACTACCGGTGGTGGGGGAATGATTCTGACGAGCCATGCAGCTGCAGCGAGAGCCAAACACCTCACCACCACAGCCAAGAAGCCGCATACTTACGAGTATATTCACGATGAGCTTGGTTACAACTACCGCTTGCCGAATTTGAATGCGGCGCTGGGCTGTGCTCAGCTGGAGCAGTTGGAAATGTTTATTAGTGCGAAGCGTGCGCTTGCCAGTAGCTACGAAGCGTTCTTTCAGGGCACTTCAATGCAATTTATTACTGAGCCACCGGAGTGTCGTTCCAACTACTGGTTGAATGGCGTAATCTGCGAAGATAAAGAGCAGCGGGATGAGCTGTTGGAGTGCACAAACAATAAAGGCGTGATGACTCGTCCCATTTGGGCGTTGATGAATCACCTGCCCATGTATCAGAGTTGCCGCCGTGGTGATCTGACTAACGCCGAGTGGTTGGAAGAGCGGATTGTGAATTTGCCGAGTAGTGTGGTGGCGGATCCGTCATGACCAAATGCATTGGTATATTCGGGACCGCTGGGATGGCCCGTGAGGCTGGTGATATAGCTTGGGCCATTGGTATTGAGCCATTCTATATTGCCCGAGACGATCAGGAGCTTAAATATTGGTCTGGCGCTGGTGAGATCATTCTGGAATCAGAAATAGAAAAAGTTTCGCATCACCCCTTTGTGATTGGAATTGGCGACAATATCATCCGACAGAAAATTGCATCACGCTTTTCAGAATTTTTGCAGTTTTCTAATCTGATTCACCCAAGTGCGACCTTTGGCTATGGACAAAGGGATGTTGTCGATGCATCACGGGGGGTGATCATTGCTGCAGGCGCTCGACTGACCAGCAATATCTGCATAGGCGACTTTGTTCTCGTTAACCAGAATGCGACCATTGCTCACGATTGCGTCATTGATTCGTATGCTCATGTCGCCCCTGGAGCCAATATCTCTGGCAATGTTCATTTGGAAGAGGCGGCCTGGGGGGGAGCAGGAGCGGTGATTAATCAGGGAAATTACATAGATAAGCGAACAATTGGTAAGAATACCGTGGTGGGGTCAGGTGCTGTGGTTATCGCAGATTGCGAGCCCGAGACTGTATACGTAGGTGTGCCGGCTAAGAGGTTGAAATGAAAACGTTGGTAATAGCAGAGGCTGGTGTCAATCATAATGGTGATGTGGCGCTGGCAAAACAGTTAGTTGCTGTGGCAGCGGATGCTGGCGCGGATTTTGTTAAATTTCAGACTTTTATTGCGGAAAACATTGTTTCTCAGTCTGCGCCAAAAGCGGACTACCAAAAAGGCACAACCGATCCCGCAGAGTCCCAGCAAGAGATGATTCGAAAGCTTGAATTAACACGAGAGGATCACCTTGAGCTGATTGGTGAGTGTAGAAAACTCGGTATTGGCTTTTTCTCCACGGCGTTTGATAGAGATAGCATTAACCTCCTTGAAACTCTTGGCGCCTTAGATTTTGTGAAAATTCCCTCCGGTGAACTTACCAATTTGCCGTATCTCCGGTATCTGACGCGGCATGGCAAACCGGTGCTTCTTTCAACTGGTATGGCAACACTTGGTGAAGTTGAAGCTGCAATTGAAGTCATTGAAAAAGTGGGTACCTCTCGCGAACAAATAACTGTGTTGCACTGCACGACTGAGTATCCAACCCCCATGGATGAGGTGAATCTCAATGCCATGGTGAATATGGGAAAGGCGTTCGGCGTATCTGTCGGTTATTCAGACCATACCCCAGGTATCGAAGTCCCGATTGCTGCAGTTGCCCTCGGGGCAACGGTTATTGAAAAGCACTTTACCTTGGACCGTTCCCTGCCGGGACCGGACCATCGGGCCAGCTTGGAGCCTGAAGAGCTCAAAGCCATGGTTTCAGCAATTCGTAATATTGAAAAAGCAATGGGGGATGCTGTTAAACGCCCGGGGCCAAGTGAGCTAAAGAATAAGCCCATTGCCCGTAAGTCACTGGTGGCAGCGTGCCCGATCCAGGCTGGAGAACCATTTACTGAAGCGAACCTTATGGCCAAAAGGCCTGGTACAGGTATCTCTCCGATGCGATGGGATGAAGTGATTGGCCGGAAGGCACCGCGTGATTTCGCCCCAGACGAATTGATAGAGCTATGAACCGCAAGGTGTGTGTGGTTACGGGCACAAGGTCGGAGTTCGGCCTTTTACGCTGGTTAATGGACGAAATTGCCCAACATGCCCAGCTTGACTTACAGGTGGCTGTAACCGGGATGCACCTCTCGCCGGAGTTCGGCTCCACTTATCACGAGATCGAGTCCGCGGGATTTGCCATCGACGCTAAGGTGGAAATGCTGCTAAGTGCTGATAGCGAGACCGCTATTACCAAGTCCATGGGTCTAGGAATGATTGGTTTCGCCGATGCTTATGAGCGCCTTCACCCAGATATAGTGGTTGTATTGGGGGATCGCTTTGAAATATTTGCTGCCACCTCGGCGGCGTTGATTGCTGGTATTCCTGTAGCACACCTACACGGTGGGGAAACTACGGAGGGTGCTTTTGATGAAGCAATCCGGCACTCGATTACCAAGATGTCCCATCTCCACTTCGTCGCGGCAGAAGAATATAGGAACCGCGTTCTGCAATTGGGGGAGTACCCAGAACGTATATTCAATGTCGGCGGAATGGGTATTGATGCCATAAAACGTGTCCGGTTACTCGACCGTAAAGGGCTTGAAGAATCCATTGATTTTCAACTGGGGGATAAGAATCTTCTGATCACCTTCCACCCGGTTACTCTGGAAAGCCAGGTAAGCTCCACTGATCAAATGCAGGCGCTGCTTGACGCGTTGGCTGAACTGAGTGATACCCATCTGATTTTCACTATGCCCAATGCGGACACCGGTGGCCGAGAGCTAACGCGCATGGTTCGCGAATTTGTAGATGGCCGAGATAACGCCAGCGTATACACGTCGCTTGGGCAGCTGCGTTATTTTTCCTGTCTGGCTGAGGTTGATGGCGTTATTGGTAACTCATCGAGTGGCTTGTTAGAGGCGCCGGCTTTCCAGATTGGAACTGTGAATATTGGTGATCGCCAAAGAGGTCGCTTAAAAGCTGACAGCGTTATTGATTGTGAGCCATCGAAGACTGCAATTTTAAAGGCCATCAACACGCTGTACACTCCTGACTTCAAGAGTTCTCTGCATGCGCTTTCAAATCCCTATGGAAATGGAGGGGCTAGTAAATCCATTGTGAAGATTCTCGCGGATTATCCTCTCGATGGCTTATTGAAAAAGTCCTTCTACAATCTGCCAGTTGTTGGGCAGTAGCAAAATGATGGAGCCGTGATGAAGCAATGGCGTGACGCGCTAGTCAACCGTGATGCAAGTCTGGAACAGGCCATCGAAGTGCTTGATAAAGCAGCATTGCGTATTGCTCTGGTCGTTGATGAGGCAGAAGCACTGCTGGGCACACTGACTGATGGCGATGTTCGCCGGGCGCTACTCCGGCATTTGTCGCTGGATACGCCTGTTCATGAGGTGATGAATACCAACCCGAAGACCGCCGGAGAAGACTGGACAGAGAGTCGCATTCTAGCTGTGATGGAGCAGTACGAAGTGCTGCAGTTACCACTTGTAGACGGCGACCAAAAGATTGTCGGTCTCGCTAACCTGCACGATCTACTTAACAAGCACCGCCATGATAACCCGGTATTTCTCATGGCGGGTGGTTTTGGTACCCGCTTGCGGCCACTGACTAACAACTGTCCCAAGCCTATGTTGAAAGTGGGCGATAAGCCAATTCTGGAACAAATTCTACAGAACTTTGTGAGTGCGGGTTTTCATAGGTTCTATATATCGACCCATTACATGCCAGAGGTTATTCGAGATTACTTTGGCAATGGCGAAAAGTGGGGGATATCCATAAAGTATATCCACGAGGACGAACCGTTGGGTACCGGTGGTGCTCTAGGGCTTTTGCCGCATGATGAGATCGATCAACCACTGTTCATGATGAATGGTGACCTGCTCACGTCGCTGAATATTCATAGTTTTCTGGAATTCCACGAGAATCACGACAGCATAGCTACCATGTGTGTACGGGAATATGAGCACCAGGTTCCTTACGGCGTGATCACCAGCGAAGGGGCCCAGATCAAGTCCATGGTCGAGAAACCGGTGCACAAGTTTTTTGTGAATGCCGGCATTTACCTCCTAAATCCGGAGCTGGTGAAAAGCGTAGAGCAGGGAGCCAGAATTGATATGCCGACGTTGTTGGGACAGCAGATCGATGCTGGAAAGCCTGTGAATATGTTTCCAATACATGAGTATTGGTTGGATATTGGTCGTATGGATGACTTCCAGCGTGCCCAGAATGAAGTGGAGAGCACGTTTAATGGTTGATTGTGGCGACCTGCTCATCGTGATCCCGGCGAGGGGAGGCAGCAAGCGACTCCCAAAGAAGAACGTACTTCCATTGGCCGGAAAACCCCTAATTTGTTGGACGATTGAAACCGCGTTAAAAGCCGGCTTAAGAGCGAGGATTATTGTCACCAGCGATGATGAAGAGATTTTGACCATTGCCGGTCGCTATGCGGACCAAGGCGTTATTGCCCATAAACGCCCAAATGCCTTGGCTACCGATATGGCGACGACTGCAGGGGCCATAAAAGAAGTCGTCGAATCTGAGCAGAAAGCGGGCCATACACCGGATGCTATAGTACTGCTGCAACCCACGTCGCCCCTTCGCACTGCCGGAGACGTTTTGGATGCGGTGCACATATTCCGGAAAGGAGGTTGCAAGGATACCGTCGTCAGCGTGTGCGAAGTTGATCATCCGATCGACTGGGTTGGTTCTGTCGATGATGACAATAAATTTATAGGTGTGAGTCCGTCCTATAAACGTTCACAAGATTATCAAAAAGAATATCGCTTGAACGGTGCGGTTTACGTTGCTCGAGCTGATGTTTTGCTGAACAGTCATTCGCTGTTTACGGAAAGTTTGAGGGCCTCGGTCATGCCTAGGATCCGGTCTTTTGATATTGATGAAGAAGTTGATTTTCGTCTTTGTGAGAGTTTAATTGTTGATGGATAACCTGTTTTTATTGAATCACCGTTACAGGCGGTGGTTGCTGTTGAGCTTAGCTTGCAGTTTAAAGGTCAAGTAAATGGCCTCATTTATCGGCTCTCCGGGTACGGTCCAAGGACGAGCTTTGCCAAGCTTCCTCTAACCCACATCAATCGAGTGGTTGAGTGAGCGAGTAATCGGCCCAGAAAACGGCTGGGCTACCGGACACCGGCAGAGGTGTTCTGGAGTGCATATTCCGGAGCGCTATAAATGAGTGGTGCTGCGGTTGTTGGTTGAATCCACGATCTCAGGATTATTATTTTGAGCTCAAAAAAAATTGCATTCTTAATCAATAATTCTTTTCATTTTTATGATCTGATCGATTCCATAAACAGTGAAACCTCAAAAGAAAGTTTTATTATTTTCGTGATTCCCCATAAAATAAATATAGGAGAAGTAAAGGATTTTTTTGGCGAAGATAGTGTATTTGTTTTACCCTCATCGCATAACCTTTCTGGTAGTTGGTTTTCCAAATTTAGAACATTGAGATGCTATTCAAAAATAATAAAAAATACATTGTCTAATTTCCCAGAGTTAGAAGTTTTTAATTTTTATACTGAGGTTGAGCCATTAAATATTGTGGTTGCCAATGAGTTTCATAAAAAATTCACCTCTGTCATTCTAAGAAGTGAAGGGTTCGCCACGTATGTGTCACTACTGAACAACACAAGTCCCGTTACTTGGAAGAATAAGGCGAAGCTCGCCTTTATGAAAGTCTTTGTTGGGATAGAGAATTCCTATATTGTTGGTGAATCCAACGGCGCTAAGCTTAGATTGAAAGACAGTCTTATTGATGAAGTTTGGGTTGATAGAAATGTTATCAATAATAGAAAAATAAGAAAGAGATTAGTTTTTCTTTCAGGCAAAGAAAAAAATCCAAGGAATTTGGACGACCGCTCAGCGGTTTTCATCAGCAGCCCGATTTACAGGAATTATATTAATGTAAACGATTACGGGAATCTACTTTGCCAAGTTTTTGATGGTATGGGGAAAAGGTTTTCAAAAGTATATGTAAAGTTCCATCCTAGAGAGACAATGGAGGAGATTAGTTTTCAGGTTGGTTTGATGTCGAGATTTTCTAATATTGAAATTTTGAACAATGAGGAAAACATCGAAAAACTTCTAGATTCGTGGGAAATGCCTCCCAGGTACATTTTCGCCTTCTTATCTACAGCGCTGTTGAATCTTGAGAAGAAGGGGTTTCAGCCATTTTATTGTTTTAAGCTCTTTCCTGAACTTTATGTTCTTCCAGTGTTCAAAGATTTAGATATGATCTTAGATGGCTTGGGTTATGATGGGCCAGAAAAGATATGTGATTTGAGTTGTGGAAACTCAGGGTTTGTAAGTTGATAGTTTTAATTTTGGCGTTTGATTTTTAAAAGGAATGAAAGTTCATATTTTGAAGTTGGCGGCGTGTAATAATTAAAAAGAGAAAGCGATAAAAGCATTGATTTTTACGTGAGTAATAATTATCAACCTCTGTGACCTTAAGGCGCGTTATAGATAATGATGATTCCCACTGGTAGTGCGGATGAGAAGGTTGGTCACTGTTTTCCATTGGTGGAGATTATAATAGACACAGGTAAGCTACATTGGGGTGACAGGATGAGGTATATCTAGGGAAGTCGGCGGTTATTCAGAACTTCCTTAGGCGATTCAGCTTTTTTAGCGCCAAGATATATTGGTGTTTATAATCGTGAAACTTTGAGCAGGGTAACTTTATTGCTAATTTTCCCTTTCGGCTGAAGCTTATACTGCATTTCTTAGGAAAAAACATGAGCCATCCCATCAACAGTTTTTATTTCAAAGGTTACGCTGTGAAATTTTGGTATTCAAATATAATAGGCTATATCTGATGATTTCCAGTCGATATTTTATAAGTAGGTATATTGGTAATAGAGAGAGCAGTTGATATTTTATTCTATATTTTTGGGTTTTGCTGTGTGAGTTTTCTACTGTGTGCTGGTAATTTTCATTTTTCTACTTGTTAATTGTTATATTTTTATGTCACACTTTTTATTAAGGTTTTTAATGTGATGAAAAAAGCTCTAATCACCGGTATCACCGGCCAAGACGGCTCCTACCTCGCCGAATTCCTTCTGGGAAAAGGCTATGAGGTCCACGGCATCAAACGCCGTGCTTCGCTGTTCAATACCCAGCGCGTAGACCATATCTATCAGGATCCCCACGTTGAGCACCAAAACTTTGTGCTTCACTATGGTGATCTTACAGACTCCTCTAATCTTACCCGGATTCTACAACAGGTTCAGCCGGATGAGGTGTACAACTTGGGGGCGCAGTCCCATGTTGCTGTGTCGTTCGAATCACCGGAATACACTGCAGATGTGGATGGGATGGGGACGTTGCGCCTTTTAGAGGCCATCCGGTTATTAGGACTGGAGAAGAAGACTCGCTTTTACCAGGCCTCTACGTCGGAACTGTACGGATTGGTTCAGGAAATCCCCCAAAAGGAAACGACCCCATTTTATCCGCGGTCTCCCTACGCGGTAGCAAAGCTTTATGCTTACTGGATCACTGTAAATTATCGTGAAGCTTACGACATGTACGCCTGCAACGGAGTGCTCTTCAACCACGAATCTCCGCGTCGTGGAGAAACCTTTGTTACGCGCAAGATTACCCGTGGTCTGGCCAATATTGCACAGGGCTTGGAGGGTTGTCTGTACATGGGGAATATGGATGCCTTGCGCGACTGGGGGCACGCCAAAGACTATGTGCGGATGCAGTGGATGATGTTGCAGCAGGAACATCCGGAAGATTTCGTAATTGCGACTGGAAAGCAATACTCCGTACGCCAGTTTGTTGAATGGTCCGCCAAGGAACTGGGCGTAACCCTGCGTTTTGAAGGGCAAGGCGTTGATGAGGTCGCTATTGTGGAGTGCATTGAAGGCGATAACGCACCTGCGCTAAATGTGGACGATGTGGTTGTTCGAGTAGACCCTCGCTATTTCCGACCAGCGGAAGTCGAAACCCTGCTGGGTGATCCCTCTAAAGCCAAGGAAAAACTCGGCTGGACGCCTGAAATCACCACACAGGAAATGTGTGCCGAAATGGTCGCCGAGGATCTCCACACCGCCAAACGACACGCGTTGCTGAAGAAGCATGGTTATGGAATTCCGGTTTCGGTGGAGAATTAATTGGTTATGATCAAAGAGCGCATCTTCGTAGCCGGACACAAAGGCATGGTCGGGTCCGCGCTGGTTCGCCAGTTGGAACAGAACCAAGCAATCGAACTAGTCATTCGTGACCGTACCCAACTAAACCTGCTGGACCAGAAGGCTGTTCAGCAATTCTTTGAACAGGAAAATATCCAACAGGTATACTTGGCCGCCGCCAAAGTAGGCGGCATTCACGCCAACAACACTTACCCGGCGGAGTTCATCTACGAAAACTTGATGATTGAAGCTAACATTATCCATGCCGCGTGCGTGGCCGGTGTACAAAAGCTATTGTTCCTGGGCTCATCATGTATCTACCCGAAAATGGCCGAACAGCCCATGAAAGAAGATGCATTGTTAACTGGACGGCTCGAACCAACCAATGAGCCTTATGCCATTGCAAAAATCGCCGGCATTAAACTGTGTGAAAGCTACAATCGCCAGTATGGTCGCGATTATCGCAGCGTAATGCCCACCAACCTCTACGGACAGAACGACAATTTCCATCCCGAAAACAGCCACGTAATTCCCGCCATGATGCGCCGCTTTCATGAAGCCAAAAAAGACCGTGCCAGCGAAGTGGTGGTGTGGGGCAGTGGTAAGCCCATGCGGGAATTTTTGCACGTAGACGATATGGCTGCCGCCAGCATATATGTAATGAACTTGGATAACGAAACCTACCGGGCCAATACCCAGCCGACGCTTTCACACATAAACGTGGGAACGGGTGTGGATTGCACCATTCGAGAGCTTGCAGAGACCATGAAACGAGTGGTTGGGTTTGACGGTGAATTGGTGTTTGATACCAGCAAGCCGGACGGTACGCCGCGTAAATTGATGGATGTTAGCCGGTTGAAAGCGTTGGGGTGGGAGGCGAATATTTCGTTGGAGATTGGTTTGACGCAGACCTACCAGTGGTTTTTGGAAAATCCGAAAAGGCTCCGGCTCTAATTTCCTCCTATTCCTAAACGGTTTAATTATTCCGCCATTCTGACTGAAAAGAGTTATAACCATGATCATGCCCGTAATAATGGCTGGCGGCAGCGGTACTAGGCTTTGGCCGCTATCTCGGCAGTTGAATCCCAAACAGTTTTTAAAACTTTGTGGTGACAAAACTTTGTTACAGCAAACGCTGGCCCGCTTGAATGGCCTAGATGTGACAGCACCATTAGTTATCTGCAACGACGAACATCGTTTCATTGTTGCCGAACAAGTCCGCCAGGCCAGTGTGGAAAATGCTAGTATTTTGCTAGAGCCGGTTGGGCGGAATACCGCACCAGCTATAGCTCTGGCTGCACTGAATGCCAAGAAGCATGGTGAAGACCCAACTCTGCTCATACTTGCTGCTGACCATTACATTGACGACGAAAAGGCGTTTCAGGATGCGGTGATGAAGGCAAAGGTCTTAGCTGAGCAAGATAAACTGGTAACCTTTGGAATAGTTCCCAAACATGCAGAGACCGGTTATGGCTACATTCAGAGAGGAGGCAAACTAGGCGATATTGGGTTCAGTGTTACAAGGTTCGTCGAAAAGCCTGATTCCGAAACGGCAGAGCAGTACTTGGAAAACGGAGATTACTACTGGAACAGTGGCATGTTCATGTTCAGGGCTAGCGTATACCTGCAAGCGCTGGCTAAGTTTCAGCCAAAGATGTTGGACGCTTGCCAGAAGGCTTTGGAGCTAGGGAGCGCTGACCTAGATTTTCAGCGTGTACATGCTGGTGAATTCGCTGCTTGCCCAGATGAGTCTATCGACTACGCGGTGATGGAAAAGACAGATTCTGCAGCTGTTTTGCCACTAGACGCCGGCTGGAGCGATATTGGCTCTTGGTCTGCGTTATGGGATCTCGGCGAGAAAGATAAAAGTGGTAATGTAAGCAAAGGCGATGTACTTGCCCACAATACGGCCAATAGTTTCATTCATGCCGATCATAAATTGGTGGCTACGGTTGGTGTTGAGAACCTAGTGGTAGTGGAGACGAAAGATGCCGTACTGGTTGCACACAAAGATAGCGTTCAAGACGTAAAAAAAGTGGTTAATGCGATCAAGAATGATGGCCGCCACGAACACATGAATCATCGATGTCACCGCCGGAGTAATACTGACCCACTAGCGCCGACTTAAAATTGACCCACCTGGG